>NZ_CP066339.1:1833919-2139572 GCF_016406125.1 Alicyclobacillus sp. SO9 | reverse complement strand
GAGGTGCTCAGGTAGTGAAGATTTTTGCACTGGTAGGAGCCAGCGGTACCGGAAAAAGCTATGTCGCGGAAGAAGTGGCAAAGAAGACCGGCAGTGGTCTTATCATTGACGACGGCGTACTCATTTCTCACGGACAGATGATTGCAGGTTACTCCGGAAAACTGGAGAAGCATGCAATCAAAGCAGTTCGACGAGCCATCTTCATGAACAAAGACCACAGAGCAGACGTCATGACCGCACTGTCACATTACCAAGGTAATGACAACCTCCTCGTTTTAGGCACCTCCAGAAAGATGATTCTTACCATCTGCAGCAACCTGGAATTAACAGAAGATATCAACTGGCTAGCCATTGAAGACTTCGTGTCAAGCGAAGAGTTAGCTCTTGCCTCGCGCCTGCGCATGTACGGGATGCACGCTATGCCAATTGCAGCATCACAAGTTCAGCAGTCAAAACACTACTGGCTGTTGAAACAAATTCAATACCGCTTGGAAAAACTGAGTCCCCAAGGAACCACTGGTGAGGAACGAAGGCGGCTTATCGTCAATCCGGTGTTTTCCGGAGGAGGTATTTATGTCCATCCTCGTGCAATCAAGGACTTGGTTACTTGTGTGGTATCAGAAGAACAACACCCATTTCGACTACGCCAAACGAAAGTCGAGTTTGAACCTTCCCTCACTGTAAAAGTCAATGCAGCCATCGAACTGGGAACAAACATTCAGAGAGCCGCTGAAGCATTATTGTCCAGCCTTCACAGAAGCCTAACAGCTAACTTGGGCCTTCCCTTAATCCAGGTGCACTTGCGAGTCGAAACCATCTCCGTTCAAACCACACAGTCACATCCTCAACACGAGCACAGGTTGACTCTGTCATAGTAGAAGTAGAGCAGTGCCCCTCCGTCAGCCAAACGGAGGGGCACTGTGATGTACTTTTCATCAATTGGTAGGCGAGTCTGTTGGTAGCGAGTCTGTGCCGGTAAGATTAGTTGTCAGACCGTCTGTGCCTCAACTGCGGTTCCCCGGGAACAGGCAGTGTTTTTACCTGACGCGAATCTGAGGCATACCCAATAAAGCCCAAGTGCCAATTTTGCTCGATGGTACGCAACAGTGAATAGTGATTTGCCCAAGTATTGAGCGTAAAGTGATGCGGAAAAGCATTGTCAATCATTATCATGGGTACTTTGCCGCCACCATAAGCACCACCCGGCCACTTATAGCCGTCGACAGTGCCGGCAGGCACGATAGGTGCATCCGGTCCTGGCGCGGTAAACTGTTTTAACTGCTTACTGGTGGTCGAGCTTGGCGGATACGGATAGTTTGCTTCATCCCATGTCACAAAGATGATGGACTTGCTTGTTTTCCAACTTCTCGATGACATGATTTCTTTGACTGTTCGTTTCACAAAGTTGTCTCCGGCCTGATACAACTTAGCGGGATCATTGTATGTCACCGTCGACCCTGGACCCGGCGGCTGACCGTGCATGTCGTTAATGACATTCGGTGTAATAAATGAGAAATTTGGTACGCGATTGTGGTTCAGGTCCGTCTGCAATTGTGTGAAAGGGACCACGTTTTTCTCTCGACTAGGATGATTTGCAATGTCTGTCATGAGCGTAAAAGGGTTGTGCTTGAGAGCATACAAGGCGTTGGGAGGCGTCTTGGAAGGAGCAGTACCTTTGGGTTCATTGTCAGGGTACCAGTACCCCTTGAATCCTGGATAAGGCATACTCTGCATGTAGCCTTTCCAAGTAATGTGATGCGACGCCAACTGGTCCACCAGATTGGTGTGGTTGAAGGTCTGTGTTGGGTTGTCACTGTGAGTGCCCCAGTTATTACCGCTGAAGAATGCTACATAGTTGGCAAGACTTTCATGAGTCACGCCGAAGTAGTTGTTCTCATAACCATACTGTTTCGCAAGTTTGTTAATATAGGGCAACTGAGAATTCCCAATAATGTTCGGTGTGCCTTGGTTCTCCATCATAATGACGTAGACGTGTTTGAACGGCTGATTCGACCTTGAAGATTCAAGTGGACGGGTGCTTTGACGGTGTGAAGCTGCATAGGCCGGCAACGCTGTAGCACCAAACAACATACCTGCGGCCCCTGCTACGGAAAGAGAGTACACAACAGACTTCAGTTTCAAATGAAACATCCTCCTCGTTTTTGTACTCCCCTTACCCCGAACAACTCTTATACAAGTTTTGAACGTCACGTATAGAAGCCTATCTAGTATATTTTGTATGCTTTCGTCTAAACATTTTATATTAACTCTATTATTATATCTACAAGTAAAGAGACAACATTTTTCTCTAATACCAGCCTGAGTTGTTTATCCGGCTGTCTTCTTGTCTCACCCTCACCGTCACAATGGCCCGGTCTGTTACCTGGTCTCTGCTTGCTTGGTCTCTTGCTTGGTCTGCAGCAGCCCAAACCTTGCTCGTGCAACTTCTTCGTCC
This sequence comes from Alicyclobacillus sp. SO9, assembly GCF_016406125.1. Taxonomy (NCBI): domain Bacteria; kingdom Bacillati; phylum Bacillota; class Bacilli; order Caryophanales; family Alicyclobacillaceae; genus Alicyclobacillus; species Alicyclobacillus sp. SO9. Next base: position 2,137,117 of record NZ_CP066339.1, on the reverse strand, counting down.
TGCTGCATCTGTTTCACAAGACTGTCCAAGTCCGGGAATCGGACTTCATCGCGAAGTCGGTGAAGAAAGCCAATGGTCAGTTCACTTCCATACAAATCCCCCGAATAGTCCATAAGATAAGCTTCAACCTTGTAGCTATTACCGTTCACTGTGGGACGGTAACCAGCGCTGACAAGCGCATACCAGAAATCGCTCTGACAAGACTTTGCCTCATGCGTTCTCACGAGGGCTTCGTAAACACCGGGTGCGGGCATGACAAATTCGTCCAGCCCGCTCAAATTCGCCGTAGGAAAACCGAGCGTCCGTCCAACTGCGTCTCCGTGAACCACCGTTCCAGTCAACTCATATGGATGACCCAGAAGAGCGTGGGCGGCTGCGACGCGACCCGCTTCCACATGTTTTCGAATCTGAGTACTGCTAATTTTTTTGCGATTCACCTTAATGGTCGGCACCACAGTCACAGGTACACCGATATCGCTGCACAAGTCTACGAGTTCCTGTGTTGTCGAAGCCGCACCTTTCCCAAAATTAAACCCCTCGCCAACAACAACGCGTTTCAAATTCAATCTTGCAAGGTGTTCGTAAACAAACGTCTCTGGAGATGTTGTGGCGTAATCCCTGGTGAACTCAATGTCATAGACTCTTTCGACTCCGCATTGGCTTAACCAGGTCCATTTCTGTGATGAAGGTGTCAACGCGTGCTGAAACTCTTCTCGTTCCGCCAGTACCCACAGTGGATGAGGCCAAAGACTCATTACGGCCAGCACGCCGCCGTCCATTGTGTACTGTTGTGCAACCCTCAGAATTTCTTGATGTCCAAGATGAACCCCATCAAACTTTCCAATACACAACACAACCGCTTCCGTGCTCGGAGGCGGCACCTTCGTTACAGACATTATGTCCATGGCAATCGCTCCTGTTTTGCGTGTTTCTCGTTTGCGTGCACCCATGCTGCCATCATTATCTGCTACATAATCCTTGTCTATCATGAAGACCATCTAAACAATGCGTGAAGAAGAATGAAGACAGCTCAGGATGCCAAGCAACCGCCGCTCTGCCTATCAGTTGGAATAGAACTGCAGTTCTTGAGCGATTACTGCTTTCACCTTGTCTAACAACTCATCCGTATTCTCTGCAAAAATCTGCTTATCATTGACTAAAACAAACGGCCTCACCCTGCACAATCCGCATCGTCCGAGACAATCACTTTGTAATACGGCAACTTCAGGAAACTCTGTCTCGAGCAGTTCCTCGAGTAACAGAAGTGCTGCAACATTCCCCTCACAAAATTCAACAATGACGATTCCGATAGCAAACACCTTCCTGTTGACAGCACAAACACAGGCCCGTTGGCGGCCTGTGCGGTGTCATGTTTGCGAGTCAATCCAACCGCTGTTAAGTTCCGCTTGCAAAACGGTAACCAATACCACGGACTGTTTGAATGTACTTTGGATTTCTGATACTGTCCTTCAGTTTTCTTCGCAGACCCTTGATATGAACATCGATGGTATTACTTCCGGGGAAATACTTCTCTCCCCAAACGGTACTCATGATTTCATCCCGCGACAGAACCCGCCCATTCGATTGAATCAGAATCCACAAAATGTCGAATTCGGATTTCGTAAGACCCAGGCTAGTTCCATTGAGTTCTGCACGCTTCCGATTATAGTCGATGACCAATCCGCTGTAGACCTGCACGTTGTCCAAATGCTGGAACGGTTTGCGCTGCCTCCGCTCGAGCACTCGTAAGCGATACAAAACCTCTGGAAAATCCGTTGGATACATGATGACCTCCGCATTTGCACTCAAATCCAGGTGATTAGGGTCCGCTTGTCTTGGCAGCAAGTATGCTGCAGTCAGGTTCCCTACCGCGTCGGCATTTGACTTGCATGAAATTGGAACGGCCACTGTGTGGTCCAGGATCATCACGTCAGGCTCCATGGCACGCATGACGGCCAATTTCACCGTGTGGGTTATGAATATATCAACACAGTTCTGAGACAGGTACTGTATAAGGTCTGTGAGGCGTTCAGGAAACAGACTGACAATCGCAATTCGAAGCGCAGTTTTGGATACCACAGAACAATCCGGAACAAGAATGTCCTTCTCGTGACTCCTCGTTTTCTTGAATCCGTCCATGGTGTTCCCTCCACAACTTCATTCATTAACTGTAAACCCTGCGAAACGGTGAGCAGGACGACTGTCTTTCAAACTAATTTTTCGTAAGCACATGTATTTTCCCAACTGCTATTCTATATCACAAATCGACAACTTGGCAAAACCACTAGCATTCATATTTCACCTAGTAGTCTCTAGAATACACCATCCCTTCCCTTGATATTCATGCCACCTTCATGATGAACCTGTGAATTTGGCTGTCATACCTCATGTATCTCTCATATATAAATTCGTTCAGGGTCATCTATGCCAACTTCATGAAAACCAAAGGGCCTTATGGGACTAAAACAGTCCCATAAGGCCCTTTTTCGTCCCGAACTGGGGTTAAAAACTCGCTGTGTGTCTATACCGTTGCAGATTGTCTGACGGGCAACATGCTTTGGGTCTCACTGTAGCGCTGATGGAACACAAATGCATGTTCCAAATCATGGGGTGTCTGCCCGCCGTGTTTCAAGGCACTTTTGTAATAATCCCACAGCGCCGTTCTATAATCTGGGTGTGCACAATGTTCAATCATCTGGCTCACACGTTCTCTGGGAGACAATCCCCGGAGGTCCGCCAAACCTTGTTCTGTAACAATCACATCGACATCGTGTTCGGTATGGTCAACATGCGTCGCCATAGGCACTACGGACGAAATCTTCCCATCCTTTGCAATGGATTTTGTTACAAATACTGATAGATAACTGTTTCGAGCAAAATCTCCCGATCCTCCAATTCCATTCATCATCTGTGTTCCTGCGACATGAGTGGAATTTACGTTTCCATATAAGTCCACTTCTAACGCGGTATTAATCGCAATCACACCCAGTCTTCGAATGACTTCAGGATGATTACTAATTTCCTGTGGACGAAGGACCAGTTTTTCCTTATATCTGGATAAGTCATCGAAAAACTGTTGCGCCATCGGTTTTGAAAGCGTGATGGATGAAGCCGATGCAAAATCCATTCTGCCTGAATTGAACAAATCAATCACCGAATCCTGCAGTACCTCAGAATACATTTTCAAGTGATGAAAGGGAGAGTCGAGAAATCCTCGTAACACTGCATTTGCCGTAGTACCAATTCCGCTTTGTAACGGCAGCAGTTCTTGACTTAACCGACCCATCCTCAATTCGTGCGTGAAAAAATCCAACAAATGTCCCGCTATTTGCTCCGTTTCGTAGTCCGGCGGCAACACTGTAGACGGATCGTCCCTCTGATTTGTCACGACAACACCAACCACCTTATCAGGGTTCACGTGCATTGATTCGGTGCCAATTCTATCTTCCGGCCGAGTGATACGAATGGGCTGCCGTCCCGGGCGATTACCTGGCATGTAAATGTCATGCAGGCCCCTCAGTTCCATTGGCTGCGATTCATTCAATTCGATAATGACCTTATCAGCTAAGTGGACAAATAAGGCACTGTTACCGACCGAAGTTGTAGGAACAATTGAACCATCTTCCAACAATGCAGCTGCCTCGATGACGGCTATATCAATCCCGCGCATTTGTCCACTTTGGAGCATTTCTGCAGTATGGCTTAAATGCTGGTCGACAAAGTTCAGTTCACCTCTGTTAATGGCTTTTCTCATACCCGCATCTGCTTGAAATGGCATTCTCTTTTCTATCGCTCCGGCATTTGCCAGAATCCCGTCGAGTTCGTGGCCCAGAGACGCTCCTGTCAACAAGTTCACTCTCGTTCCAAACTGTTGCGCCAGCTTGGCCATCTCCATGGGAACAGCTTTCGCGTCTCCCGATTTCGTGAATCCACTCATCCCTATTGTCATACCGTCTTTAATGAAGGAGGCAGCCTCTTTCGCCGACATCAGTTTATCGCGATAGTCTGAGTAAAGAATTCGGTCGTCTAACATACGATTATCTCCCTCGCTCCTGGTTTGGTATGTTCAGGTTCTCCTTATGCCAAGGGTGGCGGCACAAAGAGAACTTTCTGTACCTCGGTGATTGTACTGCAGGATGAAAGTGCACAGCAGAGCAAGATTGGCTAAATTTTTGACCGGAACGCGTGGACAATGTGGAGTCAATTTAAAAGAGAGGTAACATTAAGTACTAGTCGTAATTCACCTGTATCTCTTATCGTTTATAACTAGGCGCCTTAGTCTAGTTCACCTCTCTGTTTTCAGCACTGGTATGGGACGCGAAAGCGGACGTCGGCAACCACTACTATTCCTGTACGGCGCCACTACTTCCCTTCTTTACGCAACACCTCATGTGTAATGCGCCGGAGATCGACTGCAAAAATGTGCTGTTCGTTTAACATATCAGGCAAAATATTTTCCATGAAATAGGTTACACAATGAAGCTCCACATTTTCAATTGCGCTAAGTGCCTCTTGATACATCGTCACGAAACCAGATTCAGTATTGCCTCGCTGCAGTTCCTGATACGCCTCATACACCTGATCCATTTTATCGGCCACCTGAAGGATCTTTCCCTCGACCGAGTTGTCCTTCCCTTCTTTTAATTTCTCACGATAAAGGGCCCTGAATTCATCTGGAATATGCTTGTCAATAAATTTCTTGGTCATTGCTTCTTCGACTTCAAGCAACTGTGTTCGCAACTCGCTGGAGGCATACTTGACGGGGGTCTTAATGTCTCCGATAAAAACCTCCGCATAATCGTGATTTAATGCCTTTTCATATAGGGATTTCCAGTTTATTTTCTCGCCCTTTGACTCCTCCACAGTCCCCAAAAACTGAGCGTATTGCGCCACCTTGAAACTATGGCTAGAAATATTATGTTCCTCAAACTTGAATTTTCCGGGTGCACGAAAGATGCGTTCCAACTCATTTAAACTCTTGAAAAACGCATGAATCCCCACTCACAACACCTGCCGTTTCATATCCCGCAAATTACGAATTCGTTATTCGTCAGCACGGACAACCGCTATCCATTGTTACCAAGCAAACACAATCCTAGTCCTTGTGCCATTGGCACAGTCATTGATATGTCCTTGCCCATTCTGACGTGTCTCCAAAGAACAATGTCCCATAAGAGAGGCCAACTCGTCTCCAGCAAAGATGCTAAACCCCCCAGTCTCAAACAGGGGGGTTTAGCAGTATACAACAATATACTCCATTGGTCGAGAAGACCATATATAGAAACTCTTCAACTAGGTGTCAAAGAGATAACCAGCTGCAGTTGGATATATCATGGGTAGATCATCGGCCTCCTTTATCAAAAACCCATCAAATCCGCGTAATACGTCCAAGAAATCTACAATCCGAATGTGTCTCATTTTCAACAGATAAGTCAGAATATAAATTTTGTTTGAACTTGCTTTGAACCCTAGATTTTATTGTATAATGTAGGTAATATATGCGGCTCCTTTCAATCACCTCACTGGTTTCACAGTTCGGTTGCGCAGTTCATCACCTCATGTGTTTGCAAACTCAGGCGATGTCCAAAATGTCTAGAACAAAATTAACAGTCTATTCTGATATTTAAAGGGAGGTAGCAGAAATGGACTCAGCACTGCTCACAAAGCTTGAAACCATGAAATCTCACCTTCATCAACTGATGGAAAGAGAGTATCAACATCACGGAGAATTTCTGTTGGCATCTGTCGTTCAAGATGCATTAAGCTATGGATTTGTATCCTACGTGGACGTTCCCGTCACTTTGGAAGACATTCTGGAAATATCCCACTTTTCGGCAAAGTCCGTCGTTGAATACGGGCTCATTCACTTTTCTTTAAATCAATCTGTCATCAAGGAGTCAATCCGAGGAACACTGTTGGCTGTAGAGGGTTTAGGCGGAAGTACAGACCTGATTGCGACCTCAGTTTTCCTAGGGGCCGCAGAGGAACTCCTCAAATTTGGGAGTCATTGTTATTCGCAGTGCATTGGCTCAATTCTCAATGCCATTTCCGATTTTTACGTAGAAAGCGGTCGATCTTCCAGTGCTGCCGGGATTCGAGTTCTGTTAAAACACATGGCGGAACATATTCCAGACCTGTCCGGCCCCACGCCAAGGTCATCCTCTTCAGCCCAAATCATCTGGAGCGATTCGGCTGTCGGCGAAGGATAAACGGGCCCATTGTTCCCCAACCCTGCAACCACCAGTCACTAGCCACCTGAGAACACTGTTCCTGACTACGAATACCTGACCTCAGTTTTTACATGTGCCCAGGCTGGAAGCAGGCTGAGTTTCAACTCAACTCAGCCTGCTCTCATTCATTCTCGTTATGACTTCTTTCTCTTATGTTGTTTGTAGAAGTGCGCCATAGCTGTTGCCAGCGTGTCTCCTTCTCCATTTTTCACATCTGCTTGAAAGACAATCATCACTCTGGAATTTTGAATGACATTGACATGTGTCACAAGTTCATCGTCAGGAAGACCAGGACGAATAAAATTTACGGTGATATTCAAAGTCAGGGCTCGATCAATCGTGTTATCGATCTTAAAAGCAGTTTCTGCCATGGCTGTATCAAGAAAAGCGGTGGTTAGACCTCCATGTAACAGTCCGTAGCGATTGACTAAATCGTCTGTGACTTTCATCCGATAGGAGAAAGCGTTCTCTGTCTCATTCAGAAACTCAAATCCCATCAATTCCTGAACAAACGCCAGCGGACGATGGTATGTATCCTTCTTCGCACGAATGAGATTCAAAATTGCCTGCAATTCCGTTCCCGGCAAATCTTGCAACTCGGTCAAAATGTCGTCAATCAGCACATTCACTCACCTCACACGAAAAACTCCATCCTTGTTTCACATCATGATGCTGCCTTCTTAAAAGCACATCAAAACGTGAGCCTTGACGATGCGGCTGCATTAAGGTATTTTTACTGTACCACCCGTAGTAGTACACGTAGTTCTCTAGACGCATTTGCATGTATCCACATCTGTCTCTTTGGAATGTAAGCTGTGTATAAAGTGACGCTTCGCTGCCCCCGCTATCAATGAGGCAGCAAACCTACTTGAGGAGGGAATGCCCTCGTGAAGGAATCATTCTTACCCAAACCTTTACTATTTAAAGAATGGAAAGAACACCGGTGGTGGATCCTATCGGCATTTTTACTGATGCTGTACGGGCCCTTCTCCCACTTGCTGACGTTCGTCCAGCAGTCGCGTACAGGAAACAGTCAGGCGTTCATACTGTGGAACTTTCTAGCTCCCATCGTATACAAACTTCAATACTCCCCTGCTGCAAGTGGACATCCCGTGTCCAACGCTGTCATTAGCGGTGACGTTGCGGTCAGTTATTTTGCGCCCGTTGTGGCCATGGGACTCACGATTGTACTTGTATCGGCAGACAGAAACAAAGGAAGTCTGTGGTTTACATTGTCATTCCCAATTACGAGAAGTTCTCTGTTGCGCGTCAAACTGCTGCTTTCCGCAACCATCGTACTCACCGCTTTCCTGCTCAATTTCCTGCTTCTTGCCATCGTAGACCATGCTTCCGGGAATCCCATCACGTTCATCGCTTTATTGGAATGGCTCGGAAAGAACCTGCTCATATCGGGCGTCTTCATGGCAACAGGTCTAGCTTGCGCAGCAGTCATACAGGCCGGTCTCCTGACTGCCTTTTCCGCTATCCTTATTACTGCATTTCCTTGGGCTTTGGGATTATCCGTAGTTCGTTCGGTCCCCGTCTCAATCGGCCTGTCCATGCATCCCTCAACCCATCCAGGACACGCGGTTTCTCATGGACACTTGACCACGGCGCAGCACCTTTCCACGATTCTCCGGGGCCTGTCTCCGACCAGCTATTTCTCACCCGATGTTGGGTTTGGCGGCTCCTTTCAGAACGACAAGCTTATCCTCTCTGTGTCGGCGGGACACTCGATGAATTTTGCTGTCGTTATCTGGTTCCTCTTTCTGACCGCATTGTTCGCCTTTATTGGCTTCCGCGCTTATCTGGCGGCTCCCGGAGAAAACTATTCGCGATGGATCCAACTTGAGCAGATTCAGCCGTGGTATTACTTCTCACTCATTGGCGCAGGAAGTTTCCTTATCATCAATGCGATGACCGCAAGCAACACACATTTGAGCCATACTCCATATGTCCTCACCTTATACTGGTTTATACTTTGGGCAGGATTTTCACTACTGGCCGCATGGCTTCAGAAGTATTTACAAAGTCGGTTCAGTCCGTCCTAGGATGCTTTATGACGCGACTTTTTGGTTCAGGCAAGCTCTGCAGAGCAAGATAGCACAATGCGCCAAACACGAATGTTACAAAACTGATGTGAAGGAGAAACGCCCACAATACCTGGTGCGACCACACCAATAGTGCACCGGTGAACGCTAGGCAGAGCGCTAGTATGAACGTGATCCAACTGCCAGCGAGTAAATCTCGTCGCTTGCGTCCGTTCCGAGTCGCCAAAACGGCCAAGTACAGAATGAGCAGAATTAAACCAAATGCAATACTCCGATGGACAATGTCAACAATAAAAACGGAAGGAGACTGAGCCTCTGTTGGGAATGGCCAACCGCGAAACGCAGAGCCGTCGCCCGTGCTTGAAACGTACGCTCCAAAATACATAGCTCCGTACATATAAACAATCGTAAACCAGATGAGTCGCGACAACCGCAGCGGAACACTGCCGTGTCGTAAAACGCCGGACGACGTGATACCCGCCGCCTGTGAACCCTTATCACGCCGTTCGGATTTTCTAATTTGACGTAACACAATGACAAGCAGCATGGCACCGACAAACGCCAATAAAGAAAATCCAAAATGAAAGGCAAGGAACCACGGTGGGTCGCCATAGATAACGCCAAGGGCACCGAGGCCAGCCTGAACAAAAACAAAGCCTACAGTTACGGCAATAAGCGCTCTAACCTCAACCCAACCGCGATACAGGACCCACGCGGAAACGGACGTGATGAGGAGCAATACGGTTACCGTCGCAACCAGTGCTCTGTGGCTAAACTCAATGAGCGTCTTTAATCCCCAGACATGAGGAATCACAGCACCGTTGCACAGCGGCCAATCATGCCCGCAGCCAAGCGCCGATCCCGTTTCCGTATCAACAAAACCAACAATGTTGACGGCAAACAACCCCACCACTGTGAGCACGGCCAACACAAGTACAATGCGCTCCTTCACTTGACTGTGCACCTGGACGCTGACCTGTCGTCGTGTTAATGCCCTCATCCGATCCACGCTTTCCAGATGTTCGCTGTGGGACCCGGAGGATAAATCACGTACAGCATCAAAAACACAGTCAATCCCGTTGCGGCTGTGATAAACCACAGACTTACAGTCCAGGGACCGACCCTTCTATGCTTTCGAAACCGCGCCTTGAAAGCGTAAACCAATGTCACGACGCCAATGATACCGGCTACAGTTGCCAGAATAGAATGTGTCTGCAAAAACAACTGGTAGGGTGCTGCCAGGTTTTTTGGGCCGCCAAACATGGTGTCTCCAATTGCAAATGTTTTGAAGACATAAGTAATGAAAAACAGTGCAGCCAAAATGGAACCCGTCAACATTAAAAGCCGGTGTACATGAACATTTCTCCGGCGGATTTGCCACCAGCCAAAACCAAAAACAATCGCACTACTAATGATGAAACCTTCCATCACCCAAGGGAGTACTAATTCCACATTGCCACCCCATTTCACCACATGACAAAAAGACTATCATCATTGTAAACTCGTCTTTCTTCAAAAAGTCTCAAAAACAACCATTCGTAAACCCAACGAGTACCAGCTCAGATGTCAGTTGAGACGGTTCAAGATTAACGGTGCATGGTTCTTCGTCTGAAGTTCTTGATAGGAACTCTAAACTCAAGGAGTTTGTCTGAGTAATGAGTTCCCCACGCTGAGAAAATGAAAAACAAGAATCCACTCACGAACGCGTCGACATCTCTAGCGAAAATTAAAAATCCAGACATGATTGCCCCGAACAACACCGCAATTGAAAACAATACGGTTTTTGCAACCAGCATACTCTTATACTTCTTGGAGTCTCGCGACATCATCATGTGTCTATGTGCTCCTTCCAGTCGTTGTAAACCGCCAAGACAATTGTGACCTAATGACAATGCCTTTGACTAAGCGCCGTTACATTACTCCCATAAATATAGTTGCTTGATAAAATCAAAGTAAGTTCAAACATGTGATATTAGCGCGAACGCACATTCTTTGCGAAAATCTTATATAATAGCCAGACTACAGATAAGCCCAGCATAAAGTCCGTTATGACATCAAATACGAAGAGGTGCTTGACCAACTCGGTGATGCCTTCCGCCGTATAGGGTACTGGAAATTCCAGTATTGACATGAGTCCTATGATGATAAAGATGCCGACTATCGCACGGTTCTTTGAATTTGCGAACAAGAAGCGATAGATTAACAGGCCAAAATACAGCACGTAAAAGATGACGAGTGCCCATATGGACCTCGGCAGCAGTTTCCTTTTCAGCGTACTCCAACCGGACATTCGATGGGCAATTGTCACTGGGGGATAGCCGGAGGATTTCTGGAAGTTCCCTAGGTACATCGGCCTGTTTGTTACTGCAGCATCTGTTGACGACTGCATTGCTTCATAAAGCCGACCCGGGTGCGTCAGATAAAACTCGACGACTGACACGTGATTTACCTTAGCAAAGAAGTTTTTCTGAAATTCGGAACCCTCAACATTATATGGCTTGTTTTTGTCCCACCACGACATGTCAGCTAATGATTTGTATTTTTGGTCCACACCAAACCACTTTAAGTCTTTCACGACTGTCGCCTGTGGTTGATGGTACAGTACACCCCGAAACACGCTTTCAAACACGTTAATTTTGTTGTAGACCGGATTCGTAATTTTGAAATCAGCGAAGGCAATCAGGATCAGCACTACCGATAAGCCCATACTGAGTGTTTTCCAGGTTGACCCTTTCTGTACGAAGGCTAACCCGACGCACAGTATTGCTATCGGAAGGACTAAAGGTAAATCTTCCTGCTTAGCTGTTATAAAACTGGCAGCCGAAATCCCGAATGCAACTAAGTAAAAGAGACTTCTTTTTGAAGACACAACGATATTCATTGCAAATCCAATCATCAACAAAAATGACACGTAGGCTGCTGGTTCCTCGAAGAATGAGTTGAAATAGGTTGTGTATCCGATATCCGCAAATATGAACAGGCACAGAGCACCAGCAACATAAGCCACCCAGAGGTGCGGAGTCAGCATTTTCACGGCTCGAATAAGGAGAAAGAAAGAAAGGGATACGAAAAGGATGTAAATAACGCCTAAAATCTCAATATCAAATAGGCCTGGATGGAGAAAATGATTTATGACCAAGGCTGCGAGAATGAGCGGATACACAGAACTGAAATAGGCTATTGACTCGTGAGGAAAACCTGATCGAAAAAAGCGATTTGCATAATTCAGATACTCCAACTGCCTGTTATGACTCATATGCCGAATGCCAAACACTTGCATCGACCGAATGAAGTCTCCCTGATCTGCTAAACCTATCATATGCGGCAACATAATAGTGCAGTATATGAGAACAAAACCGACCACTGCGGTTATCAGTTCCGGGTGCCTCAACAAACTTCTTTTCGCCACCAGTTATAACTCCTTTTATCGTTAAGTATAAATACTTTGCCTAAGCCAACGCTGCCAAGGTACAGCATTGTTATGCCCGTTTCGATATTATCGTATTATTCCCTTAAGTAACAGTCCAAGACAGGTAAAGGTCCTTTTGAAAAGTCCCCTAAGTGACTAGTTAAAACGAAACTGTCATGATGAATTCTGTCCAAATCAACTTAAAAAATTCCATAGTCAATTCACCCTTTATAAATGACCCGTTCTTGGCATTGGCGTTCCGTTCCATTAGGAACACACTAATAGTGCGGTGTGAGATATTTCTCCAATTCTTACTTTCCGGTATCTACCTCTCTGTATCACCAGAATCAGCATTGATACACAAAACAGAAGGAACACAAGTGCATTACTTTGCCGCGACAAGGACGGGGTTGAGAAGGTGTCGGTATTCCGCTGCCCATTTTCTCAATCAGCCAGTTCATCTCCAAGGCCAGAGTCTTTTTGATGACTAAAACCAAACGGGTGGTGGTTTCTATGAAGTATCCTCACATACCAAGTAATTTTGAAAGTGCCTTTGAATTCCTTGGTAAACGTTGGTCGGGACTCATTGTTTATACATTACTTGATGGTCCAAAGCATTTTACAGACATCCTAGCCGTGCTGCCCCGCTTAAGCGACAGAATGTTAGCTGAACGGCTGAGAGAATTGCAATCAGTCGGCGTGCTTACCCGAAAGGTTTACCCTGAGCGACCCGTACGAATCGAGTACTCACTTACCCAAAAAGGGTATAGTCTGCAAACGGTCATGGCAGCGGTTCAAGAGTGGGCTCTTGTGTGGGGCACTGCCACACTGGTAAAGAGCTAGGCACAACCATGTTTCAGTTCAGCTTAACAGCAAACAACAACAACTAAATCAAAAGTTAATGAACATAAATGAAATAAAAAGAAAGTGGATGTCTTGACAATTTCAACAGTAATCGTTAACAATAGACGATAAGAACAGGATTTTTAAAAGAATTTATCAATTATGCTGTGTATGATTGTACGACTTTACATGCGAGAGGGGAAGAAATCGTGAACATAGCAATAGGTTGTGACGAGGCGGGACTTGCACTTAAGGCCACCATCAAGGACCATCTCTCAAGTTCAGGACATGAATGTGTAGACTACGGGTGCTTTGAAAATGAAGTCGTGGACTATCCCGATGTTGCTTATAAGGTAGCGAAAGAAGTCCAAGCTGAGAAGTTTGAACGAGCAATACTCATCTGTGGCACAGGACTAGGCGTTGCCATCACGGCCAACAAGGTCAAAGGCGTGCGAGCAGCGGTCTGCCATGATACGTACTCAGCAGAACGCGCCAGAAAAAGTAACAATGCACAGATTCTCACCTTCGGGGCGAGAGTCATTGGGCCAGAATTGGCCAAAACCATTGTCGATGCTTGGATGGAAAGTGAATTTCAAGGCGGGAACTCCACGCGCAAAGTCGAAAAAATTGGAACCTACGAAGAAACCGAATTTGATTCCTGAGACGGACTCAGGCAGGATGCGGCCCTATAGGTGTCACTCTCTATAGGGCCGATGCAGCTTACTGAGCGACAGTCTGGAGAAAAGTGGCTACGAGCAAGTAGGCAGAAGTGGCACCAGGGTCTTGAATCCCTTTCGATCTCTCTCCCAAGCGGCTTGAACGGCCAACTTTAGACACAAGATTAACGGTAGCTTTCATGCCCCGCTCGGCTGCTTGAACCGCTTCCGCAAATACACTGGGAAAGTCACCGGACTTCGATTCAAGAACTTCCAACGCAGGTTGTAGGGTGTCTATCATCGTTTTGTCCCCAACTTTAGACTGACCCCTTTCTTTCACTCCGTTAATAAACGAAATCCAATACTGTGAGAGTTCACTGTCATTGAGCTCCGATTTCTGCGAAACCACCTTGGCTGCTCTCAAAAATCCAGTAGCATACAACGGACCTACTGAAGAACCAACGGCATTCAAAAAGGTCATTCCGACTGCAGAACTGATTTTTCCGCAATCACGCTCGTTCGTCAACTCGCTATCCAACGTCTCATTGACTGCATGCCACCCAATTGACATAGTTACCCCGTGATCGCCATCACCTAATTTACGATCTAATTCAGAAAGATAGTCTTTCTTCTCTTCAATCACCCTGCCAACATCCTTGAAATATGAAATAAGTTGTTGAGCTGTGAACTTCACAAGAATCCTCTCCTTACTTTTGCACAAACATGGGGCAATCCACTGGATGGTCAAGTAGTTCTTTTAATTCATCGTCGAGTTTTGTAACGGTGACAGAGCAACCACCCATTTCAAGCGATGTAATGTATTCACCAACATAAGAACGATAAATATTGATTCCTTTTTCTTGCAAGACTTCCTGTACACGTCTGAAAACAATGTACAGTTCCATAAGCGGCGTCGAGCCCAATCCGTTTACCAAGACAGCTACATCACTCCCCGTGCTCAAAGGCATATCTTCGAGAATCGCAGCTAAAAGTATATCTGCGGTATTATCTGCTGATTCAAGTTGAGACTTCCTGACCCCTGGTTCCCCATGGTGTCCCAACCCAATCTCCATTTCATCATCGTCCAGTTCAAAACTGGGTTGCCCTGTCTGTGGTAATGAACACGGTGTCAGTCCAACACCCATGGACCGTGTATTCTCGTTGGTTTTACGAGCTATATTAGCTACGTCTGCTAACTTGAAACCCTTGTCTGCTGCCGCTCCGGCCATTTTGAATACAAAGAACTCCCCAGCAATACCACGGCGTTTCTCTTTCTCTTCTTTAGCCGCTGATGCGACATCATCTGATGTAAGTACCATCTCCACGTCAATGGACTCCATCTCGGATAACTCTGCAGCCATACCGAAGTTCATCACGTCCCCGGCATAGTTGCCGTAAAGGTACAGTACCCCAGCCCCCTTATTAATTGCCTTTGTTGCCTCTACAATTGGCGCAGGAGGCGGAGATGCAAAGATGTTGCCGACAGCGACCGCATCTGCCATGCCACTTCCAACGTAGCCCATGAAAGCAGGTTCGTGTCCAGATCCACCCCCGATGACGATACCGACTTTGCCTTCACGAGTTGCCTTATTTGTCACTAGCGAGCGCTTGTTGGACTCCAGTCTCCTTATGTAGCTTTGATGTGCGGCCACATATCCGTCAATCATTTCATCAACTACGTATTCAGGGTTGTTAATCAGTTTTTTCACAAGAAAGCTCCTTCCTTCATAAACATTTCTTTCTCGACCACAGACCCTGGACCTCTACCATGGACCCTGGACCAATCAACAAACGGTCGAGTAATACTGTAAACAACGTTCACGTATCCAGTCTCAGGCATTTCCTCGCACAATAGGAACGAGATTCTGCTCTACATATTTTCCGAGCTCAGCGATTGTTTCGGTCGTCTTCAACTGTGCCTCAGGCGTTTCCTCTTCCACCATAATCCAACCGCCGTACCCTCGATTTACCAAGACCTCGACGCATCCTTCAAAGTCGATATCGCC
Source organism: Alicyclobacillus sp. SO9 (assembly GCF_016406125.1). NCBI lineage: Bacteria > Bacillati > Bacillota > Bacilli > Caryophanales > Alicyclobacillaceae > Alicyclobacillus > Alicyclobacillus sp. SO9. The sequence goes on along the minus strand of NZ_CP066339.1, from coordinate 2,121,922 downwards.
TTCGCCCATCTTTCTCCACTCATGACTGATTGAAGCGTCTTTAAAATGAACATGTCGTATCAACTGAAAGTATTCCTTAAATATCTCAGCCGCGTCCATATCTCCAAAAGTGATGTGGCCGACATCCGGTGTGTACCCCATATATCTCGAATCTAGACCTTCAAGCAGTATTTTATAGTCGTCAGCCGTCCTCCAATAAGAGGTTTTATAAGAAATGGGATGAATTGAGGCAATAATTCCTTTGTCATAGGCACGCTTTCCCAATTCGTTTGCACCATTAATAATTTCGCTTTGTCTTCGCGACAGGTCATCCCGGCTTGGCCCCACTCGTGATGGCACATTCAAAATGGCGCCCGGAAAATGCTTTAAATAATCAATGTAGTAGTCCGTTCTCTTTCGTTCCGTCTCTGACTCATGCCCCCCCTCAAAGGCCGTCGGTAACGTCAAGGCAGCTAGCTGCAAGTCCCTAGTCTCTAATTCATACCTTAAACGCTCAGGCTCATCGTGGTATCTTCCTAAGAGACTCACCTGCACATCAAGCCCTTGAAATCCACCATTTTGAACGTCATTCATCATTTTATCCATCATGTCGGCTTCAACGTCATAATCAAGCATCCAGGTTGAACCTTGACACCCGAATTTTATGCTCATTAGCATCGCCCCCAAATAATTCCTGTTTCCGTTTACACTAAAACGCCGTCAATATGATAAATCATTTCAACACTAATCATATACTTGTGTTTTGTCAATCATACTTTCATTTGAACGTGTTTCAAATGAAATCGACAACATTGCAACACGTATTTAAAATCAGTTTGTACCCAAAGCGTGTTCATTGCACCCTGACAAGAAGTCTGTCGGTGTGTGCTATGCACGGCGCGGCAAGACATTGCTCATGATTGCTATTGGCAAACAAATCACTTAGACTTAGATTCGAAAGGATTGGAGATACGGTGAAGATGTTTGTCGAAGAGAGAAGAAATCAAATTCTAAATTTACTTAAAGAACGAAAGCGGTTGACGGTTTCCGAACTGGCGGAGCAACTTGTGGTATCAGAAGCAACCCTGCGAACGGATCTCAACAATATGGAAAAGGAAGGCCTCCTAACCAGGACCCATGGAGGCGCCATTCTAAATGATGCTGGAGGCAACGATACGAGCTTCACAGCCCGCATCAAACGAAATCATAAGGAAAAATTACTTATTGCTCAAGCAGCGTTGCATTTTATCGAAGAAAAACAATGCATTTTACTTGATGCCAGTTCAACTGCCTTAGAACTTGCTCACTGCCTAAAGGAAGAATCAATGCGATTGACAGTCGTAACGAGCAGCGCCCATGTTGGTCTGGAGCTTAATGAACACCCTGATATTACGGTGATTTTGATTGGAGGAATGATGACAAAAGGGTCCTCATCCATTGAAGGAACCTTAGGGTTGAGCATTCTCGATCAAGTCAATGTCGACATCATGTTCACGTCTGCCAACGGATTCACCCCAGAGAAAGGGTTGTCAGACTTCAACCTGTACGAAGTGCAATTGAAACGCGAACTGGTGAAAAAGGCAAAGAGGACCATTGCACTGCTTGACCACACTAAGATAGGAAGTAATTCAAGTGCTGTCTTTGCGAATACCAACGAGATTGAGAGCATTATTACCGACAAGAATATCGCAGACGAGTATCTGTACCATCCAACAATGAGCAGTGTAAATGTTATAGTTGCTGAGTAGCAGCAGACCTGTAATCATTTCGCGGTCGATCTCGATGAAAGTCGAAGCTAGTAGAGATTCCTACAAGATGATATGTACGGCTTTCACTGACTCCGGCCGCTCAACTTCATAGGTCGGACTCTTTTTGAGAGAATCCAAGCGTCCGCTTGGCCTCAAACTGAACATACTCCCCTCTTGTATCCATACTTATTGGCCGCGTTGATGCAATTATGCTGAATAGCCGCCATTCCACAGATACAAATCCAGCCATGATGTTATGACGGAACTGGAGAACTACAAACGGAACAGATATGTTTTATCTTATATGTCGCTGCAACCCTGACATATATGTCGTTTGTTTTCATTTTCAAAATCCAATCTGCATTTTCTTTCATTTAGGTATAGAATGAAAACGAAGAACAAATAGCCATATGGAGGTAGTTAAGGCATGAAAATAGGATTTATTGGTCTCGGCATCATGGGAAAACCTATGGCTCGTCATTTAATTGAAGATGGATTTGAAACATATCTGTTCGATATAAATCGAGCTGCAGTAAATGATTTAGCGACGCTTGGCGGACAGGCCAGTGAGTCCATAGAGGAACTTGCCAAAGCGTGTGATATTATTTTCACCATGCTTCCCGCCGCCGCACACGTTGCCGAAGTGTTGTTTGGAGAGAATGGAATTTCAGCCAAAGCCAATCCAGGCACTATTGTTGTAGACATGAGTTCTGTTTCCGTCTCTGATGCAAAATCATTCGCAGAAAGACTAAAAGCAAACGACATATTCTTTCTCGATGCGCCTGTCAGCGGTGGAGAACCAATGGCAATTAGCGGGAAACTCTCTATCATGGTTGGCGGTGATGAAGAACCATTTCAGCGCGTATTACCTCTGTTTCACTCAATGGGCGACAGTATTGTTCATGTTGGCGAGACAGGCGCGGGACAAGTCGCTAAACTGGCAAATCAAATCGTCGTAAGTATAAATTTGGCGGCTGTTTCCGAAGCGGCTGTGTTTGCGTCCAAAGCCGGTATTGATTTGAACAAAGTATTTGCCGCAATTCGCGGAGGACTAGCCGGCAGCGCTGTTCTCGAAGCGAAAATGCCAAAAATTATTAATAGGGATTTCGAACCAGGCGGACGTATCGAAATCAACTTCAAGGACCTCAACAACGTCCAGGAAACAGCCAACAGTCTGGGGGTCCCTCTCCCTGTCACACACCTTGTCAAAGAGATTTTCAGTGCCGAAATCGCCAGCGGATTTGCTAAGAAGGATCATTCTTACATTATAGATTTCTTTGAAAGAATGGCGAATCACCAAACACCGAAAGGTGGAAAACAGTAAGCAACTCTGCGCTAACCCAGCCACTCACCGGTCCCCTGTGAGTGGCTGGAAGAAAATCTCTTAACAGTACATTCAACAAACCAATATTATCTTAATTTTGCAAGCAATCTCGCAAATTTTCCATAGTTCGTGTCTACCCCATCATCCAAATTAATTTCAATCTGACGCTTTGCGGCGCTGCACAGCAATGTGTCATAGGTTTTTAACTCGGCCATTTGCAAATCCAAGCTCTTCAATTCCTTTTTTGCCAGGCTTACCTGCTTTCTGGAAGTGTTGGTGTCTGCAAGCGTGCACCGATAATTTACCATCGCCCTATTTAGGCAGTTTTCAAGCTTATGTACGTACACGGTCCTCATCTTCGATACCATCGTTTTGTGTGTTCGCTTCGTTGTTAAAGAAATCTGTATCAAACTGACCATTCGAAAGCCCGTCTTCACTATAGTTTAAGTCATTCATACCAGATACCTTGCTTTCCAATTATAGAGCCAGCCAATTGAGGGCTTATCTGATAAGAGGTAATACTGTCCGTTACACATTGTAACGGGTAACTGCGTTGCATCTAGGGTCAGCTTTATCTTCAAGGTTTCATAGTAACAGACGGCTGCTAACCCTCGTGGCTCCTCCATTTCACTAGTGTCCAGAGCGTTCTGGTTTCTGAGTTTTGTCTTATGCTCCGCATATACTCTGTCAAAGGTATTTTTCCATTCTTTTTCACTTTCCCAGTCAAATGCCATTTTTTCATGTTCCGTAATTTCGCTATCGTGTAGCCACCGGGTCAAGTTATTATGCATTTCATATTTATTGGAGAAGCACTCAACCAACTTTTCTTCAAAGTCATCGTCTCGAACACTTAAAATCTCGGCATCTATTAGTTGCGTAATGAACATATGCTCTTGAGCGTTTTGAGGTACTTCTGGCGCTGTGGTGTTTAGTCGAATTGGTAGTCTTCTCGTTCTCCCCAGTTCGAAATATCTAGTAAACTCCCTATAGTAGTTCTCAAACGAAAAGTGTACTTTGTTACCCGCTTTAATATCTTCATAAATTAAAGTTCGAAGCCGACTGTTGACGGCTGCATATACATCTTCAATTCTAGTTTCGGGAACATTCTTCTCTCTTATTTTTTGTTTTATTTTGAAAATTAAATCGTCCACGTTATGGTAGATGGACAATCTTTTCAGAAACGCTGTCAACCAAACAGCGTTCTGTTCACGCAATTTCAAGATATACGAATCTACCGTTGATAGTTGTCTCTCTGATGATTGTTTCACAAGGGAGCTAAGATAGTCCTTGAAAGCTTCTACACTTAACTTTCCATCATTGAGTTCGGACATTTTGAAAATAAATCTGTTCGAATCAGACTGAGATTGATTGGTTACTAGTTGAAAAAGATGGTGGTTAATGAAGTCAATTTGTAGGTTGATTGTCGTCCTCTCATCCGCGTCATCGTTAATCATTGCTATCCAGTTTGAAATTGTTTTCCACAGGTCTTCATCCTTCTCGGTCAGATTTTCGACATTCCCATCTGCCTTAGTTACAACTGAATGCTTCATCTGAATCAACACAGTCTTACCATTAGTTCTCGAAATGTGAACGTCATCTTTCACTTCATACCCCACAGACTCCCCATGTCTCAAGTGCAACATCTGGTAAAGGAAATAATAATATTGATAGTCGAACCCAATGGCTTTAGTATCGGCAGATGTTTTTTCCTGTACAGTCTTCTGAGGCTTGTCCATTGAACTTACTCCCTAACTTCAGAGTCATGATACCCGAATGATTCCCATTGCTGAAAAGTATAACTCAATGGCATAAATATTTACAGTGCATCTTCTCTTTGAAGGTACCGACGCTAAACGCGTACACGGCTCATACAAGTGTGGACGTGAGTTTGATGAAACGATCTTCATGAAGACAATGCTCGTTGCGGAACCATTACTCGAGTCAAACGCGCATCATGTAGAAAGACGCGCGTGGTATAATATGGATGTTGACGACGAATATACGCATTGGTAGCTCTATTGATAAGATTGAAAAAAAGGCGACAGCCGCAATGTATCTGCAATTATCGTAGGGGGTATTCTCGTGCAAATAAGCTATTTGCTTGCGGGGCTTTATGGCGTGAAGAGTACAAGGCATCACTTTGAAAACATGTGTGCACTACTGTTGCTACAGGAACATGCTGACTGAAGTCTATCAGAAGTTCAGCAAGCACACTTGGAGAACTGCGCGTTTCCGGTCTTGGGTACGACACTCACTTGAATGTGGCAAAGAAGGTATACCATATTTCCACACGACAAGGCGATGGGGGATTAGACCTTATATTTGAGAGCGGTGATAAGTGGGTCGTATATCAGTGTGAATTTTTTGTAAGTGGCACAATCGATTAGGAAAGTAGATCGTCACAAATTAAGGAATCATTTGGCAAGGCATTTGACAGTGCCAGTCAACACAATAAAACAATCAGCAAATGGGTATTATGCATATCCAGGGACCTTGATCCTAAGGAAAAGAAGTGGTGGGAAGACTTCCAAAGCGAGAATTGTAGCAAAACACCGTTTGACATGAAATGCAACGGCGATTTTGAACTCATGTTGGTAAAGAACCCTCATATTTTTAGTCAACAGCTCATTAAAGTGTTCTACCGTAACTTCTGAAAACTTTATACCGTTATAAAACTGTTTGAACGACATATGGGTGACCTCCGAATTCAGCTCTCCACACGGGCGGTCTTTCTTGACCTCAAGTGTTACTACCGAGCCATTTTGTCCATAGGTTGACGAGTATCAGGTCCGAAAGCCTTGGTTCCTGGAATACGGATCCCGGTAATGATGCCGACTAATGACCGCATTTGCCCCATTAAAACTCATAGATGGCGTTGACGCTACAAGTTGTCCGTTAAGGAGTTCGCATTGGACATTGACGTTCATATCACCGAGGAGAATATTCCCTTTCCACGAGCAACGCCTGCAGTCCGGTCGCAACAACAGACCATAAGCATTCGGTTATCTTAAGTTAAACCATAACACAGAATGTGCATCGGATAGATATTTTCGAAAATTAATATTTATGCATTTTTAACAGAGATCTCTTGCTGAACTAAAGCCCCCGTTTGTTCAATATCCTGGAACGCATGTCCAAAATAGGTTCGATTGGGTTGTGACCTGCGTGCTTGACATTCTATACGAAACGGCTTACATTAAACCATATGGTTGAATATAATCCGTATCTAGATGGCTTGTTTGGCTCGCTGGCAGATCCAATTCGAAGAGACATATTACAGAAACTGGTCCATGCCCAGCGCACCATCAGTCAACTTGCCGAGAACTATGAAATGTCGTTCGCTGCCGTTGCCAAACACTTGAGTGTACTGGAGAAGGCTAAGTTAATCGTCAAACGACGAAATGGAAGGGAGCAAATTGTCAGTATCGCACCCGATGCCTTGAGAGATGCGAGTGAGTACCTGGACCAATTTGAAGCACTATGGAATTATCGCTTTGATACCTTGGACGCATTATTACAGGAGGACGATCAGAATGAATAGAGCTAAAGTGACAGCTGAGCCCGGACAACCAACAATGGTAATTGAACGCACATTTGATGCCCCCCGAGACAAAGTCTTTGCTGCGATGACGCAAAAGGACAAGTTAGAACGCTGGTGGATTGGACCAGGATATACCACGCGCGTAGAGCATCTCGACGTACGCGACGGTGGTTCATGGCGATTTGTGCAAACCAGCCCGAATGGAGCCGAATTTATCTTCCACGGGAGCTTCCACATGGTTTCCCCAGAGATGACGGTTCAAACTTTCGAATTTGACGGTCTTGCTGAACGTGGACATGTGTCCCTTCAGAAGATAGAACTCATCGAAGTGGGCAACGGAATGACGAAACTAGTATCAACCGGGACCTGCCTGAGTGTCGACGATAGGGACGGAATGATATCAGGCGGCATGGAAGAAGGCATGCAGCAAACCTATGCCATGTTGGACGAAGTACTAAAATTGATGTGAATGGTTCACCAACGATCAAAAAGCAGGAACAGTAAATTGATCTCACCTGTAGGCGGGTAGTCTAGAGCACCGAGCAATTTCATCTTAACGTCTTCCAACGTGTTGTATGTAAGCCGTTAGCGTAAGGGATCCCTTTAATCTCAAGTTTGTCCAGCCCATCAAGCTCAAGTTTGGTGGGCGTTTCATATTGCCTCGCCGCGGCAGCGTCCATGACAGGCTTTTCAGTAGGCTCACTATTCAACATTGCTGCCCGTGTGCGACGGAAGGCGTCGTTGAGCAAGATGTATGTTTATACGAATAGGCTTATCCCAAATGTTCGACCGCAGACAGAACTGTTTCAGAGGTTAATCCCGTCTGAAAGTCCGTACGAACAAGATGGCTCACCAACCTGTTCATTTCCTCTTCATCGTCAATTATGACGAATTGTTGTACTTCAAATTCCGTGCCACGCATCTCATCGATGTAGGTTTGGATTTCATCTTCCCTCGTACCAAACTCCAGCAATGGAGTCTGTCCGACAAGACAATTTTCAAGTCCATTCGCATCGAAGATAGCTTCAAGATTTTTCAGCGTGCGTCCTTCTCTCCACGACGAAGACACTACAATCTTTGCATTCGTCTGACTTAAAATCAGTTTTAGATTCTCGACACAAACAGGGTCAAACTCGTGACCAAAATACTTTTGGCTTTGGACGAAGTGGCGACTGGTAACTAGCACTCCATCAATATCAAGAAAAATGACCTTCATCACACAGTTCACCACCCATAATTTGGTCAGACCTTGTTGCACTATCCTGCCCAAGTGTTCAGGAAGCACTTGACTCCCTAAAAGCATATTTATTCACTAAGTCTGTCTTCGGGAGCGTCAAAAGGGTAACTCTGTTTCCACGTACTCGATTCCGAGTTCTTTCAGCCAATCGTTTAAGCCGTTCCATAGTTGTTCACACAGTTTGTAAGTGTGGTCACGGTCACTCAATGAACCGTTCATGATGTGTTGAACCAATTCTGCGTATCCGTCAGGTTTGGACCTTGCCAGTAAGGATTCTTCAAAGGTTTTGGCTCTTGTGCTGTAATATTGCTTGTTAGCAAGTCCAATTAGTTTCGCTGTTCGCCACGAAAGGTCCTTTGCCCCGAGCGAAATGTAGTTGAGGTTACCCGCATTATAGTTATTGCGCAATTTGGCGATAGTCTCATATGGCTCCCAAATCACAAATTCCCTCATAATTTTCTCAACGGTCACATCGGAGATATCTAGTGGGAGACTTTTGACTGCCAAAAAGAAATCATCTGGGTCAAAAACGGCTTTGATATTGATATATGAATCAGCAGTAAGTGCCCACAAATCGTCAACTGCCCTGGCTCGGTTAAGGAATGGCGTTCTCTGAAATACAGCCACTTCAATCTTGAATGGTTCATAGACAAATTCATGCCCTTGGACTTCCGCACCATCTTGGACAATGACGTACATTTCAATATCTGAGAACGGTCCGTCCGACTCCAGGGCAATTGAACCATAGACTCCAATAGCAACTATTGCAGACGCATAGCGAGCCAATAATCGATTCACGATCTCGTCGATCATATCTAGCTTTTCTTGCCGTGATGTTGGCATCGGACCAAACATTTAAACAGCTCCCGACTCTAACTCCTTTTGTCACTTTATAGCCCTTTAACTCCATGGCGACCATGCAACCATTAATTTTTATAATATTCCACCTAAATGCCGATGTAATGAAATTCCTCGGTAGTTGTTCGGTGGAAGGTGATGTCATTTTCGTCAAGTGCATTAAAAACTCCAACGTATCCACGATCTAAGTTGAATCCAAGACCGTGCAGCCAACTGTATGCCTCTCGTCCTAATCCATTAAGTGATTTTTTGCTGCTGGGATTTGTAGTTCGAAATTCATATTCAATCACTTCAATTTCGTTAATCCTACGACCAACGATGTCTTGCTCAGAAATACTTCTCCATTCAAAATGCCACACCCCAATGTCCGCCAAGTCCATGGGCTCTATATCAAGCGATCTGTCGATTTGATTGAAGGTGATTGAGAACAGGTCGTTCATATTTGAACAAAGCTCAACTTGTGAATCTTCTACTTGGACAATAACGGGGGCGTCTTTGTACCATTCATCCAATGTGATGTTCCACAGCACATAAATACCTTCTAAGGTCTTACCATGCAGTTGCCGTAATGTTCTTCCGCATTGTGAGATGACCTCTGCGGTACTTCGCATAAATCGTGGTTCGTAATTTGGGATGCCCATCCACACCCGGATGCCCTTCTTTCCTAATTCGCCTTTAATAAACTAATCTGCCGGATAGTGCAATAGGGAAGCCAATGCTTATGTCGGTATTGCCCCGTGAGCGACACAACCGCACCGCACTCTGTTCCTACTTACATGACGTTTGGATTGTTCCAACTAGAACCCTGTACTTCGGGAAACTCGTTTGACTGTACTACAAATTCCACAAATCCATGGGATTCGTTGTCTTTCCAAACCTTGTACTCAAGGTTATATCGTTCAACAGCGGAATATAGCAGATGCTTGGTGTCTAAAGTCTCGGGAAGGATTTTATGCTCTACACCCAACGGACTATCCAACAGTGTTTTTCTCCACGTTGGACTCAGGCTTATTGCATACACCATTGACATTAGATATTCTTTGTGCTTCTTGCGTCTAGTTCTTCGGCTCAGAAATTCCCCTCCTAGCGTCGACAACTACTGTGTCGCATAACTGCCCAATAGCGACATTTCTGTGCCACCGACGCAACTGAATATTCATTCAAAAAATTGTTGGGCGGGCTTGTTCAGGTTATGCCCCCTTATGCGACAGAACGTAGACTCAATGCGAGACTACCTCATCAAAGATTTTCCTGTAGTGATGCATTCCGAACTGCTGTTCCAAACCAGCCACTGCATTCCAAAAAGAGTCTTCATCAAAGCCATTGAAGTCAGCAATTATGTACTCCGCAAGGTTGTGGAAGACATGTGCAACACGAGACACTCGATAAAAGTTCGCTTCGGTGAACTGCCCACTGTTCTTGATATCCAACAGAGCTTGATAATTCATCGTTTTATATGCTGTCTTCCGTAAATCGTCCACGTGACACCTCATTTCGCAACGCAGATTTTGTGGTACAAACCTGCCCAATTGCGATATAACTGGATCTCACACTTGACCGCATAAACATGCAGTCAAACATGGCTATTGTATTTCAAAGAATGACTTGTCCTTGGGAGCCGTCCTCCGCATTTGGCATTCTGGATGACCATTTGAATTTGAAAACGAGGTTTTCAACCTTATCTGGTAAGCAAGGACTGACGACGAATTGTTGCGAAAAGTGGTCGCTATTCCCCGAGCCGCTTGTCGAATAACAGTCGTACTCGGGTCCTATAGTCAAATTCCATTGAACGTGGGGGCGATGTGTAGGCTCACTTTGATTTTCGGATTTGCTATCAATCTCCAGATACAAGACGCTCGCATTATCGTATTGACGTAGGTGCGTTACTAAGAAGACTTGGGAGTCAGTCTCCTTTAACCTCATGACTGGAATGACACGACGAAATCCTTGGGGCTCTACCCTGGGTCGGTGAATCTCTTCGTTGTATAAGGTGGTAAAAACACTATGTACAAAGGTTTCATACAAGCCGAACTTCTGTGCCCACATATCTATGTCTGCATTAGGTGGGAATCCTGGATTATTGTTTGAAACAGTCTTGCGTGCCGCAATCAATTCGACCAATTTTGCATCCAAGGGACGAACATCTTCATCGTAGTGGTTGGTTGGACGAGTCCGATGAAATCTGACCGACAAATTACTCACTCCATTCTGCTTTCGTATAGATACGTGAAAGGTAGGTCCTACTCTAGTGTTCAGCATAACCGTCGTTTGAAATGCTTTGCACAGATATCCTAATACTCTGATTTTACCTGATATGGATTCCGCTGGACTAAACTGTCCAATAGCCCCGGAACGGTGCTCACTATGGAAGTGCATATTCATACATGGCGACAGCAACCACGTCTCTGGTACGTTTTGCCCCTGAACCTGAAAAGGTCAATGGACATGGCTCTCTCGACTACCTCACGATGGTCCTAGCTAATCTGTCGTGAAGTAGTCTGCTTGTGGGTAAAAAGAGTAATACTACATTGAGCAGAATTATGAAGTAGGAACAACTGAGAAAAAGATAAGTGACAATATCAGGACCTGTTCCATGAATGGTGACTAGCCTCCAAACGGCAGCGTGAGCCAACTCCCATGGAGGTGTGACTTTTATGACTGACCTTAGAAACGCTTGCCTCAGGGTCAATTGTCTTCCGTCGTATGTAACCACTTTTAGACCCATCAAACGCTTGCCTGGTGTTACCTGCGCTCCGTACTCCCAAGCAGCCAACCATACTGTCACTGGCAGTGTCAGCACGAAGAAGGCTCCAAGTTGAGCCATTGCACGTTCGAAGCTGCTATTGACCACCGTATCGTGATGTCCCAAGTGGACTATCGATAGTCCCACTATGGCAAGCAGACCGATGTAAACGCCCACTACACACATATCAATAATGTACGCAATAATCCTCTTCAGAGGTGTCACGTCCTTCCATCTGCCCGGCTCTAGTGTACGTGGACTGCTATCGGTGTCAACCTCAAAGTTAATCCTTTGACCAAGCCCCTCACACTTATTCCATCATTATGCGCCTATTCAATTGCGCTGCTATTCAGCTATTCTGCCCTTGACTTACATAAGTTTAGCACACTGGTAACGTATGAATATGCAATTTATCTACATAAACGGAAGCAGCGTTTTTGTGTAAATCACAACCGCGGAATACACAAGCTCGTCCGAGAAGAAATTTATGAACTCGACGCTGGCATGTGTGCGAACAACCTGTAGACAAGAATGACTTCCATCTTGACCATGTTTCATCCTCTATCCAAAGGAGGCACGCACACAAGAAACAACTTACGCATAGCTCACCCATCGTGTAAGTTGGAAAATTACAGTAAACATACGTAGACACCTCGTAGCAGCCCATAGACCGAATCACTGGGACGTAGATTCATATACAACGTCTTGTGGCATCTTGTCACTCTATCTGACATGTATATATAGTAATTGGATGAATATTTGGACTGCGACATCCTGCAGTGCGTCTGTAAGGGTACGGGGTGTTGGACTGGAATGGCTCATGTAGGCTCTTTACTCTGTGCCACCGCTTTAACATAATGTCCGTCAAACGAAGTTTTGACAGCAACTGCCTTCTTGACATTAACACCAGGAATTTCACGAATTTCAATCGTAGTCCAAACAATAGCTGTTGACCAACCATTGTTGCTTTGAGTTGCTTTTGTGTCCTTAGAGTTTATAACAGCTAACACTTTGCCAACCTTGTGTACAGGTGTGGCTGTCAGGACGTAATATAAATTTGGCTTTATACTAAAATGCGTGATGGATAGTTGATTCGCAGTGTGAATTGGCTCTGTCGTGAATGTTTTTGCTTGACCACATCCACTAACCAGAAACGCAACTGCCAACATTACAAAAATCAATTTTTTCATTGATAACTTCACCTCTTCGCAAAAACCTCAATAGCCTTCGACGCCCTAGCCACAATGTTTCGCTTCGTAATCACGTCACTAAGATAGTCCGTATTTCGATATTCTTCTGCGATTGTGATGGGGCTGTTGAGTACACGATGGAGAAGTTCGAGTGCCAAATCCTTCCCGTCGGACAATACGTCGTTCTCGCCCTGTAATTGACTCAGTGATCCAAGAACATGAACGATTCTCTCCGCCACTAATAGTTGACTAAAAGAATCCAAACCACGTCTCTTTTCCCTGACTGCATCAAGCAGTAAGGCAAAGAAAAACACGTCGTTGTAGTTGTAGAGGATGTCGCTCCATTCAGACAACAAAAGTTCTATTTTGTGGGCGTTAGTTTCATTTTTGATCTCTGACGATAATTCTCGTTGTTTTTCTTCAATCCATGCCAGTTCCTGTTCCTTCGAGACCCCAAAGCTCTTATAGTATCCGTAGTCTCCTTCTCGATCCATGTGAAAATAACTGCCACCATATTTGAGAAATATGTCCCTAGCGGTGTCCAACTGCTCCACCTTACGTACCCTCCTGGCTACCCAAGCATTAAAGGTGCATTCTACTACCAACAAAAGCGCTTTATTACCGCTTCCACTCATCGCCATATTTAGAGAATGGGCGCAAAAAGTTCTCCACATCTGTCTCGTCTAAATCTGTAAAACGATATTCGTCCTCAATAATGTTCATCTTTACTACCACTTCATCATCAAGGGAGTCACTGGATATTTCATTGGAAAACCTATAGAGGTAATGAACTATAGCTTCATTATCACATTTGTGCTTCGCATTGAGCCAAAGTAATCCAAGCAAAACCTTAACAGGCATCGCGTCACCGTGTTCACCTTGAAGTCTTCTCAACGCACTCACAACATCCACAGGCTCTGAGTTTACCGCCATGGAAACATCAATAAGTTCACTTGATGGTCGTTGCTCTAATTCGATGAGCCTGTCTTCCCATTCTATTACTTCGTCCTTGCTAAAGAATCCAATTTCCAGTCCTAACCTGTAAACTCCTGCGATTGTCTGTAAGGAAAGCACTGCATCACATCCTTAGCAACATGCTGTAATAAAAGAGCGGCGGTTTCATAAACCTAGTTCAAGTCCTGCCATCTGTATTTGTTGGGAGGCGTGAATTGGAAAGAACTCAAAGGTGTCTTCTTTCCTGTACCATAAAACCTAAACTCGAAGTTGTTCCAACCAACCCAGTTGTATTCGAACAGAAATTGGTTACGGTCAGCACTTAATTTCCGACTTTGCCCCTCATATACACGAACACCACTGGTCTGTCCTATTATCTGCATTACGTCCTTATATGATGAACCAACCCTGATAGCATGACTAATCTCAAATCCAGCTTCCTTAGGGAGGATACCTTTTTCAGTGAAGTCGTTGTCTATCCCAGACTCCCACAGGATTGAGGAGTTATATGAAAGACTAGCAAAATACTCACCTTCAACACCAACTTCATGTCGTTCCATGCCACTGTCTAAGTACCACCGCTTCGTGTTGTACCATATTGAAAACCCATTACCCATGTAGTAATGACCACCGCCAAAAAACTCACCAGGAATGCGGCTCACAGGTTCTCCAAGTAGGTCAAAAACCTCTATGAGTGGCTTGAATAGCGGAATATCCTCTAATTCTGAAAACCACTGCATACACCGCATCACACTCCTTCCCTAATAAAAGCACAGTTTTATGATGTACTGATCGGCTGCAAGAGTCCCTTAAAACCCCGTATGATGTTTAGCAACTCTGTGGGATCAAGTTCAAATCCAGTTTCCAGGTGATGTTGAAACATCTGACCTGTTCCAAACTGAGGCTTCGACATGAGCAGTTTAATAGCTACGTGACCACGATGGTCAAATGCGAAGATAGATATTTCACACTCATTTGGACTCATGCTCTGCAGTGTAGCCGCACCTTGTCTTGATGCGTCCAACAAATTTAGGTCCGAAATAAATTTCTTCAAACTCTCCTTTGTAAACCAGACTGTAGGATTGCTTGCAGAATACAAATGACCATATGAACTCGCGGAAATGCTAATCATGAGTGAGACGCTAGGAAGATGTTGCGATTCATATTCAACTGGAATCATTTCAATATAAGACTCTCTGTCGTCGGATAAGACCCGCATAGGCTCACCTCTTCAGTATATTACTGTTGACCACGAAACCTTTCGGACGTTCAATCAGTGCGATTCCTCAGACTCTCTTTGTACCCATCGATCCTATTCCACGGGCAACTAGGATCAGTGCATGGCTCGTCAGGGTCAAAGTCCCCCATGTTCGAACTCGAAGTGGAAACAAATCCAGTGCATTCGCTCAAACAGTTCGTAGTCATCACTAAAAACTCTAACAGGCTTGCCACATCTAACGCATAAGGTGAGATACAGAATGTGGGACAGTAAGAATCGACAAATGAATTATGTGACCATTTCGTTTCCAAGTATATATGAGGACAGCTCTATATATTTGAAAGATATACTACCTGAAAGAGAAGGGACTATGTTTTCTCTGATATTAATGCGCAAGATTATGGATACGCAGGTTGTCATGGAGTAGTCGAAGTTTCTCGATCAGTCCTCCGAATCACCAGTTGTATTGTCGAGAGCGTGTATTGAGTAACCAACGCGTATAGGATTGCAAATCCATGCAGTCCGCCAGGCTTGCAGGTTGTGTGAGATTTAGGCAGGCATGAGATGAAGTTGGACGAACGGAATTTCGAGGAGGCTTTGGGTTGAAAAAAGTGGAATTAATCAAGCATGCTTGCCGAAAGAATTCTACATACAAGCGTGACGGCGGTTGGCGAGACAACACTTGGCGTGTACAGTATGTACCCTAACCGGATGGAAAGTTTACTCCACAGAACGAGGTGTAAAGTTCTGTGTTGCTTTCTAACAGAGATGGTGCCGTTCATGTGACTGTACAACCCCCCCACGAACCGCTGAAGTATGTGCTAGACAAATTGGAAGACAAATCCCTCAAAAAAGTTACACATACATTGGACCGAGGTCGAAATAGGGAGGTACCTTATGAAGGTATTATTGCAAAGAGTCGATCAGGAACTAAAGAGCCTAGGATATAGGAGAAAGGGAAATAATTTTTGGAAAATTGAAAATGATTTTTACAGAGTAATCAATTTTCAAAGAGGGCTTTACGGACAATACTATTTCATTAACATAGGTATACATCCTCATGGAATGCCTAAACTGGTTTCCAATGAATTGCTAATTTTGGAACAGCCAAAAGAACATGAATGTATCATAAGACAAAGGGTAGAACAAGTCGTAAAGAATATAGAAATGAGAGTTTTCGAAGAAGGATTAGTTTCAATTGAAAACGAGAGGGCAGCGGATTATTTTATTGAGAGTATGCCAGAAATCGAGGAATGGATTTTGAAATATGGGACGTACGAA
The DNA here is from genome assembly GCF_016406125.1 of Alicyclobacillus sp. SO9. Taxonomy (NCBI): domain Bacteria; kingdom Bacillati; phylum Bacillota; class Bacilli; order Caryophanales; family Alicyclobacillaceae; genus Alicyclobacillus; species Alicyclobacillus sp. SO9. The sequence continues at coordinate 2,105,848 of NZ_CP066339.1, read as the reverse complement.
GGGATAATTGGCAAAACTGAAGATGACATGTATTCGTTGCTCAACGTGTCGCCCATTGCCAAAAGGAAAGAGTTCGCCTTATTGCAGGTTTTTTGCAAAATTAAACTAAGAGATAAGGACGGAGCCAATGAGGCTTTAGTGAAATACAAAGCCGAAAAAGTCAACGGTCTAAATTTCCGTAAAATAGATAATTATTTAGTTTCGTTAATTGATTGTATTACTTAGGCATCGTCTGTGTTCCAAAGAGACTAGGGGGACGCTATCAGCAGTCTCATATCACCGAGATGACATCATTCTCTCTTGACCGGAAAACAGCACTGAACTTTTAGACATCTACAAGGACAAGAGCGAGAACTTTAAGTTGATAATAATGTCCTGAGCGTCAAACATGAAGACTAGCAGTCAATGCTTCCTGACCTAACACACGCGTCGCGGCTGACTGAGTTATCTTCTGACCACATTGTGTCTTTGGCGTAGCTAATCTAGTTCCCAATCAAATTGAACCATTGGGGCTTTAACGCGACAATATTGGAAGAAAAACAATGCCCAACGGCGCACTAATCATTAGCACACCGTTTCTCTTCGATTTAGGGAACCAAATCGTCGACATGTACTTTGTGAAATACAAGGCACCTTCTTCATCCATTTCATGTTTCATCCTCCAAAACGGCACCCATTACATCCCTACCCCACAACGGTCCTCAACACTGAGCGGTGAGCGCTGAGTTCTGCTCGAATTCATAGTCCCGTAACGTCAAAGAAGCGCACTTCCATTCTGTCAGCCCACTAACGTTTCGTCCGAGAACGATGACCGCAGCGTAGGATGGGCTAGAAAACCGATGATTTTTCTCGAACTCATAATAATCGCCCTTGTCCACGATTACCCCGTTGGAGAGAAGGTCTTCGATGTCCTTCTTACGTACTGCGCTCAATGCCGAAAAGGAAACCGCACTACTCACCGTCTTGTTTGCGATGGAACCCGCCAAAATCTCAATTGGGCACCTATGCTCTTTCTGCCCATCGCTTCAAATGCTGTACCATCGTCCAACTTACTGCGGATGACAAATACAGATTCCTCCTCCGTCTGAGGCGTTTTCTCCTGCTGTAACACGGGATGTCCAACGGAGGACATAATGAGCTTCACATAGGAGAAAAATTCATCCACTTGCGCACGGTCTTGTTCTGTCAAATCGAACGTATCCTCACTCGGTTCGTTCTGGGTCACCAGATATTTTCCCGCCTTTTTCGCCTCCCGGATGAGCATGAGTTCGAGATACCTCGTATGTCCTGTATTCAAGCTACCGTCATTCGCGAAAAACACGACACATTCGTCCCACCAATCTATTGTGGCAAGATGGTCAAATAACCTTTGTTTCAGGATTCCTCCCTGCCCAGCCCGTGCTCTCGCTTGATTCGGGTTTTTCGAATCCTTCCCAAACAACAAATACACGCCTGTACGATACAACTCAGTTCGTGTTTGGCTCGTCAGTCGAACCAAATCTCTTGGAATGCGCAGTCCGGCACCGCTCCAATTACTGAGGGTATACAGCACCCTCCCCGCCGGTGATCCGTCCATAAAGAACGACGACAACGTACGCGGATAGTTATCCATCATGACTCCCTCCTGTAACGACGACTTGACCAAAAGCGTGGCAGCGTGCCTCCGCCTTCGAGCACCCAGTGCAAAATTGTGTTCAGAGAAGACGTGGCACTCTCATGAGTTACGGTAGTAGTGAATCAACGCCATCGTTTTCTCATACAGGCATCGGAGTCGCTGTTGATTCATTTGCCCATCATTAATGGCGTGTAGAAACATCGTTTGGATATCCCTGCGCTGCCGCTCAGGATTGTAGCCGTGTTCAATTCTCGCGCTCTTAAAACTTGCGATTTGCAAAAGCGAAAGTAAGTTCCCGTCTGCATGACAATGTGTACATGCCCACCGCGTTGTCTCTTCGTCCATTACTGCCTCGTAATGACACGTTGGACAAGCAAATGTCAACATGCCTTCGGTGTGGAAATATTCAATGTCCCGCGTCTTGAGGAATGCTCTGGCGGCAAGGGAACGTTGGGTCATCTTGGCAATCGCTTGTCCCATTTTGCAGTAGGACGAGATTCGCGCAAGAACTGCTTAAACGCGGCACCAGAGACGATGTAGTGACCGCCAGGCGCGTACGCATCCATCACTCCAGTACGACACCACCGACGGGCAGTTTCCTCACTGACCTGCAAAATTTCAGCAATCGTATTTGGATCGAGAATGCAGTCATCATCGACTTCAAATATCGGGTCCAGTTTCACACGAAATGACTCCCTTCCTGTAAAAGTCACCTTGCGTCTATGCTCAAACCATTACCTGTGTCGCAGGTCCATTCGTGTCCGGCGTTGGGTCTTCCCCAAAATACCCTGCACGGGGCTGTACCGTTGATGTTGCGCCTGTACATCGGAAGTAAACATTTGAATATAGACACGGACCATATCCATGGTGCTGTGCCCAAGGAGGCGCTGCAGCGTAAAAGCATCCCCACCGTTCAAAATATAGAACTTGGCAAAGGTATGCCGAAACACGTGTGGTGAAACGCGGGTTTGTTCGATTCCGGCACGTTTAGCGTATCGCGTCAATTGCCTTCGGAAGCCAGACGGTTCCAAGGGGTCGCCGTAGATGCTGTAGAACAAGCGGTCGCCCTCGGGAAGTGACCGCTGCGTTTGCGATTTAAGTTTCAACAGGGCTTGAACCGTCGCAGGCGAAATGGGCAATTCACGGGATTTTCCGTTCTTCGCTAAGTGTGCAGGTACGACCAGGGCGTGGGTTTTCAGGTCGATGTCATAGAGCGTCAATCCCAGTGCTTCACTAATACGAAGTCCTGTATCCAATAACAGCAACATGACTGCATAATCCCGGCTCCCTGCATAGGACTGCAGATTGGGCTGATGCAAAAGCGCTGTCACTTGTTGTTTGTCAAGCGCGACGATGCGATCCTTGTCTGTCTTCAGCAATTTAATCTTCGCGCTCAGGTCCTCCTGCATGTAACCCTCTCTCGTCAAGTACCGAAAGAAGCACTTTAGGGTACGCAGTCGGACATTGATGGTGACCGGAGAAAGCCCGCGTTTGTGTGCATGATCCTTGGCGAGCCAAGGATGATTGTCCCAGATGCCTTTCTCCTTTTTTAAGTACAAAATGTATTGACGAATGACATCGACCGATAGTGTGACCTCTTCCAAGTTTTCCGACTGGCTCATTCTAACGAAATCTACCAAGCCCTTAAAATACACCTGATGATCGGAGAGCGTCCTGGGTCTCAATCCTTCAATTTCTTTGACCTCCAAAAAGGTTTGAAACAAAACCTGCGCTTCTGCAAAGGTAGGTGCCGTACGGGTATTAATCAAAACAGTACCCATTACGGGTTGGCGATGCTGACGTGGATTCAAAACAAAAAGACCTCCTTGCCTCCTTGGATTGAATCCATATGAGGACAAGCAGATCTTTTCTGAAATGGACTGCTGGATACACGGTTCCGTGCAAAGTTTGTCACACGTGCTCGGCTTTCCTGTGCCCTAGGAACATCGTCTGCTTCCAAATTGCCAAACGTGCGATATTCCTGTCACAGCAAGGCTTGCGCTCACCAGTCAGCTTCTTTGGTGCGCCTAGCAGGATTCGAACCTGCGCACCCGGTTCCGGAGACCGGTGCTCTATCCCCTGAGCTATAGGCGCAAGCGACGCCCATAAATATACCACAGAAGCGAGTTCACCTGCAACCCGCTCGGGCGTCACATCACACACGGACACCTGGTTTTTCGTTCAGTACCGCCAAGATTGCGCCGGATTTGTGACCGCACTCCATCCACTCTTGTTCTGGATTACTGTCGGCTACAATCCCTGCGCCCACTTGGACAAAATAGGTGCTGCTTGACTCGACTGTCGTTTCAACAATTGTGCGAATGACAATGGCCGTGTTTGCATTCGCGTCAAAGTCAATCATCCCTATCATACCGCCGTAAGGCCCGCGTCGGTACGGTTCCAGTTCGTCAATAATTTCCATGGCGCGAATCTTCGGGGCACCGGAAAGGGTGCCAGCGGGAAACGTAGACAAGAGCGCATGAAACACATTGACGTCTTCCCGCAGTTCACTTCGAATCGTAGATACAAGGTGAAACAGATGCGAATAAGGTTCTACCGTCATAAAGTCTTCCACACTGACCGATCCGATTTTGCTAACCCGCCCTAAGTCATTCCGGCACAAATCAACCAGCATAATGTGTTCTGCACGTTCTTTTTCGTCATTTAGCAGCCGCTGGCTAAGACGTTTATCTTCTTCTGGTGTAGCTCCTCTACCCTTCGAAGTACCGGCAATCGGCTTCATCTCAGCCCGACCTGAGGATGTGCGAAATTGGACTTCGGGACTGGCTCCAAACAGTCTCATATCCGGATACTCACTCATGAACATGTAAGGAGATGGATTAATTTTGCGCAACCTGTCGTACGCTTCGTAGTGGTGCATACGCTTCTTGATTCGAATCCGCTTTGATAGCACCACTTGAAAGATATCTCCCGCCTCAATGTATGTCTTTGCCTTTCGAACACTATTTTCGAAGTCTTCCTGAGAGACGTCTTCTGTGAGCGGGCTTTCATCGTCCAGCACAGGTGCAGACGTCGGCGGCCAATTGTATGTTTCAGGTACTTTACTCATCATCGCCTGGTCGCCCGCCGTCTGCTGGTTCGCATTGACATCACCTTTCGCTCCAGATGCGGAACTAAACGAATAGAATGCAGGCACAGACGGCGGCTCCTGAATCCAATCGGCCGCAAGTCTAGAAATCTGCTTTGTCTTCTCCAGCAAGACTCTTGCCTGCTCCGCGGAGACATACTGCTGCAGGATTCCAGCAGCCGAATAGAGTTCCAGCCTCTGTTCAGTCAACTGAATGACGGCACTGTGCCATTGCAGACGAACGTCCGGCAAGTCCCTGTCATCTATCGTTGTTTTCGGGAGAGATTCCAAATAGTGTACGGCATCATATCCAACATAGCCCAGGAACCCCTGGGCAAAAGGTGCTAAGTCCGTATCACCGAAAAAGCTCCGAATTCCTGTCCTCAGTGCTTCTAGGAAGTCCATTGCGTCTTTTGGGAAGAACACAGCTCTCTCACCGGCTATGACGCTCTTTGCCCCGACTGCCGCATCCGCTACATCTCGCGCATAGCCGCGTTTCTGGAGCACGCGCACAAGGTTCTCAAGAAGCGTTTCTTCTGCAATGAGAATCACATTTCCATCTTTAATCTGAACCTCTACCACGGGCAGTGCAGCAATAATACTCATTTTGTAGGCAGATTGTGTTTCTGCTGCACCGTCAAGCAAATACACTTCGCCTTCTCCACATGCCTCCGTAATGTGCAAATAGCTGTAGAAGGGATCGATTCGATTCGACAGGTTCCATTTTTTAAGTAAGGTCATGCCGAAAACACTCCTGTTGCAACTTTACTCATGAATGTCTGAAGGAAATTCCCAAGAATTTGTTTTCCAGACGGTGTCAACACGGATTCGGGGTGGAATTGCACACCCGCAGCACCCGTTTCCTTGTGGCGAATTGCCATAATGGCGTCTTCTGTCCATGCGGTAATATCGAAACAGGAAGGCAGTGTGGCTGGGTCTACTATGAGCGAATGATACCGGGTCGCTTGAAAAACGGGAGGAACATCTGAAAAGAGCGGATCAGTACCATCATGATGAACAGGAGAAGTCTTGCCGTGTCGAAGCTCGGGGGACCGCAGAATCGTTCCTCCATAAGCTTGTGCAAGAACCTGATGACCCAAACATACCCCGAAAACCGGGATTCTGCCTGAGAAGTAACGAATAGCGTCCATAGATGAACCGGCTTGTAACGGCGTGCCTGGTCCAGGGGAAACCAAGAGTGCTTCTGGTTGAAGACGGACGAGATTTTCTAAGGAAATGTTGTTACGCCGAACTGTCACCTCGGCACCTAATTCTCCACAATACTGTACGAGGTTAAAGGTAAATGAATCAAAGTTGTCAAGTACGAGCAGCAATGGCTCTCCTCCTCTCGAATTGAACAGTAGAAAACACAAAAACCGCAGCATAAGCTCCGGTTCGCAGGCTAAGCCACACCCTGTTACGGGCGTTCAACTGTTCAACTCATCTCTGCTTACTCAGCTCATCTCCATAACAGAGTAACCTTGAACGAATCACAGTGTCAAGGAGTCTCACAATAACTTCTGTAAAATGTGAAAATATAAGAATCGTATAACGATGGTACAATGGGACAAATGTACCAGGGGACAACAGAAAATTCAAAACCCCCTCCGTCTTGGAAGGGGTTCGCTAGTTCTAAGCGATTTGGTGGGCCTAAGAGGACTTGAACCTCTGACCTCACGATTATCAGTCGTGCGCTCTAGCCAGCTGAGCTATAGGCCCTTAGTGGCGGAGCTGACGGGATTCGAACCCGCGGTCTCCTGCGTGACAGGCAGGCATGTTGGGCCTCTACACCACAGCTCCACTTGGTTGCGGGGGCAGGACTTGAACCTGCGACCTTCGGGTTATGAGCCCGACGAGCTGCCAACTGCTCCACCCCGCGTCAGGGTTGATGCTATGAAATTGGTGGTGGGCGGTGGCAGGATCGAACTGCCGACCCCTCGCGTGTGAGGCGAGTGCTCTCCCGCTGAGCTAACCGCCCTGGTGACCCCAGGGGGACTCGAACCCCCGTTACCGCCGTGAAAGGGCGGTGTCTTAACCGCTTGACCATGGGGCCTTTATCACCGAATCCTTCAGTGACCAATGCTTACTCTCTCCTGCATTTCGTCTCCTATGAGTGCAACGAATGCCACAAGTTGTTCAGCGTCACTTGCTACAGGAAAGTGTCATGGCTCCCCGAGTAGGATTCGAACCTACGACCCTCCGGTTAACAGCCGGATGCTCTACCGCTGAGCTATCGAGGACCGTCTGGTGGAGCTAAGCGGATTCGAACCGCTGGCCTCTAGAGTGCGATTCTAGCGCTCTCCCAACTGAGCTATAGCCCCAAAGGTGGTGCCGAAGGCCGGACTCGAACCGGCACGGTTTCCCGCACGATTTTGAGTCGTGTGCGTCTGCCAATTCCGCCACTTCGGCACGCTGGCGTGCCCGGAGAGATTCGAACTCCCGACCTCTTGATTCGTAGTCAAGCGCTCTATCCAGCTGAGCTACGGGCACAAAACAAGCTCTTTGGTTGTTGTCCTCCACCGGAGCGACAAGGGTTATTATACGATGTTTCCCCCAGCAATGCAACCACTTTTTCAGGCGAATTTTCTTCGTGTCATAATAGGCTTTCATCCCCCTTCGCTGCACGTAACAACTAGTGCAATGCATTTGTATATTTCCTCCTAGATTGCGGAAAATAGCATCTGTCGTCAAAGCTTTGAATGACACCAAGAAGACAAATCGCAGACAACCAAAACAGCGACGACAAAACCAATTCAGGAGGTTACCTCATGCATCGAATCATGCAGGACTTGCAACAAATCAGAACCATCAGTCAGCAACTGCAAGCCAGTGAACGCCAGAACGCACAGATGCTTGCGCAGCAAAACGGCATGGCAGGTATGGCGCAAACCGAGACCCATGCCGCCCAACAACTTGGGCAAATCATTCAACTTTGCAACCAGGCGGAACAACAAGTTCAGCAGCAAATGACAATGCAAAATATGCAACAACAAAACATGCAGCCGCAAAACATGCAACATCAACCTATGCAACATCAACCTATGCAAAACAGTCTGCAACAAGCCATGCGTCCGATGCAACCAGGCTACCAGCAGCACTCGTATCCCGGGATTGCTGAAGTCATGCAAGCGGATCGGCAGGCTCAACAGCAAAACCAGCCATACAGTCAACAGTTTGGGCAGATGGCTCAGGTCATGCAAGCGGATCACCAAAATCAGCAACAAAATCAGCAACACAACCAGCCATACGGACAAATGGGCCAACCTCAAAGAACGAACTACGCAAACTATGCACAGCCCCAACACATGCAGCCAGCCTATACCACCCGTCCAGGATTTACTCCGGGCCTGTCACAGGTCATGCAAGCAGATAAAACTGCTGAGCAAGGACCAAGCCGTTCCAACTATAACTAAGGGCCCTCTGATAGAAAGCGCCACGAACAAACAGGCGAACCCAAGTGCTCCGTCGGGTTCGCCTTGTCACTTTATTGACTTAGCTGTTCCATAATGTTTCGTGCTGCATAGACACCGGAACTGGCTGCCTGAGAAATTCCTCTTGAGATTCCCGGACCGTCACCGGCACAATATAAGCCGTGGATTTTTGTTTCGAGTCGGTTGTCTACCTCTGCCCGTGCTGCATAGAATTTGGCTTCAACACCATAGAACAGTGTATGTTCATTGGCTACGCCAGGCGTAACGTGGTTCAATGCTTCAATCATTTCCTGTAAAGCAACCATGGTCTTGTAAGGCAGCACGAGACCCAAGTCTCCCGGCACCGCCTCTTTCAGTGTTGGCTCGATAAACCCTTCTCCAATCCGCTCAACAGTACTGCGGCGGCCCTTCAATATGTCACCGTATTTCTGAACAATGATGGACCCGTTGGACAATTCATTGGCATGCCGGCAAATCTGCTTTGCGAACTCGTTTGGACGATCAAAGGGTTCGGTAAAGCGGTGGCTGACCAGCAAAGCGAAGTTGGTATTGTCACTTCCTAAAGCCGGGTCCTTGTAGGCATGCCCGTTAGCCGCCATGACACCCGTATGATTTTCAACCACAACATGACCTGAAGGATTGCTGCAGAACGTCCGAACTCTCAGACCTGTTGACGGCGAAAGGAAAATAAACTTGCCTTCATACAGATGATCGTTTATCTCTTTCATAATGACATTCGACGTCTCCACCCGAACACCAATGTCCACTTGGTTGTTTGTCATGCGAAGCCCATGTTGACGAAGCAATTCGGACAACCACGTTGAGCCGTCGCGCCCAGGAGCCAGCAACACGTTATCGGCATGAATTTCTTCGCCCGATCGCGTTCTCACTCCCCGAACCTGATTGTTCTCGACCATCAGCTCTTCTACAAATGTACGGAACCGCAGCTCCACGTGTTTTTCCAAGTACGCAAAAATGTTTGTCATTAACTCTAAGTTTCTGTCTGTACCAATATGTCTCACTCTGGCACGCAGCAATTTCAGGCCTGCGCCCATGGCTTTTCTTTCTATCTGTGTGACTGCGTCTGTCGTAGGGTCGGTTATAGCTCCAGGGGCACCGTACTCCAAATTAATATCGTCTACATATTGAATCAAAGACAACACTTCCGAAGGCGACAAAAACTCCGTCAAAAAGCCGCCAAACTCAGACGTGATGTTAAATTTGCCGTCACTGAAACTGCCGGCACCGCCTGCGCCATTAATAACACCGCAAGCCGGCCAGCAACTAGCGTAGTTTTTAATCTTATTTGCGGGAGGACACTTTTCAATCTTCCCCTCCATAATTGGGCAGTGGCGATACTTTGCCTCCACACCCTTTTCTACAAGCAAGACTTTTGCGTTCGGCGCACGGCGTGTAAACTCGTAGGCTGCATACAGACCTGCGGGACCCGCACCTACGATGATAGCATCATACTGCTGAGTCATAATGACTCTCCTTTATTGTCAAGTTCCTAAAAGCACGAATCCGAACATTACTATAGACAAAATCATTTTATGTTCGGTATTTGTACCTTGTTCATTATACTTGACAGAATCACTAGAATCCACCCAGATGGTTTCTCGATTCACAGAGACAAGCACCAAATACAGCCCCTTTCATATACTGTACCCTAAGTTTCCTTTGGCTAACAAATTGTCTTCAAAGCAACTTTTGTGATGGCGAAGTACGCTGTACTGACAGAGAGGATATGTAAAGGAGTGCTCGTCTGTGTCTGTTCCAGAAACCACGGTAAAGCCAAATAAAACAGAATTAGCTGCAAGACATGTGCTTAGCGGTAAGCAGAAGGGATTACGCTCTCTGCTTCCGTTTATCGGACCCGCTTTTATTGCTGCTGTAGCATACATCGATCCCGGCAACTACGCCACAAACATCCAAAGCGGGTCGCAATTTGGCTACAGATTATTGTGGGTCGTTGTGCTGGCAAACCTGATGGCTATGCTGATACAGAGCATGTCTGCCAAACTGGGGATCGCAACGGGAAAAAGCCTCCCGGAGCTCTGCAGAGAGCGGTTCCCCAAATGGCTGTCCGTGTTCTTGTGGGTATTCTCCGAAATCGCCGCAATGGGGACAGACCTTGCCGAGTTTTTGGGTGCCACGCTAGGCCTGTATTTGCTCTTTCACATCCCGCTGCTCATCGGCACAATTATCACCGGTATAGCAACGTACGTAATTCTTATGCTCGATAGATTTGGGTTTAGACCCTTGGAAAAATTCATTGGTGCACTCGTTGTTTTGATTGGAATTTGCTACATTGCAGAGACCATTTTATCCAAACCTAATTTTCGCCAAGTCGCATACCACAGCGTTGTTCCATGGATTGGAAATGGCAGTGCGATGCTTCTGGCTGTCGGTGTCATTGGAGCCACCGTCATGCCCCATGTAGTCTATCTGCATTCGGGCTTGACGCAAAAACGGATCGTCCCCAAAAACGATGAAGAGAAAAGAAAAATCAACGGCTTTAGTATCAAGGAAATCATCATCGCGATGAGTCTGGCCGGCCTCGTCAATTTAGCCATGATGTACATGGCCGCTTCCGTTTTTCACGGCAGCGGGCATACAGGCATCGCCGACATCACAACGGCTTACAAAACCCTGACACCTCTGCTCGGTTCTGCCTCAGCAGCCGTCTTCCTTGTTTCCCTGTTAGCCTCCGGCTTCTCCAGCTCTGCTGTTGGCACCATGGCGGGACAGGTGATTATGCAAGGATTTGTTGGATTTACCATTCCACTATGGGTACGACGGGTCGTCACCATGGCTCCCACAATTGTCATTGTAGCTCTGCACGTCGACCCAACAAAAACCCTGGTCATAAGCCAAGTTGTTCTCAGCCTGGTTTTACCAATGCCTATTATTGCACTCATATACTTTACCCGCAGGCGTGACATTATGGGCGTTCTAGTCAATAAGCGCTGGACAACAGTCCTCGCGTCCCTTACCGCGGTGTTAATTGTCATGTTAAACCTGCTTCTTATCTATCAAACATTTGGCGGAAAACTCCCGTTTGTGTAACTGTTGGCAGGGGCAGATTCCACATACACAGCATTGACAGGAAAGCAGGTTTCATCCATCACACCGCTTAATCCTACTCGGTTCCAGCACTTGTTGCGACTCGGTTGCAACACTTGTGTCGGCTCGGTTGCAACACTTCAATTCCCTTAGGTAAATTTTCTGAAGCTGGGTCTGTAAAAGTCAATCATGGTTCGAATTACATGTATACCTAAACCGAAAAATATAGCGAAAAGCGGCATCATCGGATATCGAAAGCGATCCCATGCTGGAAAGAAAAAGAAAATCGCCGTGTTGTAAGCCAAGTACGCGGTTGGCAGGGCAATGATACGCCAGGACTTTAAGACCATTCGAATACCTTTGATGGCACCAATGAAGCATATTCCCATCCACATCCAATAGGAGATGTTATTAAATAACGAGGCTCCATTTATTAGCCATCGGCTTGACGGGTCTTTAACCCCAAAAGTAACGCCTATAACATTGTTGTCCATCCAGTACAGGAAAAACCACTTGTAGAATCCGTGGAGAATGGTCCAGAATGGATGTCGTATCACATGTAACAGAAAATAGTGCATTCCGATTTGCCCCATTTTAGCGGGTAAATAGTGCATATTCGCCGCCAATAAAGGATTAACTTCCGGATTCCAGGACCAGTAGTACGACCCGTCCGCATGCGTGCCTTGCCACAAAACGACACCACCATTTGTGGAGATTAATGACAAATGATGTGTCGTCAAAATATTTCTGAGCGTTACCGGAAAAACACTCAGGCATACCCCTGCATATATCACTAGAATCATGCCTGCCGCTGCACGAAACGGCTTTTTGTTAATCCAAACTTCATATACACCGATGGCCACAGGAAAAAGCAGGGCAATTGGCCGGACGTCAGACGCCACGCCTAAGAGAATCCCCGAGAGGAGTATTGTCCACTTGTGCTGTGAACCTGAAGTGCGTACAGGACCTGAAGTTCGGGCTGTATCAGAAGTGCAGACTGTACGTGATGAGGAAAACATGTACACCAGCAAAGCCCCCAGCAACAGAGCTGTGTAGAGTTCTTCGGAACCCAGAACGGAATTCCATTCAATCTGACTTGGTAGAATCGTGTAGCCCAAAGCTGCAAAAAAGGCAATGTCATGGCGGTTCATTAACTTGTAAGCCATCACATAAATCAGAACCACTATAAAAACACTCAGACCTGCATTCATAGCCAGTCCCCAAGGCACTGAAGGCCCGGTCAACCTGAAGAGCAGGGAGAGGAAGAACGGATACCCGATGGGCCAGTATGCAGTGAAACGCCCATGTTCACGATATCCATGGCCCGCTGCTAGCTGCGAAGCGTGCCCATAATACCACGCAAAATCAGATATCTGATGCGGATGCATATACAAGAGCCACAACGTCCGCAGCAAAACGTTAAAACCGATTAACAATAGAATGTTACGTCTAAAAGTATTCCCGGTCGTCATTTTCTCAGCCAAACCCCTTCATATCGGTCCTTCATTCTTGTGTCTCACGATAACATGAGAGACGGCGCTAGTCTTCCTCCTTAGCCAAATCAGCTGTCAAACTACCTTAATATCTCTGTAAGAAGCAACTCAGTCAAAAATCCTCCAGTTTTGCCGGCCGCACGGCCCCACTACCGCGTGACTCCACGACTCCTAGAAGGCCTCGGATAGATATGCTTTTGTGAGAAGAACCATTATTCTGTGAGTGACTCGCTATAACGCTTACTCACGACGGCAGGGGGGCAGGTGGCAGTGCAGCACAAGCAACCCCGCCCGGGGGGGCTCGGGCACCCAACCCGGCGGCACAGGCACCAAACCGGGGGCTCGGGGCTCCGGCTGCCGCCCACCAGGGGGCCCGGCTGTCGGCGCCAGGGGGCCCGGCTGTCGGCGCCAGGGGGCCCGGCTGTCGGCGCCAGGGCCAAGTAGAGATCCGAGAAGAGCTTATTCGCCGAAACGGAGGCCAAATGGAGCGAATAAGCCCTTCAGACGAGCTTATTTGCCGTTCAGACCCCATTTTCGTTGGTTTTCCGGCCTTTAAGCACTTCTCAGGAGCTTATTTTGTACACGGCGATAGCCACGTTCCAAATAAGCACTTGTGGGATCTCTATTTTCTGCACCCCTCCCCCTCATCGGGTCTTTGGACACAGTTCCGCCACATCTGAGGCATGTCAACGGGCTGTTTGTGTCCGCCTTGTGAACACAACGACGCCAGGGAACATGTTTTGGCACTGCCCCCCCTCTTTTGCCCTCAAGCAGACACAATCCCGTCATAAACATCAACTCTACTTCCATGCATTCAGAACTTCAGACAGTAAATAAACGGGTGTCCCCGTTTATCTTCCTTCTCCTCTTTCTCTCTGTGTTCATTCCTTTCATGGACACAGTTGCACACGACTGTGCAAGAGCGGCGGGTTCACGTACAGGGCGGTCGAAACCAGGGGGCACGGGGGCTCCGGCTGTCGGCGCCAGGGCCAAATAGAGATCCGAGAAGCGCTTATTCGCCGAAACGGAGGCCCAAGAGAGGAAATAGGCGCTTCAGACGAGCTTATTTGCTGTTCAGACCCCATTTTCGTTGGTTTTCTGGCCTTTAAGCACTTCTCAGGAGCTTATTTTGTACATGGCGATAGGCATGTTCCAAATAAGCACTTGTGGGATCTCTATTTTCTGCACCCCTCCCCCTCATCGGCACTTTGGACACAGTTCCGCCACATCTGAGGCATGTCAACGGGCTGTTTGTGTCCGCCTTGTGAACACAACGTCGCCAGGGACCATGTTTTGGCACTGCCCCCCCTCTTTTGCCCTCAAGCAGACACAATTCCGCCATAAACATCAACCAACTCTGCTTCCATGCATTCAAAGAACTTCGGACGGTAAATAAACGGGTGTCCCCGTTTATCTTCCTTCTCCTCTTTCTCTCTTTGTCGGTTCCTCCACTTGTACCTACAGTCACATACAAAAAGACGCTGCACCACATCGGGTGCAACGCCTCTCTCTTCTTGCTCTCTCGCCTGGCAATGTCCTACTTTCCCAGGAGCTCGCGCTCCAAGTATCATCGGCGCTGGAGGTCTTAACGGTCGTGTTCGGGATGGGTACGCGTGTGGCCCCTCCGCTCTCGTCACCAGACTGGGAGATGAAGGGCGTGTGCTTCGTTCGTGCTGCGCAAGCCACTGCGCACACACCCTTCATTCCCCTATGTAATTGGTACCTCTTCTTCCCAGATAGCGAGTCGTCTGTCGTTTCCCTGTTCCTCTGGTGAAGCCCTCGACCGATTCGTATCCGTCAGCTCCACGTATCACTACGCTTCCACTCCGGACCGATCTACCTCGTCTTCTTCAAGGGGTCTTACTCCATAAATGGATGGGACACGTTATCTTGAGGGGGCTTCGCGCTTAGATGCTTTCAGCGCTTATCCCTTCCAGACTTAGCTACCCAGCTATGCTCTTGGCAGAACAACTGGGACACCAGCGGTCTGTTCATCCCGGTCCTCTCGTACTAAGGACGATTCCTCTCACGTATCCTGCGCCCGCGGCAGATAGGGACCGAACTGTCTCACGACGTTCTGAACCCAGCTCGCGTACCGCTTTAATGGGCGAACAGCCCAACCCTTGGGACCGACTTCAGCCCCAGGATGCGATGAGCCGACATCGAGGTGCCAAACCTCCCCGTCGATGTGAACTCTTGGGGGAGATCAGCCTGTTATCCCCGGGGTAGCTTTTATCCGTTGAGCGACGGCCCTTCCACTCGGGGCCGCCGGGTCACTAAGCCCGACTTTCGTCCCTGCTCGACCTGTCCGTCTCGCAGTCAAGCTCCCTTTTGCCTTTACACGCACTGCGCGATTTCCATCCGCGCTGAGGGAACCTTTGGGCGCCTCCGTTACCTTTTTGGAGGCGACCGCCCCAGTCAAACTGCCCGCCTGACACTGTCCCCACGCCAGTTTCATGGCGCCAGGTTAGAAGATTGGCATCTCAAGGGTGGTATCCCAACACCGACTCCACATTGGCTTGCGCCCCTGCTTCTCTGTCTCCCACCTATCCTGTACATGACATACCCATCTCCCATATCAAGCTGCAGTCAAGCTCCACGGGGTCTTTCCGTCTAGCCGCGGGTAACCTGCATCTTCACAGGTATTACAATTTCACCGGGTCTCTCGTTGAGACAGCGCCCAAGTCGTTGCGCCTTTCGTGCGGGTCGGAACTTACCCGACAAGGAATTTCGCTACCTTAGGACCGTTATAGTTACGGCCGCCGTTTACTGGGGCTTCAATTCAGACCTTCGGGTCGAAACCCTAAGCCCTCCTCTTAACCTTCCAGCACCGGGCAGGCGTCAGCCCCTATACTTCGCCTTTCGGCTTGGCAGAGACCTGTGTTTTTGATAAACAGTCGCTTGGGCCTTTTCACTGCGGCTCATCTCTCGATGAGCGCCCCTTCTCCCGAAGTTACGGGGCCATTTTGCCGAGTTCCTTAACGAGAGTTTTCCCGCGCGCCTTCGTGTTCTCCACGCGCCCACCTGTGTCGGTTTTCGGTACGGGCACTCCTTTCCTCACTAGAGGCTTTTCTCGGCAGTGTGATCCTCAGGACTTCGGTACTGTTCTTCCCTCCCCATCACAGCTTGAGGTTAATAGAACCGGGATTTGCCTCGATTCCCCTCTTGCTGCTTGGACGGCCTCTTCCATCCGGCCGCTTCCCTGGACCTCCTGCGTCACCCCTTCGCTCAAACAGTCTGGAGTGGTACTGGAATTTCCACCAGTTGTCCTTCGACTACGCCTTTCGGCCTCGCCTTAGGTCCCGACTAACCCTGGGCGGACGATCCTTCCCCAGGAACCCTTGGGCTTTCGGCGGACAAGATTCTCACTTGTCTTTTCGCTACTTATACCGGCATTCTCACTTCCATGACCTCCACCAAGCCTCTCAGCTCAACTTCGCCGCTCATGGAACGCTCCCCTACCACGCACATCTCTGTGCATCCAAAGCTTCGGTGTCCAGTTTAGCCCCGTTACATTTTCCGCGCAGCGTCACTCGACCAGTGAGCTATTACGCACTCTTTCAATGGTGGCTGCTTCTAAGCCAACATCCTGGTTGTCTGTGCACCGCCACATCGTTTCCCACTGAACTGGTACTTTGGGACCTTAGCTGTTGGTCTGGGCTGTTTCCCTTTTGACCACGGATCTTAGCATTCGTAGTCTGACTGCCCGGGTTAATATTGCGGCATTCGGAGTTTGACTGAGCTTGGTAACCCTGGACGGGCCCCGCACCCAATCAGTGCTCTACCTCCGCAACTCATCCCCGGACGCTAGCCCTAAAGCTATTTCGGGGAGAACCAGCTATCTCCGAGTTCGATTGGAATTTCTCCCCTACCCCCAGTTCATCCCCTGGCTTTTCAACGCCAGTGGGTTCGGGCCTCCATGCGGTGTTACCCGCACTTCACCCTGACCAGGGGTAGATCACCCGGTTTCGGGTCGAGGACTGCCAACTTATCGCCCTTTTCAGACTCGCTTTCGCTTCGGCTCCGGCTTCTCACCTTAACCTTGCTCGCCGCCCTCACTCGCCGGTTCATTCTACAAAAGGCACGCCGTCACACCTCTACGGATGCTTCGACTGATTGTAGGCACACGGTTTCAGGTTCTCTTTCACTCCGCTCCCGCGGTGCTTTTCACCTTTCCCTCACGGTACTCATCACTATCGGTCGCCAGGGAGTATTTAGCCTTAGGAGGTGGTCCTCCCAGATTCCCACGGGGTTTCTCGTGTCCCGCGGTACTTGGGGTCATGCGACAAAGTCGCGTCCGTTTCGAGTACGGGGCTCTCACCCTCTTCGACAGGCCTTCCCAGACCTTTCCTCTACGAACATCGTTTTCTCACTCTGTGAACCGGTTGCAGCCCGTTCTTCGCTTGCCCCGCTACCCCGTCTACGCATCCCCTGCAAGGTTTCCCGCGTATCCGGTTTAGGCTCTTCCGCTTTCGCTCGCCACTACTGACGGAATCACTCTTGTTTTCTCTTCCTCGGGGTACTGAGATGTTTCAGTTCTCCCGGTTGCCTCTACAGACCTATGGATTCAGCCTGCAGTCCTGGCCCATCACGACCAGGGGGTTCCCCCATTCGGACATCCACGGATCAAGGCTCGCTTACAGCTCCCCGTGGCATTTCGGTGTTCGCCCCGTCCTTCTTCGGCTCCTGGCGCCTAGGCATCCCCCGTGCGCCCTTTCTACCTTCACCACATTCGGTCCGCATTGCTGCTTCCCGATTTTCGGTATTTCATACTATCACTTTCATTCACATCCCTGTGAACGAAGTGCAGTTACCCATTTCTTATTTGTGAACAGGAAAATTCACTTCTCGCTATCTGGTTGTCAAGGTACACACCTCTGTGTCCGTAGACACAAAAGTTGAAGATACACTTCCCTGCATTCCTGCAGGCAGGGCACCTTCAAAACTAAACACACACACTAACTCCAGTTTCCACAATGGGACTTGCAGTTAGTTCAGAGACGCTTGCGTTCTGACAGACTCTCGCGGTCTGTCTAGTACTCCATAGAAAGGAGGTGATCCAGCCGCACCTTCCGATACGGCTACCTTGTTACGACTTCACCCCAATCATCAGCCCCACCTTCGGCGGCTAGTCCCCCTAAGGGTTACCCCACCGACTTCGGGTGTTGCCAACTCTCGTGGTGTGACGGGCGGTGTGTACAAGGCCCGGGAACGGATTCACCGC
The DNA here is from genome assembly GCF_016406125.1 of Alicyclobacillus sp. SO9. NCBI lineage: Bacteria > Bacillati > Bacillota > Bacilli > Caryophanales > Alicyclobacillaceae > Alicyclobacillus > Alicyclobacillus sp. SO9. The sequence continues at coordinate 2,087,931 of NZ_CP066339.1, read as the reverse complement.
GGCATGCTGATCCGCGATTACTAGCAATTCCGGCTTCATGCAGGCGGGTTGCAGCCTGCAATCCGAACTACGAACGGTTTTCTGGGTTTTGCTCCACCTCGCGGTCTCGCTTCCCTTTGTTCCGCCCATTGTAGCACGTGTGTTGCCCAGGACATAAAGGGCATGATGATTTGACGTCATCCCCACCTTCCTCCGACTTGCGTCGGCTGTCACCTGTGAGTCCCCATCTTTACATGCTGGTAACACAGATTAAGGGTTGCGCTCGTTGCGGGACTTAACCCAACATCTCACGACACGAGCTGACGACAACCATGCACCACCTGTCTCCCCTGCCCCGAAGGGAAGGTGTATCTCTACACCGGTCAGGGGGATGTCAAGCCCTGGTAAGGTTCTTCGCGTTGCTTCGAATTAAACCACATGCTCCACTGCTTGTGCGGGCCCCCGTCAATTCCTTTGAGTTTCAGTCTTGCGACCGTACTCCCCAGGCGGAGTGCTTATTGGGTTTCCTTCGGCACTGAGGGCGGTAACCCCCAACACCTAGCACTCATCGTTTACGGCGTGGACTACCAGGGTATCTAATCCTGTTCGCTCCCCACGCTTTCGTGCCTCAGCGTCAGTCACTGTCCAGCAAGGCGCCTTCGCCACTGGTATTCCTCCACATCTCTACGCATTTCACCGCTACACGTGGAATTCCCCTTGCCTCTCCAGTACTCAAGCCTCACAGTTTCCAAGGCATTCTCAGGGTTGAGCCCTGAGTTTTCACCCCAGACTTACAAGGCCGCCTACGCACGCTTTACGCCCAGTGATTCCGGACAACGCTTGCCCCCTACGTATTACCGCGGCTGCTGGCACGTAGTTAGCCGGGGCTTCCTCTTCCGGTACCGTCTCGACAGGAGCATTCCCTCTCCTGTCCGCTCTTCCCGATTGACTGAGCTTTACAACCCGAAGGCCTTCTTCGCTCACGCGGCGTTGCTCCGTCAGGCTTTCGCCCATTGCGGAAGATTCCCTACTGCTGCCTCCCGTAGGAGTCTGGGCCGTGTCTCAGTCCCAGTGTGGCCGGTCACCCTCTCAGGTCGGCTACGCATCGTTGCCTTGGTAGGCCGTTACCCCACCAACAAGCTAATGCGCCGCGGGCTCCTCTGTCAGTACTGCCGTAGCAGCTTTCAAAGCAGGAAGATGCCTTCCCGCTGTCTATCCGGCATTAGCACCCGTTTCCGGATGTTATTCCAGTCTGACAGGCAGATTGCCCACGTGTTACTCACCCGTCCGCCGCTAACCTCTGGGAGCAAGCTCCCATCAGTCCGCTCGACTTGCATGTATTAGGCACGCCGCCAGCGTTCGTCCTGAGCCAGGATCAAACTCTCAAATTTGGTCTTGCTTATATCCTGTACTGCTCTTCTCTCAAAGAACAGACGAAGCTCATTTCTTACACAAGCGTCTCTTTCGTGTGTTTAGTTTTCAAGGAACCCTTTGCTTCAAATCCCGATGAACCATTCTGCTGTCAATCCACTGGGTTGGCGGTCTGCATTTCTCCGCTCATCCACTTGTCAATCTCGGCTGAATCATCCCGCCTGAAGTCCTTCATGATGTCTTATAAATGCTGTTATGGCGCGGGTTTTAAAGACTTTGTTGTCCGGCCCGCTCTCGCGGCGACATCGACTAATATACCACGATGTGAGAGGCAGATCAACCCTTTACGACAAAAATCTACATTTCAGTTTCGTACATCGCACGAACGGATTCTGCACATCGTAGAGAAGACGGCGCAGATGCTGCCGCCGTGAATGTACGCAGGGCCAGAACAGGTGCACGAAGTTTGCTAAACATGATAGGAAAGCACCACATCGACGCCGCTTTCCGTGAATCCGAATCAATCCGAATCAGAATTCGAGTCAGGTTGCAATCCAATAAGGTGAACGTTGCTGAAGACGTGATAACTGAAGGGGGCTATCGATGTGAATCAGAATCGAGCGGAGCAAATTGCGAGATCGCCAATTATGGCCAACGTGACGTATAAGGGACAGCCGATTTACATCCAACATGTTGAGGACAGCGGTCACTCAGCGCGCGTCTATCCTCTGAATAATCCGAAGGCGGAACAAAATGTTGCACTGGACGATTTATACGAGGGTTAACTGAATGCGCTAAGCAGAAGTCCACTTGTTAGGAACCAGAGACGAATCAGAAAGCCTGCAATGGTATGAGAGGGCCACCAGCGCAACTGAAACAGTGAAAGACCCCTCCAGGGAGGGGGCCTGGGGGGGCTTCTTCACGGTTCAAGTATTCAGTTTCAGTACTGTGCACGTATTGCACTTATGTCGTTCATCACACGTGTCGTTGATTACAGATCCGGGTGCTCGTGCTTTGCGAGCAGACGGCGCCAGCGACGGTCGACTTCTTCCTCAAACTGGTGCAGCAGTCCTTCATTTTCTTCCTTGAGCAGATGGCGGGTTTTACCCATGGTCTTCAGCCAGTCTGTCACCGGAATTCGCTGCTTCTTTTCATCCGGATTGTAAGTGATGTTCGTCTTGCCATGCTCCACTTCATAGAGCGGGAAGAAGCAGGATTTGACGGCAGCGCCCACAATGTTGTTGCCTTCAGAATCCTTGGACTTCCAGTTCAACGGGCAGGCAATCAAAATCTTGCCGTAAACCAATCCTTCGTTCTGAGCATACCACTGTGCTTTTGCTGCTTTCTTAATCAGGTCCTGAGCAAAGGCTTCCGTGCCAGTAAAGACGTACGGAATGTTCGTGGAAGCCATAATCTGCGGTGTATCCTTATGCGGGAATGACTTCCCTGTACCTTTCGGACCAATGTTAGATGTTGATGTTTGGTGTCCCAGCGGTGTTGAATAGGACAACTGTGCACCAGTGTTCATGTACCCTTCGTTGTCGTATTCCAGGATAATCATCTTGTGGTTCCGCAGTGCGGCTCCGATGGCTGGACCCATGCCGATGTCCATGCCGCCGTCTCCGGTTACCATCACGAATGTGATATCTTCGCCAACCTCAATTTCTCCGCGACGCTTTTTCTCCCAGAACATTTCTACGAGACCAGACAGAGTCGCTGCACCGTTTTGGAACAGATTATGAACATAGGTCACGCGATGCGATGTGTATGGATAACCGGTTGTGGTTACCATGGCGCATCCGGTTTGATACAAAACCACTACGTCCCCTTCAATGCCCTTCAGGAATGTCTCAACTCCAGGGAAGATACCGCATCCCGGACAAGCTCCATGACCAGGTGCCAAGCGGCGGGGCTTTTTGGTCAGTGTTCTCAGATTCGGAACCTTAACCTTTAGTTCCCCGGTATCTTGCTGCTCAACTGAAACGTAACCGCTCATTTCTTCCTTAGTCAGTGCCGGCAACCCTTGATGCAAGTTTTCCTGTACAGCCTCCACACTGCCAGGCTGTGTGCCGTAGTAATCAAAATCGAGCACTGCGCCGCCAGCCAACCAGGTTGTGCAGGCATCAAACAAGTCAAGTGCATCTGCAGGGTAGAATTCTTTGCCGCCCAGTCCATACACACGAGATAAGACATGTGCTTCGGAATGAACTTCCTGCAACGCAGCTTTCACTTCCTGTGTGAGATTCGCGCCGTGTGCACCATATGAATCTGCACGTTCTGCTACTAGAACAACCTTGGCTTTCGCCAATGCTTGTTGGATTGCTGCTTTTGGGAACGGGCGAATCATGTTGGGTGACACAATTCCAGCCTTAATTCCCTGTGCCCGCAAGTCGTCGACAGCATCTCGAGCCGTGTCAGCAGCGGAATTCAAAATAAACAGGACCACTTCTGCATCGTCCATTTTATAGAGGTCCAAGAGTCCATAATGCCGACCTGATACCTTTGCATAGTCAACTGCAATTTGCTCGAAGACTGCCTCCGCGTTATAAATTGCATTGGACTGTTGATATTTGTTGTTCATCTGATCCGGGTCGTTCATGTATGGACCAATGGTCACCGGATTCTTCGGATCCAGTGAAGTTACGGTTGGTGTCGGTGTCGGTCCGACAAACTCCTCAACTGGTTTCCTATCCTCGAAGAACTCTACTCTCCGTTTCGCGTGGGAGGTAAAGAATCCGTCATACGCAACCATCACAGGCAAGCGTACATCTTTGTGCTCAGCCAGTTTTAGGGCCATGATGTTCATGTCGTACACAGCCTGCGGGTCCCGTGCCAACAAAATCGGCCAGCCAATGTTCAGGCCATAGTATAGGTCGGAGTGATCGCCGCGAATGTCCAAGGGTCCCGATACCGATCTCGTTACCAAATTCAACACCATCGGAAATCTGGTCCCTGAGAACACGGGCAAGTTCTCCAGCATATATAGGAAGCCGTTCGCAGACGTCGCATTGAACACGCGTCCGCCCCCTGTTGCTGCACCGTAGCAGATACCCGCTGCGCCGTGTTCGCCGTCGGCCGGGATCATCGTGATGTTGTGCTCGCCGCGCACTTTCATCTGATCTAAGTACTGAGCGACTTCAGTTGACGGTGTAATAGGAAAGTAACCCATTAAATGGTAGTTGATTTGTGCAGCGGCTTTTGCTGCCATTTCATTGCCTGAATGAAACTCCTGGATTTGCTGGCCCAAAGACTCATTGTTGTTACTGACAGATGCTTTATCCACAACATTCATGCTCATTTGTTTTCAACCTCCCTCTCACCGAACTGCTAATCCGGCAAAACCGTGTTTCACCGTATGCTCATCTACATAGTCGCTTTCTTCGGCAATTGTCTGCAGCGCATCAGTCGGACACGCTTCAACACACTTTTGGCAACCCTTGCAGTACTGGTAGTCGATACCTTTCAGATACTGAAACTCGCGTCCCTTGCCGTTGTCTTTTGTCTCCCAGACAAAGCAAAGGTCGGGACAGACTTGGTCGCAAGCCGCGCAGTGAATGCAGGTATCCAGATTCAACGCTGGAACGAATCCCTCACGTGATGCACTCAGGTCTTTCGCCACTGAATTCCCTGGATGGACGATGTTCCCGCCAAGGAACTGCGATTCGTAACCCAAGCTCGTTTTTACAGGTACAGGGTCTGCTGCAGTTGCACTGTTATTGGATGGTGTTTCCGCGCTTTCTATCGGCTCTTCCTCAATGACTTCTGTGCGGCCCCCGTCAAACGTTCTCAAGTTTGCATCGAGTAAATGTTGATAGCGTGTAGAGAATGCTTCTGTGATGCCTTCCCGGACTGCTTCTGGGTCGAGCATCGGCACTGCTCTGCACATGGCACCAAGCATTGCTGTGTTGATACGGGTCTTTTCTCGGACCGAAATGCCCAGTGCATCGACAACAGCAATCTTAATATCGTTTCGCGAAACTTGTTCCCGAATTTCTTTCGTCGTGCGTTTTGTATTAACCAGCAGTGTTCCGCCGGGTCTCAGTCCCGCAATGGTTGACGGGTTTCTTAGCAGTGCTTCATGAAACACCGCAACAACGTCTGGCTCATCCACAGGGTATGTGCCGCGAATTTCAATTTCATGCGGTGCAAACTTCACGAACGCTTTTACAGGTGATCCCTTTTTCTCAGAACCGTACGAAGCTGCATACCAACCGTTCAAACCTTGTCTAATCACGCCTGACTCCGACAAAATCTTGCCGGCCAAATTCGCTCCAAGTCCTCCGATGGACTCCATTCGAATTTCCATGAATCGATGTGATACAGCTGTTTCATGCTGTTTCATTTGTGTTCACCTCCGCAATCGCTGTTAATTCAGGTAAAAGAACACGATGAGGACGTCTGTATTACTTACGCGACACCCCTGTATCAACAGCTACGGATTAAGCGTAGACCTGCAGAGCATTTCATAGTAGAGGAATATGTACTAATTATCAGATAGGTGTTTTGGACTATTTAAATATCCCCCAATCCGACCCTGCCCCTTTTTGATGTATTCTTGAGATGTGTTACTTTTTCAATACTGGTAAGGGTTGGCCGTCATTGGTTCACTTGGATTCGATGGATTGTGATGTGTCTTTTAGACTAGTACACTGGAAATCAGACCAGACCTTTTATCATTGACAGTAAATTTGTTTTTCTCGTTTACAAACAGCCAGCGAACTAAAACAACTGTTCTCACTTCACGAGGACGATTTCAACAGGAAGGAGTCAAGACACGGTGAACGTTTATCAGGCCGTATTCGGAGACGGTGCAAAGCAGGAGGAATTTGTTTCTCGAAACTATCAGACTGCAGCGAAACTTGCTATCCTCGATGGAATTCATATGGCTGAAGCCATCAACGAAACAGAGTATGAGAACCAGATTGATTGGGATAAGCAACCTCCTCTGACGGGAAGTAGAAGAGACTTGAGGATTATGATTGGATACGCTGAGGGCACCGAGCACAAGTTTTACATTGACATCCGTACAATGAAAGCCCCCATGTTTATGCAACACAAAGACCCCGGTATTCCAAAACACCTCTCCGACCACGAAATGAAACTGGTCGATATGTACGCTCAACTCATTGAAACAGGAAGATACGGAAATGCAGAAATTGTTGAGTAGACAGTCCAAGACGAAATAAGCTGTGAGAACAAGCCGAAGACGGCTACGCCTGCACCGTTTTCTCCGCTTGTTCCTGTTTCTCACTCACTTCGATGAGACTGTCAATCAAATCGCTTCGATTCCACAGTTCAATGTCATTCTTCTTCGCTATTTCACGGGCGCCCGCCGTAAACTCGCTGGTGGTTATCACCATTCCGGCGTCAGCATGATAGTACGGTCTGCTGCCAATGACCTCTTCAACCCACCGTGTCCCTACAGCCTCCCTAGAGGCTCTCAATCGCACTGCAACACGGTTGCCGTTTGGTTTGTTGACAACTAGATTTGCCCCGTGATTGTTTGTCCTCGGTGTACGCTCCGGCGCCCACCCTTTCGCATAAAAGTGCAACTCCATGCTCTCAAGAAAAGCCTCCGGCTCCATTTCCTCCATTTGCTGAATTCCTGACTGCTCAATTCTTTGCAACTGCTCCGCCTTGAGACGAGGAGCCGCAAAGTATTTGTTGTAAAATCCGATAGCTGCAATACCTAGTGCAACAATCAATATGTCTGAGTTCCTGAGCAACGGATTATGGGAAAATGACAGGGCCGTGGCAGCCATAGCGATTGCGAACAATCCCGCAACCGTGTATTTCTTCCGAATGACGTAATATGCAGCAAGCGAGGCTTCGGTACTGAGGACTGTGATTCCCAAGACAAGTCTCGTGTCGTGAAAAGTAACTAACGAAATGACGATGCCAATCGCAATAGCCATTGAAAGCAGCCTGCGATTCATCCAATCTCGATTCATATGGACTCCCCTGTCGCGCTGTTGTCTTGTTACAAGTGTAGACAAGTCGGACAGGGTTCAATCCTCTATGAAACATCACGAGCTGACACATCACTAGATGGTTCCAAATTTCAGTTGTTGCTCCAGCCATTGATAGATCTCCTGAAACACCTCGTCTCGATTGGTCTCCTGAAACAACTCATGGCGGGCTCCGTCGTAAAATTTCACTTCCACGTTCGTGATACCTCTTCTTTGCAACTGCTGGACTGCCTGTTGGACGCCTTTTGTGCGATGACCAACGGGATCGTCAGAGCCGCTCAAGAACAAAAAAGGCAACTCCTTCTCTATTTTGGAAATTTCTGAATCCCTATGAATTGCAAACAGACCTGTAAGTAAATCCACGTAGAAACCCGACGAACAGACAAAGCCGCACAAGGGGTCATTCACGTACTTGTCCACTTCGCGATGGTCTCGAGACAGCCAGTCAAAGGGTGTTCGTACATTTGCAAAAGATTTATTGTAATTGCCAAACATCAGTTGGTTCATCTTTTCACTAGGCGCCAACTTTCCCAGCTTTCGGACTTGCGACTGAGCAAGAATTTTGCCCACGCGACCAGGAAAGCCAGGACTTCCCGCGGTGCCTGTCAGTATAACCCCTTGAACCCGGCCGTGAAAGCGCTGTACATAGCGTCGTGCTAAAAACGAACCCATGCTGTGACCCAGCAGAAACACAGGTACGTTCGGAAACTCACCATGGATCAGTCCGTTTATCTCGTGCATATCGTCCACAACACGTTCAAAACCGTCATGGTCTGCCAGAAAGCCCGTGTTCCCGGACTGCTGCCCAGTTTTCCCATGACCGCGATGGTCGTTGCCGTACACTATAAAACCATGATTCGCCAAGAATTCTGCAAATGGCTGATAGCGGCCAATGTGCTCGGCCATGCCATGAGACAACTGCATGACTGCTTTGGCATCCTGCCCTTCAGGGTGCCATTTTTTCAGGAAGACCTGATGGCCGTCAGACATACTCATGGTAAATTCGTGCTCCATGTGGGTCACCCCTGTTTCACTTTGTACAATAATTCGGGCTTCGTGTCAGCCGCGGCACAATTGGACTAGACGCAGTTGACCAATCATAGTCAGGTAATTCTATTTTACTACAAATGGGTTCAAAAAATGGGTTCAAACCTGATTGGTGCTATGCTTCCACTCTTGTGTCGCATTGCTAGAAACTTACTGCTGTCACCAGAAGTCAAACACTTAACTCTGTGCCAAGAGAATCTTCTCAACAGCCTTGGCCACGCCGTCATTTTCACACGTATCTGTCACTCCGTCAGCTGCCCTTCGCACTTCAGAGGGCGCATTCATCATGGCGATGCCTAGACCTGCCCACCTCAGCATCTCTATATCGTTCCACCCGTCGCCAATGGCTGCAACCTCGTGCTTGCTGATTTGAAGTCTCTTGCAGAGAATACTGAGCCCGACTGCTTTATTCACTCCAGCAGGATTGACTTCCATGGTTGAGTCTGTTGAACGTGTGCATTCAAATCTTCCGCTGGCGAGAACACGGGTTCGCAGCCTCGCGAAGGTATCAGGACCTGTCAAGTCCGCAGAAGACCGCAGTACAAACTTCAACCATGTTAAGTCTGGTAGTCCTTCAGCCAGTTCCTCAGCTTTTACACGGCCTCCGCAGGTAAATCCGATGCAAGACACATGAAATTTTCGCGCAAGATTGTGCAGTATAACTGCATCCTCGTAGCGAAAGGCCTGACGCAAGAGAAGCTCACCTTGAGATGTCCAGACTTCGCTTCCATTCACAACAACCAAGGGGAAGGGGATACAAAGTTGTTGAACAACTCGATGGACCGCAGCAGACAGACGATGACGTCCTGTCGCCAAGACTACTTGTATGCCGGCGTCCCAAGCAGCCTGAATCCAATGCCGATTCTGATTAGAAACGGTGGGTTCGCCACTGTCATCGAGCGTCAGCAGGGTACCGTCCAAATCTAGCGCCAACAGCCTATACTGCATCGGCTTCCTCTTCTCCCAAATGACATTCATTCACCTGTGCGCTGCAGATGCGCCTGCAGGTCCCTGTAGTCTGACGGAACATCCATATCAATTAAGATGCCGTGGTCTTCGACACTAACGTCTACTGCTGCCGCTTCATGTTGCCGAAGCACCCCTCGGAGTCCATCAGAAGACGCTTTAGACTCAAGAATTTCGCTAGATAAACACGTCGAAATAAGAGGCGGATGTCCTCTCTGACCTCTGAAGACGGGATAAGCGATGTCTTTTCCACTGCCTTGATAGGCCGCATACAGCTGCCTGATGGTGCTGGATTGAACCACTGGACAGTCGACCGGCAGCAGAAAAAACGCTTGAACGTCACTCCTCAAGCTTGTCACGCCTGCTTGTACTGAGGAAAACATGCCTTCCCGATACTGAGAATTGACGACCATCAGTGCCCCGAGAAACTGAACCACCTGAACCATTTCTTCATATCGATGTCCCACAACCACTGTAACATTGTTCACACCTGCATTGAGAAAGCCGCGGACTGACCGTTCCACAGCCGTACTTTGTCCAAGTCTCAAAAGGGGTTTAAATGCCCCCATTCGCGACGAGAAACCCGCTGCAAGTATGATGGCAGCAGTCCCTGGAAGCGCTCTGTCAACTTCATTCATACCAACTTCATTTATACCAACTTCATTCATGTGCCCGCTCTCCTCGCACCTGGATGAGTTGCGCCACAATGCTGATTGCAATCTCTTCCGGTGTCTCCGCACCAATCTCCACGCCAACCGGTGAGTACACTCGATGAAGCTGTTCGTCTGAAACGCCACTGTCTTGCAGAGCCTGATAGAGCAGTTTGCGCTTGCGCTGACTGCTGATGAGACCGATATACCCCGCATCAGTGGCAAGCGCCTGCTCCAAAACCGTTTTATCATGTCCATGCCCTCTCGTAAGAATAACGATATAACTGTCTCCGGACACAGACAGCCGGCTAAAGCATGAATCAAAGCTCTTGAGCACTAGTATCTCATCGACAGTTGGAAATCGTTCACCGTTGGCAAATTCAGCCCTGTCGTCCAATACAACGGTTCGAAAGTCCACCATTCCCGTTAATGTTGCCACTTGCTGTCCGACGTGGCCCGCACCAAACAAGTACACAGTCCCGAGAGAGTGAACGGGATTTACTACGTAACGGGTCTCAGGGGTCTCTACAATCTGTATCCTTTTCCTTGCAAGAGCTTTGTGTACCATCGCCGGTATGGGAAAGTCTTCCTCACTGTCTATGCCTTCGGGATTTGCTGCACTGCCCATGGTATCCAAAAGATAACGGTTCAACCGCTCGGTTTGTTGTCCGTCCCGCGGCAACTCAGTAATAAGCCACGCATCCCGTCCTGAATTCAAGAGCTCTGTCAGTCTGCGAAACAGTGTCACTGCAACTTTGTCAGCGGGAGACACGTACTCTACGAGCACTTTGACCCTGCCGCCGCAAATCATTTCGGTGCTGGCAGCATCTTCCCCGGTGAGATAGAATTCACGAACAGTGCTTTCACGCGTTGCGAAGACTTCTTTAGCGTAATGTATAACCCTGGCTTCCAGCAGCCCTCCGCCAATGGTTCCGAACAGCAATCCGTTACGCCGCACCAGCATTTTTGCTCCCGCGGTTCGAGGCGCCGATCCCTGTTTGTCAACCACCGCAGCCATCACCACGTCTTCCCCTGCGTTCAAGAGTCGCGAACAAGCATCATACAGACCCTTCATCTAGGCTCTCTCCTTAACTCTTTCATCTTGAATCACTCGTTTAACTGGGTTCCATAACTTGCGCGATTTGTCCACAACCACAGGATTCACCTTTAAAGCTCTGTCATGGACGTTTTTCGCTACGACAGGCAGAGAAAACAACGCATGTTCTACGACTTCCGCGGTGTCGGATTCGACCCAATCCGCGACCTGGACTGTCACACTCAGGCAATCTACAGGACGGTTCAGCGGCAACTTTGCGGTCGTGAGTACAGCTTTGAAGTTCAGTACTCCAGGTATAGCCAATACAACTTCGTCAAGCATGGACATACTTAACAAGTCTCCGCTTATGAGTTCGATTCGTCCCGCAGCTCGATTGCGTACGGGTGCCAGGCGCTTCAGCACACTGCCGCACGAGCACGAATCTGTCATGAACCTTGAGATATCGCCGGTCCGGTAGCGAATGAGCGGCATGCCTCTTCTCGTCAGTGTCGTGAACACGACTTCCCCTTCGGATCCGTCTGGTAGCACCTGACCGCTTACAGGATTTACAATTTCAAACAATAAATCTGCCTCTCTCATGTGGTACCCGTCCAACCCTGCGCACTCCAATCCACCGCCGAGTCCCATTTCCGTCATGGCATAATGATTAAAAACCCGGCAGCCCCACTTATCCTGAATTCGTCGAATTACAGAACGTGGAACCGAATCTGTGTTGACAATTACATTTTTCACACTGGCGGCAAAAGTGTTTTGCCCTGGCGATTCATAACTTGCCAGCGCCAGCACTTGCACGGGAATACCGAGCAATGTATCCACCTGTTCCCTTTGCATGACACGAAGTGCGTCGGCCGGGTCCCGAACCAAACCATAAGGTACGGGCCGCACGTCCATACGAAGCGCACTTTGTGCAAACAAGTCGCCGACGCTTCCCGGACGCTCCCCTGGGAGCATGACCAGAACAGTGTCGCCGGGACGAGCAACAACGCCTAAAGCGTGGTGGAAAAAATCTCGTGTCAGCTCTTGATCGTCCCGAGTGAAAAAAATCCGTTTTGGTGTTCCGGTGGTTCCAGAGCTTTCAAGTGTTACAATCCGTTCGATATCGTCCTGGCTGCAACACAGAAACCTCAGCGGATTCTCCTTTAGTTCAGCGGCAGTTGTGAATGGAAGCTGACTGATATCTTGAATTGAAGACAAGCCCTCTGCCGGATATTGTGCGAGTTTCTCTTTATAAAATGGACTCTTTGCTCTCGCCAAGGACACAGTCTTTCTCAGCATCTGGAGCTGATAATCCTCAAGTTTGTTCCGGGTTAATACCGAAGTTGACGCAGCACCGGTTATCTTCTTATGAATCCAAGCTTCCATCGGAGTTCTGGCTAGATCCTGTTTGCGCGATTGAATCATCAATTCACCCCCTGTTCACAGAACCAGACTCTACTGGCTCTGGCTGCTGGCTTTGTCTGTTACCTCGGTAGAAGTAGTGACCCCGGCTGTCCGTCAGGTTGTAAGCGCAAAAAGGGATGAGCTTGCCGTCTGGTGCAACGGTATGGATACAACAGTCCCGCAGTCGCTCCAAATCCAGATTCCAAGCGTCTTGAAAGGCCATGCCGGAAACAGTTAAAGCATGGGTCTGTGCTCGTTGGAGAAACCTGTCCATGCTGTCCCCTTCTCCTGCCCCGCAGTCGCAACCGGCAGCCACGACACCGGACCCCTCGTCACAGTCACAACCTGCATCCCTCGCGCCGTTCGCATCGTCACGGTCACACCCATCGTCACAACGCTCTGCAACATCTGCACGGCCTTGAGCAACATGTTCGGACGCAGTTGGCAAAGACAAATTCAATTCAATGGGCGCCCAGTGCAGTGCGACGAACTGCTTTGATTTGCTTGCGCCTTCTTCTGCTCGCTCTGTCGGCAGGCAACACGTTTCGCCTGCTTGATGTTTGGTGGTCGGCAACAAATGGTTATTCTCCATCAAAATGAAGTTCCCGTGAAAAGAACACATCGCATTTTCGCACCCTGCAGGACGCAGATTGTCCGTTTTGATGCGCCCTCCGGACTGTTGCTCCAATTTCGTCATGACTTCACCCAGTGTGATACGCATATCATCTGAGGGTGTCTCTGGAATGCGCCCAAAGTAACTGGCTGGTTGAAAGTGAACCCCGCGAACCGCAGGCATGTGCTGTAAGGCGAACTCAAGAATGTCACCGAGATTATCGTCATTGACCCCCTGTACAACTGTCGGTACCAACACAACCCCAATGCCCAATTCCCCACAGAGGTCGATGGTGTCCAATTTCTGCTGCAGGTAGTTCCCCCCGCGCAGAGTCTGATAAATCTGCGGTTGAGTGCCGTCAAACTGAAGAAAGATGGATGCAAGCCCCGCAGCTTTCAAGGCTTTAAGATACGGTATGTCTCGACTCAAGCGCAGTCCATTTGTATTGACTTGGATAAACGAAAATCCCATGCTGCGGCCCATCTCCACCAACTCAGGCAAATCGTTGCGAAGGGTTGGTTCCCCGCCGGACAGCTGGATGTTGCACGGCCCGCCGGAGTCAAGCAAACGTTGATACCAGCCCCTGATAATCTCTTTGCTCGGATCAATACTCTTCCCGCCTGCGTCAGCAAAACAAAAGGTACAATGCAAATTACAGCGCTGTGTCACTTCAATAATTCCTGTGCAAGTATGTTGACGGTGGTCTGCACACAGACCGCAATCAAAAGGGCAGCCGCTGTCTTTCTCTGTAAAGGGCATGTGAATGGTTCCTGGGACTTTGGGCCGAACCCAGGACTCAAAAGCAGGATTCCCTTGCCAGATTTTCGTTCGAAATCTGCCGTGCCTGGGACAGGTCTTGTCTAGAAAGACGATGTCGCCAATACGTACTCGCTGTGCAGGAATGGGCATGAGACAATCAGGACACACGCTTTCTGTATGTGACAGTACGGACATGTCAGTCATGAGCGTCACCCGTCAGGTCCAATTTGTGCTGTTCTGCAATCTCTTGAACCTTGCTGTAAGTGTTGCTCACAATGTCTGCACAAGCTGGCTGAGGTGTTCTTTTTTCAAACGCGGCTCCGAGAATCTGCTGGCAGTTCGTGCCGCCGTATTCTTGTCCAAACTGCTGCTCAAACCACCGCACGAGTTCTTCAGCCATTTCCATGGAACGAAGCTGAGCATCAATTGCATCGTGTGGTGTCAGACCCGCCGCATACAAACTAAGCAGACAAGCGCCGCCAGTCATTGCACCGCAGGCTTTGCCGGTAAAGCCAACGCCGCCGCCCAGACCTGCCATCGCCTGAACGAGGTCGGGATTGACCTGGCCCAACGTCTCGAGCCCCATTGCAACAATCATTTGACTGCAATTCAATCCTTGCTGACTCAACTCCAGCATTCGAAACATTGTGTCGTTCGTGGCTTGTCACTCCCTTCCATCCGTAGTTCCATCCGTAGTTCCATGCGTATTTCCATCCGTAGTTCCATGCGTATTTCCATTCGTATTTCCATGCGTATTTCCATTCGTATTTCCATGCGTATTTCCATTCGTTTTTCGCGCTATTAACAGAAAATATCCCGGGCGCGAAGTGTTCACTGCCCCCTTTGTATCCGTACAAAGACCCGTGCCGCAGACAAGACCCCAAAAAGAGCCCGCAGATTCATTCGCAAAGATGAGTCTTGCAGTCAACTCAGCCAGCAATCGTGAGTGGTCCTCCCACAGGACGACTTCAAATCCAGATTCCTGAAGCCTGTCTGTCAAGACTTTTCGTGATACGGCTCCCGTCAGGCAACTTGCCACATTCAGGTTTCGCAAGCTGCTCACGCCGTCTTCGTTTCGTGCATAAATATCGCTGACGATAAGATATCCGTTTGGCTTCAACACACGGTAGAACTCAGGCAACGCCAGCGACGGGTCCATAAGTGAGAGGGTACACTCCGCAAAAATCCCCTCCATGGATTCATGTTCGAAAGGAAGCGCCTCGCCTTGCCCCTGAAAAATAGGTAAATCTCTGTTTTTACTAAGTCCGTCGGCCAACTGCAACGGCGACGGGTCGACTCCTACAGCACTTAGCCCGTATTGGTATCGCAAATACTGTACCGTCGATCCAACACCGCAACCTACATCGAGAACGTTGGCCCCTTTCGCAAACTTACAGATGTCGGCCGCACGCTCTGTCAGACTGAACCCGCCTGGTCGAATGGTTTCTCCCGTCACCTGTTTCATTTCATAGCTTTCGTATAAATTGCTTCCTCTCACCTGGTCCATACTGTCACCTCCCCGCATTGTCCTCAGAGCTTGAGGCGTGCCATCTGTTTCAGACCAAAAGTACTGCGCTACTTATCCTCCAACGTCTTTTCAACTTGAAGCATTTTCCCTAATGCAAGTTGTTCCGTAATCAGTACAAAGCCACACTGCGGACAGCGAAGCAGTTCCACAGGAAAGCTGCTGCCGAGGTATGACACCGTAACCTGCCCAGGTTCCAGTTGACTGTCACATTTTTCGCATTCAAACACAGCGTCTGGAATCATATCGGTACCGGCCACATGTTCACATCCTTAGTATGGAGCCCTCTAATGAAGCATGCTTAGACTCTTACACTCTTAGGCTCTTAGGCTCGGGCAAAGTTCACGTTTGGGGTGGATTGACAACCATTCGATGGGAATAGGCATTGTGAATGACATAGCCTTCATCCTGCGGTGTATATTCAACCCAGTATGTCACTCGAACAGGCTTATAGGCGGCCAGAAAGTGATTGGTTCCCTTCCTCCGAACCTTGTTGCCCGTACGTTGTGCATATTCAATGACTTTTTGTACATCCTCTTCAGGAATGAAGCGGCTTTCCAAGGCCCTCGCGACTTCTGGCGATAGAATTAAGAGAACGTCCTCATGTGGGTGGTGTTCCACAGTCACTTTCTCACCCCATAACTCTGTGAGTAATCTTTGTTTCAAACCAATTCTGTTTCTGCGCTTTTGCGAGTATCCAGGTCCTCGTGTGGGTGCTTTCAAATCACCATCTGTAAAAAGAAAGTCCAGCAGGTGATACGTCCTTTTCCCCACGGCGGACAAGTTGTTGCGGCACATGGCACAATATGCCACATAGTCCAACTGGCTTTGCGCGGCTCTTCGTATTGCCGATTGTTCTGCCAACTCACGATTGGCATACATCTGTAGTCCTCCGTAACCGCAACACTCTGTCCGTTCTTTGCTATTTGGCAGTTCCTCGACTTCGTAACCCAGTTGCGACAGAACACTGCGGACACTTTCATGAATTTCCGGCTCATAACGAGTCATACAAGCGTCGTGTACCGCCAGGGGGGGATTACTTTTTAACGGTCTCGACTGGACCTTGGTCTTAGCTGTCTCTGGAATTCCAAAATGACGAAAGACCTCCCACAGCGACTGCGTTTCAATTTCAGGCAGGTATGTTTTGAAGACGTGATAGTCTTCCGATTCGGCGACAATGAGCGTCGGTTCGCCCAATTTCTGCCACTCTGCTCTGATTGCTCGCACGTTCTCTTGCATCAACTCCCTGTTTCCTGCCCAGTCTGCTTCAACGCCGGAACTGCGCAGCATAAGGCCAACACCCGTGTTGAACTTTTCTCTCAGATAGGCATAGGTCTGTGTGACCAAATCTGGTGCAGATGCTGTCAACTGGTGCCCTGGAAAGAACACATGACTGCTCGTTGCCCACCCTGGTTGATGACGTTCCAGTCTACAACCATCGCTGTTAGCAAAGTCCATTTCCTCAAGTGGAAAGTCATGTGCAGACGGCGGCATTTTCTCGTTCTGTAACATTTCCTGACGTGCTTCACGAATCAGCTCTGACATGTCAAATTCTGTTGGACACACTTCCTTGCATAAACCGCACAGACTGCATGAATTAATGAATGTGTTCGCCCCGTGAATCCCCATGACAATTCGCAGGTTTTGATTGATTTGGCGAGCGTACTTCTTGGGATAGGACTCGTAGTGAGCAAGATACTCACACTGCTGTACACATTCGAGACACTGACAGTCGATGCATCGGCTGGCCTCACTCATCGCTTCTTGCGGTGTATAGCCGCGGTCTGCAGACTTCGGTGTGACCATGGGCAACGGTTCAAGGTCTGTGGTTGAAGTGTAGAGTGTGGTTTTGAACGAACCCTCGTTGTTGCGAACAGCCGTCAGAGAAGCATTTTGAAAGTAGCGGTCTATCGACAAAGCCGCACGTTTGCCGTCGGACAGTGCCCCAATGGGAGAATAGGACGACCCCATCCGCAGCCCGCCACCGGCAAACACACCTTCGCTGGAGGTTGCATAAGTAACGGGATGAATCGAGAGTGCGCCTTGTCCATCGAGTTGCAGTTCTCGTGGCATATTACCGCTGTCTCCCAGCCCCAGATAGACTGCATCAAAGTTCCTGCGTAGCTCTTCCAAAGGTAAGTCCATGCCAAGAACTACGTTGAAGCGCGTTTCAATTCCAAGGGCACCAAGCCGTCCCGTTTCCTCCAAAATCACATCCCGCGGCAAGATGCTTTCAGGGGTATTCCAAAGTCTTCCTCCCAAGCGGTGGCTGGACTCAAACAAAACGACCTCATATCCTTTTGCAGCGAGGTCTGTTGCTGCCGCCATACCACTGAGGCCGCCTCCGACGACAGCAGCTCGCTTGTCCTTTTTCCGCGCTCTACTGACCCTCGCCGGAATCGTCTGGTTCATTTGAACACAAGCCCTTTCCAACATACCGATGGCAACTGCATCTCCTGCCTCAGACCGCTTGCAGGAGCCTTCACACGGAGCATCGCAAATTCGACCAATAATTCCGGGAAACGGAACGTTTCTATGGAAAATGGCAAGAGCCCTGTCAAAATTCCCTGCTTTTAGTTCCGATACAAAACTGCGCACGTCGACATGGACAGGGCACGTTGCTGTACACGCTGGCGGCTGCTCCTGAATGCATTTTTCTTCGTATTTACGCCATTGCTTATGGTCCACTTCTCTACCCCCATACTCCGGGTGAAAACTCCGTATTGATAAGAGCACTCAAGAAACCACCAGAAAGTTGCACCGCTGCAGGAAAAATCCCTGCAGCAGCACGAGCTTCAAATGACCTAACGTTAGAGCATAACAGGGTCCTTAACGGGCCTTGTGGCAACCGGAATGTCCTTGCCTTGAAGGCCTGCGAGTACTTTTTCCGGCAGCGCCGGAAGCTGTGTGATACGCACCTGGCAGGCATTGTAAATCGCGTTGCTAATGGCGGCATGGGGCGAGGTCAACGGCAGTTCACCGACACCAGAGGCTCCGTGCGGCCCCAAGTCCCGCGGGGTTTCCAGATACATCAATTCAATGTCATCAGGAATATCCTTGATATACGGAATACCGCAGTGGAGCATGTCGGTGTGGCGCTTCAGGTCATCGAAATCCTCCGATAATGCCAAGCCGACGCCCTGTGCCAAGCCCCCGTACATCTGCCCGTCAATCACAGTCTTGTTAGCGATGCTGCCAACATCTGCTGCCAAAGTCATCTTCAGCACACGTACTTTTCCTGTTTTCGTGTCGACCTCGACTTCGGCTAAAAACACACCGTACATGTAACTGGCAAAAGGCTTGCCTTGGCCTGTGTCAGGGTCGCAGGCACTAGCATCTGCACTTGCTGTACTCCATTGCCCGACATACTTTGTGGGAAGTTCCTTAGCGACGGCTTCGTCATAGGTCATGTATGTGCCATCCTGCTTTGTCATGGCACGGACCAGTTGTTCACAGGCATTCACCACTGCGTTCCCGACGACAAACTGTGAACGGCTGCCGCCTGCCGGTCCGCCTGCCGGTGCCAGATTCATATCGTTCATGACCAATTTGATGTCTTCTGGTTTAACACCCATAGGCCGCAGGGTTTCATGAGATGTAGCCAGTAACCCCATGTCGGCTCCCTGGCCATGGTCTTGCCAGTTGGTGCTCACCTGCACCTGACCGTTTGGAAGCAACTCAGCCCACACTTCAGCGCCATCAGGACCGTCCAGTCCGCAACCGTAAACACCTACGGATACGCCGACGCCTCGTTTTTTCTGTGGCGTTGATGCGGCCGTAGCGGCATTCAGTGCAGCCACGTATTTTGGCCGAATCATATCAATGAGCTGGGTCATGGAGTAGACTTCAGGCTCCTGCCCCGAGGGCAGCGTGTCCCCTTCTCGGTAGGCATTCACGTACCGCAGTTCCAGTGGGTCCATATTCAGTTTCTCAGCCAGCATATCCATCAGCGTTTCCGAGGCAAACAAACTCTGTGGCGATCCGTAGGCGCGAAACGCTGAACCCCAGGCATGGTTGGTGGCTACCGTGTAGCCGGCTCCGCGAATGTTTTCGATTCCGTATCCAGCCCCGATAAACTGCGCACCGCGCAGTGTCAGCAAGTCTCCGAACTCGGAGTATGGACCGTGATCGACCGCCCAATTGCTCTCCATTGCCACGATTTTTCCATTCTTGTCAGCACCGTATTTCAGGTCCATAAAGAAGGGCGATCGCTTTCCTGTATAGGTAATTTGCTGATAGTAGTCAAAGTTCAGGAAGCAGGGCAGACCTGTGGCAATCGTAGCTGCACCGACCAAGGCTTCAATTGTGGGACTGAATTTGTAGCCGAAGGTACCGCCCACACCCGGGAACTGGGAGAGGAACAGGTTCTTGCCGGCTTCGACACCAAGGCCTGGTCCAATCATGAAGGAGTGCAACTCAAGCCCGATGCTTTTGCTCATAATTTGCAGGTGCTGGTTATCGTCGTAGTAAGCCAGGGCTACGTCGGGTTCCATTGGCAGATGGGGTTGTCTGCCGACAAACAAGTCCTCCGCAGAAACCACCACATCGGCTTGCTCCATCAACGGCCCTGTATCCTGACCCTTTTGAATGCCCTGGCGATAATACACATTGGGTGTCCCTGGGTGAATCTCGAGAGCATCCGGTTCCATTGCTGCAGGTGCGCTCATATAGGCCGGCAGCACTTCCAAATCCACCTTGACCTTTTCTACTGCAGCCTGTGCGTGGGCTTCAGTGTCGGCACAGACGATAGCCAGTGCATCACCAAACTGAAAAACCTTTTCGTCGCAGAGGATTGGTCGGTCCCAGCCGTCGCCCTTGTTGGTCGGGAAGGTAATAAGACCGGTGATGCGGTTCTTGCCCTTGATATCCTTGTGTGTGACCACCTTGTACACTCCGGGCATCTGTTCGGCCTCAGTGGTGTCAATGGAGAGAATATTGGCGTGGGAAACTTGTGCCTGCACCAATTTGAGGTGAAGTGTACCCGCAGGCATTTTAATACCGAGATCGGCGCCGTAATCAATCGTTCCTGTGGCTTTTGCAACGGCAGACGGACGCGGGTAGTCAGTACCCCAAATTTTCCCGTCCGCAGGCATTTTGAAGCTGAGGTCTTGGACAGTCAACTCGCCTCGCAGCAACTTGGAAGCATCCATGACGGCATCGACAATGGGTTTATACCCTGTGCAGCGGCAGACATTCTTGTGTTTTTGAAACCAATCGCGAGTCTCAGTTCGAGTTGGATTCGCATTTTGGTCGAGCAGGGCTTTTGCGGAAACAATGAATCCAGGCGTGCAGAACCCGCATTGAGCGGTGCCGTGCTTTACAAACGCCAACTGCAGTGCATGCAAGTTTGTCGGCGTCCCGATCCCTTCAATTGTTGTAATAATAGCGTCATCAGGAACCTTCTCCATCTTCGTTGCACAGCCAAACACAACTTTTCCGTTCATAATGACGTTACAGGCTCCGCACTGCGCTTTGTTGCAGCTGACTTTCGTACCGGTCAGGTGAAGCTGTTCGCGCAGGACATCTGACAGCGTGGCTTTCGAATCGACCACCAATCGCATTTGCGCACCGTTAATATTGACAGATTTTTTCAGCAAGAATGCTTCACTCCTTAGATGATTCAAATCCTCTTCAAACTATGAAAAGACTGAATGCAGAAATTCGCGTCAACTGTGAATTGACGCAAAATCTCCATGAAATGAAGTCCAAACTGTGTGCAACAGCTCGTGTCAAATTGGTATAATTTTGTTACAAGATTGGGATCGTAATCACCTCCATCATGGCAAGGCTCAAATCTCATATCGCACCCGTTTTAAATATGCTGTTGCCGAAACTTGTTCCAGCTCGTCTCTTCCAGACTTCAGCAAAAATCGTGCCAATTCAGAACCCCCCGCGACGCTGCAGTTTTGGAATGCCGTGAGATTCGAAATGTGTCGCACGAGTGCCCTAAACTGAGACACCTGTTCCAATCTCATACATCGATAAGTACACACTAACTACAGGTATGGACCGTCGTTTTGCAGGAGAGGATGTGCAGAATGATTTCGAAGGAAGTCGTAGCATCTTCATGGGAACGGAGTCGAAAGTACGGAGTAAAGCCGGATGTCAATCCAGATGCTATTCTCGAACAGGCCTCTTTTTTGCACCGCCGGGAGAAACACCAGACGCTGCTTCAAACTATTGGGCCGTCGGTGCTGACCCTGTTTACCAGTCTTCGGGACATACAGTCCACTGCTATCGTCGCAGACGTGGACGGGTACATACTGAGCAGCATTGGAGACCCGACATTTATGTCTGATGCTGAAAAAGTTCATCTCCGGGAGGGGGCGTGCTGGAGCGAATCTATCCGCGGTACCAACGCAATTGGAACGGCCATTGTGGAACACAATCCTGTTACCATTGTCGGTGAGCAGCACTATTGTGAGAACAATCAGTTTTTGTGCTGCTCTGCGGTACCATTATTCCATCCTTCTGGAGAAATGGCAGCGGTACTCGATGTGAGCGGTTACTATGAAGCATTCCATCCGTCACAACTCGCTTTGGTAGAGATGGCGGCAAGAAATATGGAAGATTGGATGCTTTTGCAAAATCGAGAGTATCACCTGGTGCTGTCTCTTCATTCTACAGCCGCAACTACAGCCGCACACAGAAGACGCGCACTCATTGGCATTGACTTGGATGGTCGAATCATCGGGGCCAATCGAGAAGGCAGAACTATGCTGCAAGTGACTAACCTGACAGAACGGAACTTGTTTTTGCAAGAAGTGCTGCGTGACAGTCACCTGCTATTATCATCACACCGTCAAGACCACACTGAACTGCTGCGTTTCCATAAACCGCTGGATAACAACGAGTTTGTTGAAGCTTCAGTTGTGTTGGAGAACAGACCGTATCGGACCGCACCCTTCTCGTCTCAACCCAACCAAACCCGCACATCAGCCTCCGAATCCGTTCAAGAGGCACCCGGGACACCTCCTAATATACCTGGAAGAGCCACAAACTCATTGAGTTCGAAGACATCAAAGACGTCTGAGCCGTGGCAGACACGCTATCGTTTTCAGGACATTTTTGCTCATGATCCTTCACTTCTGACTGCTGTTGACCTGGCCCGCCGCGCTGCGCGTACAGACTACACGGTGCTGGTCTATGGCGAAACGGGTACCGGTAAAGAAATGGTGAGTCAGGCCGTTCATCGCGAAAGTCAGCGAAAAACATACCCTTTTGTATCCCTTAACTGTGGTGCCATGTCTCCCACTCTAATAGAAAGCGAATTGTTTGGATATGAATCCGGAGCCTTTACGGGGGCAAAGAACGGGGGCAGCAAAGGGAAGATTGAATTGGCCCACCAGGGAACTCTGTTTTTGGATGAAATTGCGGAAATGCCGCCTGATATGCAGACAAGGATGTTGCGTGTTCTGCAAGAAGGCTACATTGTGCGAATCGGAGGAACTAAACCAATTCCGGTGGACGTCAGAATCATCGCGGCAACTCATAAGGACCTGTGGAGCGAGGTACAGACCGGACACTTTCGGGCTGACCTGTTTTTTCGGCTGCAGGGAATTGAAATAAACCTACCGCCTTTGCGTCATCGGACCGATCTATTGGAACTGATTCACTATCTGCTTCCCAAAGTCCAGCGAGAATTGGACTTAAATGCCCTTCATCTAACTGGAAAGGCCCAGCAGCTGCTCCTCTCGTACTCGTGGCCTGGAAACGTGCGAGAGCTGGAATCCGTACTGCGTGAAGCTGCTTTTTTGGCACAAAGCAGCACCATCGAAACAAATCATTTTCCAAAAAGGCTCCAACCATCGAATCTTACCCTGAGGCCTCCTGCAGACTGTGTCCGGCATCAGAAGAACTCAAATGGACTTCGCCAATATGAGCATCAGATGATTCTTCAGACACTGGAAGAGTCTCAGGGAAACCTGTCAGAGGCTGCCCGTCGACTTGGCATTAGTCGGAGCACCCTGTACCGAAAGCTGCAAGATATCGAGTGCTGAAGTGAGGTATAATTTAGTCCGAAGGTTTTACTCGATTTGTTCTCATACAGAAAGTAGGGACTTGATGGAAAAGGTGTTTTCCAAACAAAACTTCCCTGCTAGATTGCACCCCGCTCCATTTTTGGGTCTGGCATTTCTATCGCAAACGGGGATGTCCTTCGTTCAACAAGGACTGGTCGTCTTGGGAAGCTTTTTTGCCGTGGCATTTCAACTCAGCACTGCTCAGCTTGGCTTGATAACCACCGCTCTATCCCTTGGCATCATGGTGAGCATGGTCTTCGTAGGGATGCTGGTAGATAGACTGGGACCGCGGATTGTTCTGTTTTGGGGCACTTGCCTGATGGCGGGCTTGGCTTTGAGCTTGTCAACAGTTCGGAGTTTCGGTGCGTTATTAGGTGTTTTGTTTCTGATTGGCATTGCACTCGCAATTGTGCCGTCCTCAGGGACGAAAGCGGTCTTTACCGCCTTTGCCGGCCGGCCGCGAGGGATGGTCATGGGTATTCGGCAAACGGGGGTACCAACCGGTGCTGCTGTAGCCGCATTCACTTTACCCCAACTGGTCCCACACTGGGGACTGCCTAAGGTCTATGTGCTGTTTGCCTTAGGATTACTCGTTTTTGGATGGCTCTTCAGTGTAGTCATGCCGCGCTGGCACCGACAAAGGGACCGTGCTAACCACATACCAATGGAACGACAGCACTGGCGAAGCCTGCTGCGCCCAGCATCAGTAGCTTTCTTCATGGTCTCTGGACAATACATTCTCCTCACCTATTCCATCACGGAGTTACATCAGATTCATCACGTGAGTCTGGCTGTGGCTGGCACTATCCTTGCGCTCAGCCAAATTGGCGGTGGAGCCGGTCGAATCGTCTTCGGCCGATGGAGTGATAAACTGGGCGGGAAACGAGCGCCCATGCTGGCATTTACGGGGATAACAGGGGCGTTGCTGTCCTTTACAGTAGGACTCGCCCCCGCCGCCACACCGTTGTGGGTTCTGTTTGTTCTTTGGCTGCTATTCGGAGTTGCAGCCGTAGGGTGGAATGCTTTGGCTCTCACTTGGGCGGGTGAGTCTGTGCCGTCTACCCACAGTGGATTTGCAATGAGCCTAACGGGGTCGGTGGTGTTTTTAGGGTCCTCCGTCTTTTCCCCATTGTTTGGAGTCGTGGTCGATTTGACGCATCGGCTTTCCTTTGGCTGGTGGATGTTGTCCATTCTCCTGTTGATTGCAGCAACGATTGCACTCAACTCAAGGAAAACTTCCCATAACAAATGTGACACAACGACTGGCTAAGCGGTATCAAGCTTTTCCATCGAGCAAATACAGCGAGAATTTTTTCTTGTAGTCCGCAACGAGAAATACGTTCATCAACACAAGCGCTACTACCATGGAAAAGGGTATGACCCAAGATGGTTTGTTACTGACCAAACCGATGCCGAAGAGAAGCAACGCAACAATGGGCCCAAGAAAATAGTAGGCTTTCGTGTTATACAGCCATCCGTATGGATAAAAGTGTGCAGCTGTAATTATTGCGAACAACAGAACCATATCAGTCGGATGCTTCACAATTGTCCAAAATAAGACTGGAAAGTACATCATTTGGGCCAAGTTCAAATACAAACCGAGACTGCCCAGCGGATTGTCTTGTGCCTTCCAATCAGCCTTTATGAGTCTTGAAAACAGCACCGCCATGGGGAACATCAGCCCCGTCGAATAAAAGGCAATCAGGTCTTTCTCCCGCGGACTGAAGGGTAATATAAAAATAACCGTTATGATTGCCCAGACCACCGTCCCGGACATAAGAAATGAAATACCGTTTTTACCTTTAATAGATAGTTCTCGTTTCATTTGTAAAAGATCCATATGAGAGCCGCTCCCTTGTAACCGGCCCGTCAACCGAGCAAGTTTGATGTCGTTTCATGAGGTTTAATGAAAGATTTGTGTCAGCCCCCACATCACAATGGCAACAATCGGAATCAGCGGCCATAGTTGGGGAGTGCCCCAAGACTTACGGCCGCCAATCCCTTGATAAGAGCGCTCAATGGAGTCTAAGCGTCTATTTATCTGGCGAAGCTCTTCGATGATTTTCTCCTGTATCTTCGTATCTTCTTCCATGCTGATCTCCTCCGAATTGGTTCGATACACGTCATGGTGTATTCAACTATTGTCTGAACCAAGAGTAGCATGATATGGCGGTGAGTCGTCAGTGAGCGCCGTAATGGTTTGCACATGACAAATGTCATCCTGGCCATTCACTGCGGCGAAGGAGGGCCCTCGCAACAGTTGGCGCCTTTCGCACGCTTACAAAGCCCTTATGACCGCGCGCACCGGACTGCCGTCCGCATCTGCCAGAGCCAGCGGCAATGCAGCCAGTTCGTAGTCCCCCGCAGGCACATCATCCAACACGAGGCCTTCGAGTATATGAATGCCGTGTTGCGTGAGAGCGTGGTGTGTGGGCAGCTCCTTGCTGTCAAGGGGATCGACCGAAGGCAAATCCAATCCCAACAGTTGCACGCCGCACTCACTGAGGTATTCCGCCACTTCTGAGCGGATTTCCGGAATTCTCTCAGGAAACACCCGGCGATTTTTCCACGCGTCTGTGCGAAGGAGAAGGCGCGTTACCCCCGCCAATTCGATGGAGGCCAGGTCTTCCAAGCCGATGCTCCAACCCTCACCGTGAGCCGCAGCCGTTGGCTGTGGAAGATGGATGACCCTGGCATGACCTATGTACACATTCACATCGAGGTCTAACACTTTTTTTCCGTTATCGTCAAAATGGAATGGTGCATCAATATGCGTACCAGTGTGCGTACTCATGGTTACTTGACCAACATTGACCGATCCGCTCGCTGACTTCGTCCAGGTCAACTGGTAAGAAAACTTGGTATCTCCCGGCCAAACAGGGACTTGACTGTCCAGTTTCTGTGAGATGTCTTGCCATTGCCGCGGCCCATCCGAATGCGTCATGCCACGACACCCCGTTTCTTCTCGTAGCGCTCGTACTGCTTCTCCTCCATAATGACTTTCAGGCGCTGAACCATGTCCCAAACATCTTCAAACGAAGTGTACAGGGAAATTGGCGCAAGGCGAATGACATCCGGCGCACGAAAATCAGGAACCACAGCGTTGTCCTTTAGTGCTTTGCAAATTCGGACAGCCTCATCGTGAACAAGACAGACGTGACCGCCGCGGCGATAGTCTTCATTTGGATTGCCAATGGCAAATCCCATGCCCGACAGTTCGCTCTCCACCAAGTCCATCAGGTATCGTGTCAAGCGGAGCGACTTTTCCCGCAGCCTGCCGATTTCAGCCTCTCTGAACATCTCAAGGGACCCCAGCAAGGGGGCAGCACTGAGGATATGAGGGGTTCCGATTTGGTAGGCACCGGCGTCTTCTGCAGGTGTGAGCTGGTGATCCAGTTCAAATTGTACCTCCTTTTTCGAACCGAACCAGCCCGTCAGACCGGGAACCTTGCTAAAGTGTCTGCGGTTGACAAACAGTCCTGCCACACTGCCCGGGCCGGCATTCAGGTATTTGTAGTTACACCACACGGCAAAATCTGCGTCCCACTGCGACAACTCGTGCGGGATTGCACCGATGGAATGGCACAAGTCAAATCCTATCGGAATGTTTCTCTCCCGTGCCGCACTAGACAACCGTGCCATATCCAGCAATTGACCGCTGCGGTACAGAACTGAAGGCAGAAGCACCAGCGCCACCTCATCAGTCATTGCAGCAATCAGGTCCTCTTCATCCAGTGTCCTGCCGTCCCGGCTTGGCACCCGAATTAAGTGTTCATCTGGATTCAACCCATGAAGGCGCAATTGGCTTTGCAAAGCGTATATATCAGACGGAAAGGTGAGTTCATCCGCCACAATTTTCGCGCGCTTGCCTTCCGGTTTGTAGAAGGTGGCTGCAAGTTGATGAATGTTTGTGGTTGTCGATCCCGTCGCAATCACTTCCTCAGCCGACGCCCCGACCAAAGGTGCCATCATGGCCCCTAATCGTTCAGAGTAGTCAAACCACGGTGCATCGCCTTCCGTCCAACCGTCAATGCCAAAATTCCGCCACGTATCCATTGCAACCGTGAGCGACTTCTCCGCTCGTTTCGACATCAAGCCGAGGGAATTTCCATCCATATAAATGGCCCCATCCTTCAGGTAGAACTCCTTGCGAAAGGAAGCGAGTTCATCTTCCCTGTCCATCGCTTTCGCATAGTTTCGGGTCGTATCTACTGTTCCCACTGACATCGCCTCGTTTCAAGTCAAGTATGAGCACGCACCGCTGTCACCCTGCTTGTGTGCTTAACCACCAGATTGACCATGGTACGGTTGCAAAAATCCTAGAGTTGTGTCCGCAAACTCCACAATTCAGGGAAAAAGCGGTGCTCCAGGACACGCTTCAGATATGTAACACCGGACGAACCGCCCGTTCCGTGTTTGTGTCCTATGATACGCTCAACGGTCATCACGTGATGATACCGCCACTGTTGTTGCTTCCCCTCAATGTCCACCAGCTTCTCCGCCAATTCATAGAGGTCCCAGTATTTACTCACATCGTTGTATACGGTCAACCAGGCCGCTTCGACACTCTCATTGGGTTCGTAGTCTTGTGTCCAATCCCTGTTCAGGCACACTTCGTCAATCGGCAAACCCCGGGCAGCCAAGACGTGAATTGCCACATCATAGATGCTCGGTTCGTGAATGGCTTGCTGCAGTTGTGCATGCACCTGAGACTGGTGCTTGTAGACCGACAAAATCTGGGGTGTTTTATGGCCCAAAGCAAATTCGATTAACCGATTTTGATAAGACTGAAATCCAGATGCATACCCAAGTTTGTCTCGAAATTCCATGTATTCAGCAGGGGTCAAGGTAGAAAGAACATCCCAAGATTGAATCAGTTGTTGCTGAATCCGGGCCACCCGGGACAACATCTTAAACGCGGGCTCTAAATCATCATCACGAATACAACGTGTGGCAGCATTCAGTTCGTGTAAGACAAGCTTCATCCACAACTCGCTGGCCTGGTGAATGATGATAAACAGCATCTCATCGTGATGCTCTGACAATCTGCGCTGACTGTTCAGAATTTTATCCAGTTGAAGATAATCACCATAGGTCATAGCTTCCTTAAAATCTGTGTGAATGTCTCGTTCCAAATCGGTTGCTTCCTGGTGACGTTCCTCCTGTTCATGTGGTCCATCCTGCTGATTTGACTCTCTGTTTGACAAGTTATCCTCACTCCCATATTCGCTGTACGATACAGCGGCAGCCAACAAACAGCAGGTCATCGCAACGACCCAATGACCCAATCATCTTAGGCCGAACTAAACCGCGTCCGCGTCTGTAAGCGTATACGCCGACTAGTGTACACTGAATACCGCCCCATCACAAAACGCCTTTCCAACTTATCTACCACAGCATTTTTTATACTTCTTACCGCTGCCGCAAGGACACGGTTCATTCCGCCCAACCTTGGTGCTTCTAACAGGCATTTTGACAACTTTGCCGGTGTGAGCAGCGTTGGAGTCCGGCAGCAGACCCGAAGCGTTGCCTTCTGGCGCCAACTCTGTTGGTGTATGCCCCTTTAGGAACCATAGTCTTGTATGATTGTGCAAGCGGACTAGATGCTCCATAAACTTTTGGACAACTTCCATACTGGGGATCTCTAACACCTGCGAGAGGTCCTGAACAATATGCGCAAGAGACTCCTCATGTTGAATTTCGTATACGCAAAATTCTGCTTCATCTTCTGCTTCCGCCATATCCATGCCAAAGCTGTTTCTTAGAAAGCTTACAAGCGCTTTGTAGGCAGGATTTTCATCCACGAAGCCGGGCACGCCAGCTCGAAGCAACTGGGACTTCGTGAAAGGATAGAACGGCAAATTTGGTCGAAATTCATGTTCGTGCAAAACTTCATCGACATTCGCAACGTCTTCGTGTTTAAATCCGTCCACAGAGAGCTCCATATTGTAGCCAAAGGCCATCGATTCGTACATTAACACAAAATAGTCGTAGGCATCGATTTGTGTACCCGTATAGTTTTCGACCATTTGTATCAGTTCTGGTTTCGACACATAACCGTAGTAAAACAGCAGGCCTTGCGATAACTGAAGCCATTCCGTATTTTGGCGAACCGTAGCACGAAGCCGCGGAGAATCAAGGGTTCGAAACGCCTCCAAAACCTCGATTGGCATAACCACAGTGCGTTTTCCATCAACGGTTCCTGTGAATGCAAGACCTCGCAGCTTAAAGTACTCGTATTTAAATGGGTGAAGGTCGACATAAGCCTTTCCACCCGCAGTCGCAATCCGTTTTAATACGCCGTATCTGTCTTCATCCAGCAGACCCAAGATGCGAGACACACGTACAGGAATCTCGGTTTTCAGCAAATTGACTAGGTCTTGCTTGTTAAGTGAACTTGCATTAGGAACGCTGAGCGTCGAACGGATGTCCGACAGCTCATTCTTGGTCAACCTCATCAGTGCCTCCGGAAGAGACAAAGGAAACTCCAATTCTGGCCAAAGTTTCGCTTCGGCCTTACGCTGCTCCGCTCGCATACGCTCTCTCACCTCAGGTGCCAACGACTCGTCGTCACCCGACCACTGCTTGTCCACATACTTCACCCCACTCGTATATGTAGAACTGGTTGATATCATTGTATCGTGAAGGAGTGGTTCGTGGAAATCCAGGCAACAGGTAACGGAGCATCGTCGCGACTGGACGAGCTCCGTTGGTTGTGTTGGCAAATGTTCCAGTGCTAGTTTGCCAAGAGAGCTCCGTACAGCGCGACGGAACCTGTGCCGTTGTTCTTCATTTTCAATTTGACGGTATGTCGTAACCCATCGTTGCTAAAGAACGGCAAAACTACAAAACGAGTACCTTTTCTTGTGATAGCAGGGCTTAGCGGTGCCAGTGTAACGGCATTCACCACCTGGTAAGTTACGGTCGGAATCGTTCTCGTAGGACCCGCTGGAAGTTGGACATCCAGCACCACAAATCCGCTGGCCGTGAACGACCTCGTAAACACGGACTGACCCTTAGCGATATTGGGATAGACAATAGGAAAAGCCTGGCGGACCCTAGCCCGACGCAGTCGTGCCACTGATAATCGGCCTAGTTTCCAGTCAACTGCAGTCTTGACATTTGAACTCATTCTAGTCACCTCCATCTTTACTAGATTTGCTACATCCTATGATGGAGGCAGGGACTTGGTATGAGCGACAGTCTATGAAAATACTAAACGCCCGCAGTTCTTTCCGCGGGCGTCCGATACACTAGGAAAGTTTCTGATACGAAGACATAAACAACGAATCTTACAGCTGCTGCAACGGGCACAGGCCTCTCCTGCAGATCCGCGTCAGTTTACGCAACACGTATCTAAAGGGCCGTCTGCTGACTAGTTTTCACTGCGTTGACGGAACTGTTCATTCACATTGCTCTCACACAGGCCTCCGTGATAGCAAATAGCCTTCGAGATATCGAGCATTGCAAACTTCTTTTCCGAATCCAGGGCAATTGGCATCTCCAGAGTTGCTTGCGGGTTTGGACCTATAATTTTCCCGTTCTCGCTCACCGTTGCATCCCCCGCAATCAGCGTTTTGGACGGTTGGTGATAGAGGCTGATATGGCCTGGCGTGTGACCCGGTGTATAAATTACTTGTACTCCGCCAAACAGGGGCAGAACCTCACCATCGTAGACAGTCTCAGTTACCTTTGCGGTAGGAAGGTTCGAGAATAATGTCTTGACCTGTTCGTGAACCTCTTGCGGCAGGCGTTCGAGCAATTGGTCCACATTTTCCCGGGTCATTTTGATGGGTTCTTTGTCACCTTCAATGTAGGGTTGGTCTTCCGGATGCGCGTAAACCTCGACAGGCTTGTCGAGGGCTTGCAGGACGTCTTGAATGCCGCCAACGTGATCGAGATCCTGGTGCGTCAAAATCACCCCGTCAATCCGATTGAAAGGCACTCCCGCCTGTTCCACCGCAGCCTTTAGTGCGTCCAGTTCACCAGGCATACCCACATCCACCAACACAGCATGGTTTTCGTCGTACAACAGGGTCGGATTGATGGTACTCGTATTCCCCATCATGTTCATTTGCAATTGAAGCATTTCAACTCCATCAGCGATTTTCATATTCATCCAAAGCCTCAAACAGCTTTGGTTCACCTCCCAAGCAAATTAGCAATTACCTACGCTGAAGTTCACGTGTCTTTGCATCCTATCTCACTTTACATGCGGCTGCAACTCCTAATTACGAGGAGGAAACATACGACGCGACACCCACAATCACAAACCTCGTCACAGGCTCACAGAGACGGAACAACGATAAAGTCATCTCCATCCTTGTACTGCTGTAAGTCGGTTGACCCGTTACTTTTCGGACTGAAAAGAAGTGCCGGTTTACCCGCATAGATGTGACCAGCCATGTAAGCACAAAACAGGCCGTCTGTCAGGTCCTCAAATTCCTTATATCGCTTCCCAATGATTTCTGGCGGTTGAACACTTTTCAGAATGCCGCCTTCAATAGCCCGCAGCCAAGGAGCAATGCGTTGCAAAAGCGGATCTGTGTCCGCCAGGCCTGACAACCTCTGCATTTGTGAAGTCACTGCAGGCATCAGAGCACCTATCCGTCGCCAGTATTCGATTAATTCACTGCGGCACAAATCCCAGGACCGTCCAGGTTTCTTCTTGTACTTCCATACCGTTGGTAATTCGAACATGGCTAAATGCGCAGCATGCGGGTACGTCTCCATGAAATGAACGGCATCAGGGTGCTGTTCCATCCGAGGATTAGCAACAATCGGAACACCTAGAGATTCAAGGTACGACAGCAGTTGTGGTCCCCGTGTCCCTGCCATGTTCCCCTGATGCCCTGGGTAAGCAGTACATTGTCTACTTCCAAACACTCTCGCAATCCCCCGTTCACAGGGACGCATGCCTGTTTTGTTCGGGACGACCAGCGGTGCATCTACAGCCACTGCGCAATTGCCAGGGATTAAATAAGGAAGGACGAACTCCCCTATCTCCTCATCCGTTTTGCACAACCGAGAACCAATGTAGGTCAACCCCTGCAAAACCGTATCCCGCCTGCCGGTGTTTGGCTGTATAGCGGAAAGAATAGAGACGCCGGAGTTGTTTTTCGCCGAGAAGGCCAAGTCTATTCCTATGAAGTAGACTGTCTGCACAGGTGCGTCCTCCATCCTATAATCTACTTAAATGACCCATCCGAACTGTCCATAAGCAGAGCTTTAGCGATAGTATCTGTTCGACAACCTCGCTGTTCTTTTGTTATCAAACTAGTGTACCATTCTCTTAGACGAAAGTGCCGGAGACGCATTGAGGTGACAGTCGCATGCGATTCACCAACCAAAAGCGAACGCCATTCAATACAAAGGAGCGAACAGATGGAAGACTTATCGTCACTGAAAGATGACTTAATAGCAGCCTATGACCGCCAAGCCAGCGAACGTGACCGGTCGGAGCGCCAAGCGTGGAAAATAGAAGAGCGCGATAAATTTCTCAATTTTATCAGAGCACACAGTTATCAGAGCCTGCTGGAAATTGGGTCCGGTCCAGGTCACGATGCAAAATTCTTTCAGAACGAGGGTCTGGAAGTGAATTGCGTAGACATGTCGCCAAACATGATTGTGTTGTGCAAAGCGAAGGGACTGAATGCGCAAGTAATGGATTTTTCACACCTGACATTTGCGGACAACTCATTTGATGCCCTGTGGGCACTGAATTGTCTTTTGCATATTCCAAAAAGCGAGCTGAGAACAGTCCTCAGCGGGATTCAACGTGTGCTGAAACCTGGCGGACTGTTCTACATGGGCGTATACGGTGGTCGTAATTCGGAAGGGGTACGGGAAGACGACAGGTGCGAACCAAAGCGGTTCTTTTCCTTCTTCACAGACGAGCGCTTAAAGCAGGTTCTAGCGGAGTTTTTCACGATTGTATCGTTCAACACTTTACCGCATTCCGACGTACTGAACTTCCAGTCGGTCGTAATGAAAAACGGCTGATAATGCCAAGAACGAGCAAAGTCAAGAACAAGGCGACAGTGCGGCCCAGGGCCCAAGATGCCCTGTCACCATGCCAGACTGTCGCCAAAAATGTTTCAAATACAGTTACATTTACAGATGTCAGTGTCGAAAACCGGCTTGCATTGTTCCCGCGTTTAGGACTCACCGTTTGAGGTTCGCCTCAATACTGCCCTACTTGAGTCGTCTGATTGTAGGCGGCGTGTTCTTCGGCGGTGTCGGCGGTTGATTGTGTCCCAAGGCCGCTTCCATATCGTCCGTGACCTGCTTTAATGCTCTATAACAGTCCTCATCTGACACAGAGGAATCCCAAATCACGTCAACATGCCCGTCTTCATATACAATGATATTCGTTACGTACCGTACATCACTCACGATGATAGCCCTCCCGGATTTCAATTAGACTAGGTCATTATGCTCCATAGAGTGTATCATGCAAGTGACAGTATCCACAAAATTGGCGCTAGAATTGGTCCATGGCTGTAAACCTATAAACCGAGCTTTGTTTCGACATCCTCGAATTTTTTGACAACAGTTCTGTCAGGTGCCGCAGTCATTAAACTGATGACGTAGACAGCAACGAGACTCATCGCAAATCCAGGCACCATTTCATACAAAGTTTTGGATAGACCGGCTTGAAGCCAGAGAATCACTGTTGATCCTCCAACCACCATGCCGGCTAGGGCCCCCCATTTTGTCATGCGCTTCCAGAAGAGACTGACAAGGATAACGGATCCAAAGGATGAACCAAATCCTGCCCAGGCGTGGCTGACGAGACTCAAAATTGTGTTGTTGGGATTGAGCGAGATTGCCAGAGCGATGACGGCCACAAGGAACACCGCAAGGCGGCCTATGAATACTAATTCCTTTTGGGATGCCTTTCTACGAAGAAACGTCTTATAGAAGTCTTCGGTCACTGCACTGGCTGTTACCAGAAGCTGTGAAGAAATTGTGCTCATAATGGCGGCAAGCATAGCGGCTAGAATGAAACCTGTAATAAGGGGATTAAACAGGATATTAGAAAATTGAACAAAAACGGTCTCAGGGTTTTGTAAAGGGCCGCCATGGTGCAGGAAATACGAAATACCAATGAGCCCGACAGCCGATGCACCTAAAAGTGTAGTAATCATCCAACCTATACCGATACGTCTGGCTGTTTTTAAATCTCCTACAGACTTAATAGCCATGAACCGAACAATGATGTGCGGCTGTCCGAAGTATCCTAGTCCCCAAGCCAGAAGACCTACAACACCAAGAAAAGAAGTACCAGTGAATAGGTTTAATAAAGACGGATTGACACTGTGGAGGTCGTGGATAATCGGCGGCAGGCTCCCAATATGCGTAAACGCGACGATGGGAACAAGAATGAGGGCGATGAACATAATCGCTCCTTGCACGAAGTCGGTCGTGCTGACTGCCAAAAAGCCGCCAAACATGGTGTAGATTAAAACCACTCCGCCGGTAATTACCAAGCCCAAGTTATAGTTTAGTCCGAAAGCGCTCTTGAAAAGAGTCCCGCCTGACACCATACCGGAGGACGTGTAGAAGATAAAGAAGACAAAAATCACAATACCGGATACCAGGCGTAACATACTCTTACCATCTTCAAAGCGATTTTCCAGATAGTCTGGAATGGTAATGGAATCATTGGCAAGTTCTGTGTAGATGCGCAACCTCGGCGCAAGTAACAAGTAATTGAAATAGGCGCCGATAGTAAGGCCAATGGGCAGCCATAGGCTTGAAATACCTGATAAATACATTGCCCCTGGCAACCCCATTACCAACCAACCGCTCATGTCAGACGCTCCAGCAGACAGGGCCGTCACCGCGGGGCCCAACTCCCGCCCGCCTAACATATAATCGGACAGGGTGGAAGTTCTCCTGTAAGACCAAACGCCGATGAGAATCATAGCAATCATATAAATACTTAATGATATCATCACTTCAGTTTTCATCTGATTCCCACTTTCACTTTTTAATTTTTTACCTTACTCTTGGCGCACCCCTCCTCATGTCAGCATGCGTTTCTCAGTAAGCACAAGCGCAAGTTTCGTGCCAACGCAAAACATTCCTTATTATCAGCTTATTTAGCTTCGGCATCTCGGTTCTTGAACACTACTGTGCATTACGCGTCTAGATGTCTTAACAGTTTTGTTTACCAATTATCTACTCATCTATCATTTCATCCCTTTTTACAGAGAGTTCAATTTGAGCAACGGCATCGAAAAGAAGACGGGACTGCTGAAAGCAGCCCTACGCCTTCTCCATGCGCACCACTGTCCCTCGTCCGGCTGGCAAAGCCGGCTCTACAATCAAGCGCCGCTGCATTCTCTGCCGTAACTCGGGGACATGGCTAATGAGACCGATGGACATCCGCTCCAGATTCAAGGATTCCATGGAGGAGATGACGACGTCGAGCAAATCGGGATCGAGCGTACCAAATCCTTCATCAAGGAAGAAGAATTCCAGCGGGTGCTCCCCGCGCAGCTGAATGTGAGAGGACAACGCCAAGGCCAGGGACAAGGAAGTGAGGAAAGTCTCGCCTCCAGACAGTGTGTTGACAGGTCGGGTCTGGCCACCATTGTGAATATCCCGCATCAAGAAATCTCCATCGTCATTGAAGGTCAACGCGTACCGTCCGTGTGTGAGATGGGCCAGCCGGTTTGAGGCCTGGCGTGCGACGAGCTCCATCTGCTCCTTCGCAACGTAGCGAACAAAGGCATTCCCTCTGAGCACTTTCGTAAGGACATCCAGCCGGCGAGCCAATCCATCCACTTCCAGGCGCTGCTGCTCTAGCTCCTGCCAGCGTGCTTTGCGCGTCAACAACGCACTGTAGCTTTCCTTGGCCGCCCCGTGGGCTTCTAGACAACGCCTATATACCGTATCCGCAGTCTTTGCATCCTGCTTCACGCGTTCCATTGCCTCTGCATCAACAGACCGACCGGCCAGCTTCGTCTCCAAGTCTTTGCTGCGCGTCTGGTATTCCTCGACGGTTTTGTCATACGTCTTTACGGTATTCGTGCGCTCTTGTACATCTCCCTCATCCAAGCGTGCATCACGCAGCGCGTCAACAGTCGCAAAGTTCGATTCGGATAGCGC
The DNA here is from genome assembly GCF_016406125.1 of Alicyclobacillus sp. SO9. Taxonomy (NCBI): domain Bacteria; kingdom Bacillati; phylum Bacillota; class Bacilli; order Caryophanales; family Alicyclobacillaceae; genus Alicyclobacillus; species Alicyclobacillus sp. SO9. The sequence continues at coordinate 2,051,475 of NZ_CP066339.1, read as the reverse complement.
ATCCGTCAACTGCCGCTCATAGTTCCGCAGAGTGGCTGTCTTCTCTTCCACTGCTGCTTCAGCCTTTGTAACGGACTGGCTGGTCGTCGAATAGCCGTCCTCGGCAGATTTTACAAGGGTCTGTACGCGCTCCATCGTGGTTTTCAGTTCCTGCAGTTGCGATTCTACCTTCGTCATGGCGTCAGCCACCGACAATCCTCCCGTGTATCCCCGGAGTTGCTCAGTCTGTGCCGTGACCTTTTGCTGCAGAGCCGCGATGGTCGATTGAAGCTTTGTAACCTCCCGATCCGTTTGGCCGACTGCCTCCTCTTGTTCGCGCAGAGTACTCCGCAGTTGCGCAAGCTGTGGCGCCAACTTCTGCATAGTCTCCCTTGCTTCGCCCGCTAATTTATCATGATTTGCAGCTTCTGTGCGTGTGTTTTCAATGAGCCGCTTCAGCGTCTCATCTGCCGTTTCCGGTGCCGACTCCAACGCTGGCTCGACGTCCAGTTGGCGCAACACCTGAAAGAGCGTGTCTACAGCCTTTGTCTTTTCATCTGCGGCGGCTTCCACTTCCCTTTGCTGCACTGCGGCCTCACCTTGTGCAGTCTTTTCCCGAGTCTGTGCCAGACTGAGCTGATGCCGAGCCTCCTGCATCTGTTCCTTAAGGTTTGCTGCACGCTCCTCAACAGCTTGCTTCTCTTTCTCCCACTCCTGGTTTTGCTTCTGCAACCGAGACATCGACGCATCGAACGCCTTCAGGAACGATTCCCATTCCTGCTGTGTTGCTGGGACTTTACAAGACATCATTCTCTCAATGTCAGGAGTCCAGTATGCAGAGAGACCTGCCAGAACATCAGTCAGTTCCTGTTCCTTTTGTTTCAAGTTCTCTCTTCGAAACTCAAGCACTGACGCGGCCTGGGTCAACGCGATTTCTGCTTTGTGCAGTTCATCACTGTGTTGATTGTACGCCGCCTCTGTCAGCCTGAGAGCATTTGCCTGCTCTGTGGACCATCCGGCTTTTGTAGTTGCTTCGTCCCGATTCAAATGCGACGACAAATCCGGATGATCCGTTGCACCACAGACTGGACACGGCTCCCCGTTGCGCACACGCGCCTGCAACCGCCTAATCCACTCAAACTCATTGGTAGCCATGTATGTTTCATACTCCGATTGCAGTTTGTCCAACTCTTTTTTGCTGTTGTCACGGGTTTCTGTCAACGCGCCAACCCGTTCTGTTTCATCACTACACGTTTGTTCGGCTTCAGCAATTTGTCTACGGACCTCAGTCGCTTCCCCTGCCACTTTCGCGAGCGTCTCCAGCCGCGTTTCCGCCTGCGAACGCCACTGCAGAAAGTCCTGCAGCACCTGTATGCTAAAGGCGGGCGCGCTCTTTTCCAAACGGTCTGCTTCTGTTTGGACGGACCCTTCCTGAGCAACAAGCCTTTGCTCTTCATCAGACCACTTCTTCACTCCCGCCTGTGCCTTATCCCACTGCTGCTGTCGTACGATCAGCTTGTCCCGCGCATCCGTTTCCCGTCTCACTGCAGAAATCCAGACCTGCTCTGCAGTGCCCAGGTTGGAAAGGCGTTGCCGTCTTTCAGGTGAAATCCTGTGCAGGGTTTCTTGCTGTTGTGCGCCATCCATTTGCGCTTCGAGACCTGCTGCCTCATGTCTGGCCTTGTCCCGCATGTTGACCGCAGCTTGGTTCTGTCTTACAACCGTTTCGTATGCCTGCTTGGCTTTGTCCAGGTCGGCAGTGGATTTGCCCAGTTCTGTTTCGAGAGTCTTGGCCTCGTGCAGCAAAACCTTTTGTTTGTTCAGCTCTGGCTCCAGTTCTGCAGCTTGTTTTTCGACAGCATCGCGTTCCAAAACGGCCTTATCCAGCCTCTGTTTCGCCTCTTGTGCCGCAGTTCGGGCACCTTCCACCGCCTTTTGCGCAAGCTCTACGGCAGCCTCTGCCTCTTGCCAGCTCTGTACCTTCGGCCACAGGATGACAGCTTCGTCGTGTCGCTGTAAAGCCTGCCGAATGACCTCTATTTCGTCTGTTTTGTCATACAAGCCGTTCAACTCTGTTCTCATTCCGTCCAATTGCGTCATGAAATCACGGATTTGCTCAAAGTCTTTTAAACGGTTCTGAGCGGTACGCCAATTCTTATCAGCCTGCTCCAACTCACTCTTTCGTGTTTCCAGTACCCGTTCGGCCTCATTTACAGCTGCTTCCGACGCGTCTCCAAGCTCTCTTTGCGCAGTTTCTATGTTTTCTCTCTTCGCAGTGGTGTCCTTGGCCCGGCGGTTAGCCCTGTTTGACAGAGATTGTCCAAACTTCTCCAGGCCGAATAGCCGCTCCATCATTTCGTTTCGCGTCTTTCCGGTCAGTTGCAAAAACTCCGCGAACTTTCCCTGCGGCAGTACAACGGCTCTCGTAAAGTCATCTTGCTGCAAACCCACAATTCGGAGGACGGCTTGGTTGACCTCCCGCTGGTTTTCGGCAATCATGACCAGTCCATAATCGGTTTCACCCTGATGCTCAAGTTGCAACAGACGGCTGGACTGGTGTTGCACAGAATACTCCCCAGCCCCCCTTTTATAAACCCGCTCCACACGGTACCGTTTGCGGTCCAAAGCCAATCCGATTTCAAAGTCAAAAGCAATGTCCAGCTTCTTCTCCGCCTGATTGAGAATGCCTTGGGTGTGACGCCCCGCACGTTCCACGTTTCCGTAGAGGGCCAGTGTAATGGCATCCAGAATCGATGACTTCCCGCTCCCTGTTGGACCAAAAATACCGAACATACCAAGCTCAGTCAGTTGGCTAAAGTCAATTTCCTGCTGCTCACGGAAACTGTTCAAACCTGAAATCGTCAGTCTCATCGGCTTCATGCGCCAACCTCCTTGGAGTCCTCTGTTTTATGGCTATCGTCGGTTTTATCAGAGTGGCCCTGACGGGTGTCACCGTCATCACCTTGACCGTCATCTGCATTGGACGCGGCGTCCGCTTCTTCTTCCGCAACCAGACTGAGGAACAGTTCCACCAACTCGTCGTCCGCCTGAGCCCCGCCGGTGCGTTCTTCAAAGAACCTGCGAAACATCTCGTCAACAGACGGCCTGTCCCTGTTTTCCTCAGAGCTTGTTTCCGTGTCTCCGTCTGCAACCGGCAGTATCGGATGAATATGTACGAAACCTGGGTGCAAATCGCGTAAGTAATGAATGTTCTCCAAATCCAGCCCCGTCTGCACATGAACCTTCAGGTCAATCCAGGCGTTGCCGTCCCGTCCATCAGCTACCCACTGTTCTACTTGTGCAATCCCCTCGGTCGCATTCCATTCCACCAGCGGTTTACCGCTTTGTAATGAAACCTCCCGAATGGACACAGGCTGTCCGGGCAATGCGTCAATGAGGGTTACAGATTTTTTCTGGCCTTCCTCGGAAAAACTGTATGCAAGCGGCGATCCCGAATACCTCACAGGCACCTTAGCCCCCTTCACATCCTGGGGTCGATGCAAGTGGCCCAATGCAACGTAATGAGCTGCCTGTGGAAACACATCAGGTGAAACGGCGTATGCACCGCCAATTTGAATCTGTACTTCGGACTCGGATTCAATGCCGCCGTTCACATACAGATGACTCATCAAGAGATTGACCGTATCGTCCCGAAAATGACCCGCCAGTTCCTGAAACAACTCCCCAATGCGCTTGTTGTAACTCTGTTGCATTTGCTCTTCATCAAGCGTCTCTGACAGTACCTCATTGAGCCGCCCCTCGGACGGGTACGGAACCGCCGCAACGACCGCACTCTCCTTGCATCCGGGTATTTTGAGTTCGACGAACCCGACACCGCCGTCGACACGCTCAACCCGTTGTTCCAGTTCAGACACCCCCCTCTCTGTCGCTGTTTGCGACGTCAGCGCAACCGAGTCTTTTGGCAATCCCAGCAGCGTAATGCCTGCTTTGTCAGCCAACGGACCTGCCGCATTAATCCGCTGTGCATTGTCGTGGTTCCCGGCAATCACAACGACACCACGGGCACCGCCTGCGGACAGGCCGTCCAACGCCCGGTAAAACAACGCCTCCGCTTCAGCGCTCGGGTTGACAGTTTGGTAGACATCTCCTGCCATAAGAACGAGATCGACCGCTTCTTTTTCACATAGGGTTATCAACTCATCCACAAATTCAGCTTGTTCTGCTATTCGATTCCGGCCTTCCAGCGTCTTGCCGAAATGCCAATCTGCCGTGTGCAGTATCCGCATTCTTGTCGCCTCCGCCCAGTTTTTTGAGTTTCGTGCGTCCGTCTCAGCATGCAATTCAGTTTTAACCAGAGTAGTTATATACCCGTCCATGACACAACCTATTACAGAACAAATGTTCTATATTGTCCATTATCGCAAAAAGATGCAAATTGAAAAGGGTTGACAGGCATCAAAAAATAAGACACCGCCGCACCATGCAACACGGGTGTCTTATTTCAAGCCAAACGCCTTGGATGTGATTGACACGTTCCCATTTCACCCGGGAGTCACCCCCCGCTTTCCATTGTTGTTTCCCAGCACGTTGCGTACTGACTCACAGGATTAAAGAGATATCGCCAAACTCATGCCACAAGTACCCGTGGTCAGCCGCCACACGATAGGCCTGCCGCAGTGTATCCGGGAGGATAAAGGCATACATCAGTGCCAGGTGACTCGTATGGTTGTCGTGCATGCCCGTGACTAGGGAAGTCACTACCTTCGGTTTCGTCGACGGCGTGACAAGGTGCGTCGTCCAGCCTTGTTGTGGCATCACTTTCCCACTTGCATCCACGGAACTCTCGATTGCCCGAACTGCCGTCGTACCGACAGCGATAATGCGGTTGCCGTTGGCTTTTGCCCGGTTGATGACAGTGGCAGACTGTTCCGAAACCTGATACCATTCCGGCAAGACGGGATGCTGTGACAAATCTGTTTCGACTTCATGACTGGATACGCTGGTATGAAGGGTGATGGAAGCCACTTTGACGCCTCGCCGGGCAAGTTGGCGCAGAATAGGTTTGGTGAACGGGCGGCTTGCTGAGGGCATTTCCGACGATCCCGCTATTCTCGCAAAAATGGTCCTATAATCCCCCGCGGTGGTGTCTTGTTTGACGTAATCATACCGAATCGGCGATCCAATAGAAGGCGCAAGCTGATACAGGTCTTCATCCGCCTCCACTTCCCAGAGTCGACTGTTGGGATGAAACCTGCGGTTCACCCTGCAGCTTGCTGCAGGCCGTCCGTTCACGTCTCCGCCAAGGACGGTTATCGCTGTTCCTTCTGGCCAGAATCGGGCGTCCGCTTCACCATGTCCTCCCCGCCGTTCAATGAGAAAACGATTGGCGGAAAGCCTTGCGGCCAGGTGAATGAAATGATGTTGTCCCTGTGAGTGCACCGCCAGCCGAGCAGGAATGGTAGCCGACGAATTGACAACCAGGACGTCCCCCGCCTCGAGAAAGTCAGGCAAACTGCTGAACCGTGTGTCCTGAAGCCGTCCAGTGCTGCGATGAACCACCAGCATCTTTACGCTATCTCTGGCCAGACCACGAGCCTCTGCTGTTCGATCCGCCACATACTGCCCTACATCGATACCGAAGTCCAGGTCTTCCACCCGCAGTGATTCGATTCGACTGGATTCCATGCCATTCAATTTGATGCCACTTGACTCCATGCGACCTGACTCCATGCGACCTGATTCCATACCACTCAGTTCCATGCGACCTGATTCCATGCCACTTGATTCCATGCCACTTGATTCCATGCGAAGTGACGCCATCATTCATCCTCTCCCTTCAGCCCAGCCAACAGCGATTTGCCGTCATCATGATGCACCGACAACCGTGACCCTGACACGCTTGGCCAAGGCTCACCGGTTCGCAAGGGACGAAACAACGCCATCATGGCGCTGGCTGACATGGCTGGCGCCGGTAACCCGTTGTCAGCAGGCGCCGCGTCGTGGTGCATTTCTGTGTCCATGTCACCGGGATCGACAGAAACAACCTGCACATTTTTCTCCGCCAACTCCGACGCGAATGTCTTCGCAATCAAATCCAGCGCTGACTTACTGGCACCATACACACCCCAGCCTTCGTAGCCGCCGACAGCAGCATCACTGGAAATCGCCACCACAAGGGCACGGGGTTGTTCGAGGAGTATGGGCAATGCCTGCTGTGTCATCAGGACTGGAGCCACTGTATTGACTTCCAGCACCTGCCGCATATTGGCTGCCGTTGTGTTTTGCAGCACAGGCATCGGGACATCGCCAATACTCGATGCATTGTGCACCAAACCGTCGATGCGGCCGAATTCACGCTTGGTGGATTGCAGCCAATTTTCCGTTGCGGCAGCATCCGTCACATCCACCTGTTGCGCTAGAACCGGCCCATAGTCTGACAATGCACGGCCAGCCTCCTTCACTTCTTCCGTCCGTCTCGCACAAACGGATACTGCAAATCCGTCCTCAAGAAGGGCCTTTGCCAACGCATATCCGAGGCCGCGTGTACCTCCTGTGATAGCTATAACGGGTTTTTGTAACATTGAAAAAACCTCCATTCGCTGATGTCTGTCACCATCATAGGTCGATGCAGAACTCAGCGAATCCGGCGAAGGATGTACAGGGGAAAGCAGTGGGATAGGTCTTTCGTCGTAAGACCAGGTCTCGTTAATAAGGACTGAGCAGTGAGGCGGAGAGTCAGGGAGTCAGGGAGTCAGGGAGTCAGGGAGTCAGGGAGTCAGGGAGTCAGGGAGTCAGGAAGTTAGGAAGTTAGGAAGTTAGGAAGTTAGGAAGTTAGGAAGTTAGGAAGTTAGGAACTCGAATGATCACTATTGTTCGACGTGGGATGAGATTGGGATCTCAAAGATCCCTAATGTCGCATGGCCAAGATATTAGTGTCATGAAAGGACACTAATATCCATAGTGTTAGAGCGGAGCGGGGATGATAGGGATCAATGCGATCATTATTGTGATGGCCTTGTAGAAATAGTGAGCGAATCGATCCCTATTTTTTGGCGAGTAACGCGATAGGGAGCAAAAAGATCCTTAGCAAGTGGCAGCACCCGCCAAGCTCCAGCCACCACCAAGCGCCAGCAACCGCCAAGCGGCAGCCACCACCAAGCTCCAGCCACCACCAAGCTCCAGCCACCACCAAGCAGCAGCACCCACCAAGCAGCAGCACCCACCAAGCAGCAGCACCCGCCAAGCAGCAGCGTCCGCCAAGCAGCAGCGTCCACCAAGCGCCAGCAACCGCCAAGCAGCAGCGTCCGCCAAGCAGCAGGGACCAGCACACACGCGAAGACTGGGAGGCTGACTGCCCGCGACGGTTTCATCCACACGAAAACCATGCACCCAGCAACTGGTCTGCAGCCTTTGCTTGCACAGCACCCGTTGGAATCCGCTCCAGAAAAGTAGCAGATGGGCTGTTCTCTCTGAAAACAGCCCATCTGCTCATCATCCACGTGATGTCGACGATTCAATTCAAACGGATACCATGCCCCGCTATCCGGACTCAACTTTCATTTCCGACTTATTCGCATCTGGTGTCCATCGGGTGTCAGGCGCGCCAGTCACTCGTACGATGTGGACTGGCAGCCCGCAACGCCTCCCGTAAACCCTCAACGTCCGAATCAGCACCATAACAAGGCGATCCAGGTTGTTGACGCCAGGATTCATCCAGACCACCCGCGTCGACGGCGTCGAAGCCAAGTTCCTCGACTAATCCCATCACTTTTTGCTTGGCTGACACATCGTCTCCGGCCACAGGGAGTGCAATCCGTCCCGGTTCTCCTGCGGGAAGCCCGCGTTCCAGCAGGTGTTTGGCGTAAATGTTATTGAAGACTTTGATAACTGCATGGCCGAGGTGTTGTTCCACCCAACGACTTTCCGACAGCCCTTCTTCAATCTCGGAAATTTTCCCATCCCGTTGTCTTGGATAATAGTTTCCGGTATCAATCACTGCTGTGTCTGCCGGAACCTGTGCAAACAGGTCACCCGGTAGATTTGGTATGTTTTTCTCGGGAATCGTCACGACAATGACGTCGGCACCCTGAACCACTTCTTGGACGGTGCTAGGGAGCGCCCCAGTTTCTGATGCTAGTTCTCGTAAAGATTCTGGACCGCGTGAATTGGCTATCCTAACATCGTGATGAAGCTGAGTGAACCTGCGCGTTAATGCTCCACCGATGTTCCCTGTACCAATTATGGAAATTTTCATTGGATCCACCTCTTTCTCTTATCAAGTAAAAACTTCTGCGTTATGCGAGTCAAACTACATCAGAGAGATATCCTCGGAGCTTACCGCAACATCCAACAGGAACGGTTTTACGGCAGATTGGCCACTTTGAGCGCCTGCGTCGCCTGCCGCATCTCCTTCATCAAAGCGCCAACCGTCGTTAAGTGCCGACTCAAGTGCCGACTCGAGCGCTGCCGCCGTATCGATACGAGATGCAGACACACCGAATCCTTCCGCAATCTTCACCAGATTCAGCCCCGGGAGTTCAATCCCTGGAATCGTCGATTCAAGACTCGGATAGAGCATTTTCCCAAATCCATTCAAGATGGCATAGCGCTGATTGTTCAGCACAATCACGCCCACTGGGAGGTTCAGACGCGCCAGCGTCCAAAGTGCCTGAATACCATAGAGGCTGGCGCCGTCTCCGACAATCGCCACCACCTTCTGTCCCGGTCTTGCCAGAGCCGCACCAATTGCTGCAGGAATGCCCCAGCCCAAACCGCCGGTAGAAGCACTGAAATACTGTGCACTTTGGAATACATTGACATACTCCCGCACCAACGGACTCGCAGAAATTCCTTCATCAATCACTACCGTATCTTTCGCAACCATTCGTGACACAGTCCCAAGGACGAAAGCTGCGCCCAGCTTCTGTTTCGAGCGAATGGCAGCTGATTTCCGCTGGGCTCTGCGAGCCGCAGACGCGTTCGGTCTTGTGTGGTTCGCTTCCACAACCTGGTTTGCCAAAGCCGCGATGGCTCCTTTGACTGGATACTGAAAGGTATGTTGTGCCAGAGAAGCTGACAGGTTCACATCAATGTCGTCAATGTGGTACACCTGCATCGGCAACCCGCGAGGACCAGGCAAGTACGGATAGGTCAGAAATACAGGAGCGCCAATCACCACCACGACATCGTATCGCCCGAGGGTTTGCAAAATCAGTGGCAAGACAGGTTGCAACATTCCCTCATACAGCGGGTGCTGGTTGGGAAACCCCATGCGTTCCGCAAGCGGTGCTCCATAAACGGGACACTGCAGGCGCTCCGCTAATGCAACAGCCTCTGCAAACGCATCGCTGCGAGCCACTCCGCCCCCCAGTACCAAGGCAGGTGATGTCGCTTCTGACAATGCCTCCGCCACTGAGCTGAGAAATTCAGGATTGACAGTCGTCCGTGTGTAAGTGTAAGACTGCCGGATTGGAAGTTTTGTTGCAGGCCCATCCCAGAGGTTCATGGGAATCGACAGCAAGACGGGTCCAGCCGGCGCTGCCTCTGCAAAGTGCCAGGCTCGCTCCAGGGCCGGGACGACATCTGCCGCTTCCTTCACCTCGTACGCCCACTTCACCACAGGTTGCCCGAGGGAGACCATGTCGCCGTACAAAAGCGGATTCAGAATCTGGTGCCTTGTGTCCTCTTGTCCGACCGTCACCACCATGGGTGCGTGGTTATGCAGGGCTGTCCTGAGCGATCCCATTGCATTCCCGAGCCCCTGCGCTGCATGCAGGTTCACCAGTGCAGGCATGCCTGTTGTCTGTGCGTACACGTCTGCCATAGCGACAACGACGCTCTCCTGCAAGCCAAGCACATACTCCACCGATTTTGGCCAGTCGACCAGCATCGGTAGTTCAGTCGATCCCGGGTTGCCAAACATCCGCGAAATCCCTCTGTCAGTGAGCCACTGATGAAATGCATCTCTTGCGTTCATACGTCCGCCTGGATTTGTGCTCATGCATCCACCACCACATCTTCGAGTGACCTGCCATCCATAAATCGAAGCACGTTTTGCAGAGCGCGCGCAGCAATTTGCTCTTGAGCCTGCCGGGTGGTTCCCGCTCCGTGCGGGGTCAGCAGTACATTTGGCAGGCTAAACAACGGGTTATCCGGGTTTGGCGGCTCTGGTGAAAACACATCAAGGGCAGCCCCGCGCAGATGGGAATGAAGTGCCTCAACGAGAGCTCCTTCATCCACCAACTCAGATCTCGCTGCATTGATGAGAACACTGCCGGGCTGCATGAGGGCTAATGCATCACTATTGATAAAATGATAGGTTTCCTCTGTAAAAGGAAGATGTAATGTGACTGCATCGCTGATGGAGAGCAAATCCGATTTTTCAACGTAGCTGACGCCGAGTTCTGCTTCCTCTGCCTCAGTGAGCCGAACAACATCCGTGTACACAATTCCGACAGCAAAAGGCAGCAACCGGCGAGCCAATTCCCGGCCGATTCTGCCCATACCCACAATGCCAATGGTTTTCCCTGTCAAATCTTCTGCTTGATTGAACCACTGCGACAGCGGCCACTGTCCGTTTTGGATAGCTGTGTGGCTGGCGACAATCGGTCGATACAAACACAGCAGCGACATGATGACATGCTCAGCGACGCTCACGGAGTTTGCACCAGCTACATCGGCCACAACAACCCCCTGTGCTTTGGCCGCGTCTAAATCAATATGATTTACCCCTACACCCAAGACCTGAATGAACCGCAAGTTTTTTGCTTGTGCCAAGTTTCCTGCCGTCACGGGCACAAAGGCGTTTGACATCAGGATGTCCGCCTCCGGCAGACGACGATTCTGCTCCTGTGCAGTGGAAGCAACTTCAATTTCGTGCCCCATGAACAAGCCGGCCATTTGCTGCGCCTGTTCAAGAGCCGCTTCACTCGGTGGAACGACAACAAGAATACGCAAGACACCATCCCCTTCCGATGAAAAAAATTCCGACAGCTGAGCGAATTTTCCCGTCAACAGCCGCAGCAATTACGGAAAACGAGAGCGCTTTCCACGCCGCTCACCAACGTCATCAACCAACCGATTGGTCGACTGCTCTCGCAACCTGCACGTCCCAGAGCCGCTCAAATCACATTTTTCTATTTGCCATTACGTCAACTATAGCAGACAACAGACGTGAATGATGAGAGATATGTCAAAGTTTTCGAAATTAAGTATCGTACTATTCTTCACTAGTCTTCGGCGCATTGTAAACCTGTCTGATGAATAGATATGAGAACAGGTCAATGGTAATGGAAGGTCACAGAAACCGATTTCACACATCTCATAATGTTCACTTTTTTGTTACAACTATCGGCTCAACCGCGCCCAATTCTAGGAATAGTATGTAAAAATACCTCTATGCATTAAATCATATTCCAAAGTAGGGGAACATTTTCAAAGGAGGGAAACAATGAAAACGGCTACAAAATACCGCTGGGCCATCATTAGTCTGTTATTTGCTATCACCATTATTAACTACATTGATAGGTCGGCTATTTCGTACGCCATCCCGGACATCTCAAAGCTGTTTCACTTAAATGCTGCTCAATCCGGGATGATTCTCGGCGCCTTTGGCGTTGGTTACATGATTATGACATTCTTTGGCGGCATTTGGGTCGATCGTTCCGGTGCACGCAGTGTTCTTCTCATCTCATCGCTCTTATGGTCCTTATCCATTGGCCTCACAGGCCTTGCCGTCAGTTTTACGATGATTTACGTCATGCGCATTCTTCTTGGCGTAGCTGAAGGTCCGAATTTTCCCGCTATCAACCGAGCTGTTGGTGACTGGCTGCACAAAAACGAACGCGCAATTGCGCTGTCAAACTCTCTCGTCGCCGTTCCGCTGGCGCTTGCTATTGGTGCGCCGATTGTTACCGGATTGATTCTAAAGACTTCCTGGCGCGGTATGTTTATCATTCTCGGAATTCTAGGTCTCATTTGGGTACCGCTCTGGTTCTTCCTCTTTCGAGACTTTCCAGAACACAGTAAACATGTCAATGAAGCCGAACTAAAGCACATCCGCGAGGGACAACTCCAAAGCCGGCAATTAGACGCGAAAACCATGCGTCGCAAGCAGTCCCACAGTGTAAGAGGATTGTGGAAGTTCCTGTTTTCCAATCCAACTTTGCTTGCCAACGACTGGTCGTTTTTTGTATTTGGCTACTACCTGTTCTTCTTTATGACCTGGCTGCCGTCGTTTCTGAGCGATCAATACCATTTAGACTTGACGTCCATTGGACTGTTCAGCATTCTCCCATGGTTACTGGCAGCTATTCTTTTGTGGGCTGTTGGATACTTGTCTGATGCGATTTTGAAGAAGACGGGAAGCTTGCGAAAAGCTCGCTCGCACCCCATCTGGATTTCGCAATTGCTGGCGGCCGCATGCATCATTCCTGTCATTTACACCCACAATCTCGCTGTTACGCTCATCTTTGTCTCTCTGGCGGTTGCCTTCGGCATGAGTGCGAACTCGACTTTTTACGCAATCAACGTCGATGTAGCCCGAGAAAGAACCGGAACGGCTCTCGGAGTGATGGACACGTTCTTTGCAATTGCCGGCTTTGTCGCGCCAACCATTACAGGCTGGGTGGTGACCTCAACCGGCAGCTTCCGAGGAGCATTTTGGCTGCTGGCCATTCTCGCTATTAGCTCGGTACTGGCCGTTATCTTCTTTCATCGCCCTGACCATTCACGGCAGCTTGCCCGTGTTGAAGCGCAGGAAGACCAGCAGTCTCTGTAATTGTCACTGCAATTTGACGGTCACTGCAATTTAATCGTCACCCCAATTTGAAGGTCACCGCAGAGTGAAGAAAACAGGGGTGTGAAAACCCCTGTTTTTAATAGGCTTGTGATGCTAGACTTAGGACTTGCGTGTCAATTCTCTGAGTTTGCGCAGCCGATGCATGAGTTCTGGTGAACCCTGTCCAAAGGTGTCGTGCAGAACACAATACACCTCGTATAGTTCATTGTATCTCTCGACATTCTTCTGAATCGGATGAAATTCCACAACCCTGTGCGGACTCATCTGATGAATAGCCTCTGTGACAGAGTCGTATCCGCCAAGTTTCAACCCAGCACTGGCTGCCGCCAAAATGGCGGCACCAAGTGCGGTAGATTCATCCACCGCTGGTGTTGAAATCTTTCGACCTGTCACGTCTGCGTATATTTGCATCAGCATTTTGTTCTTTCCGGGAAGTCCTCCACATGCAACAAGTTTGTTAATCTCAACACCAGATTCAACAAAACGTTCTACGATTTTTCGAGTTCCAAAAGCGGTTGCTTCAATTAAAGCTCGATACATCTCCTCAGTTTTTGTACTAAGAGTGAGCCCAACCATCATGCCGCTTAGATGAGCATCACCCAAGATCGATCGATTCCCATTCCACCAGTCCAATGCAACAAGACCTGACTCACCAGGGGTCAAATCACTGGCCTTCGTTTCCAGCAAGTCAAAGACACTCATTTTATTTGCCCGTGCGTGTTCAATGTAGGAGTCCGGCACCATATTTTCAAGGAACCAATTAAAGATATCCCCAACCGCTGCCTGCCCAGCCTCATAGCCATAGAAGGAGGGCAAAATACCGTCTTTGACGACCCCAGTTATGCCTTCCACCATATGCAGTTCTTCAGACAACACCATATGACAAGTTGAAGTCCCCATAGCTAGTACCATGGTCCCAGGCTGCGCGACTCCTGCACCCGGCACCGCTGCAAAAGCATCAACTGCCGCTGCAGCAACCGGTATGCCAGGACAGAGTCCCGTCGCTTGTGCCAAGGATTCAACCAGATGGCCCGCTACACTTCCCACAGGAACGACTTTTCCACGCAGTTTTGTGCACATAATATGTTGCAACCTCGGGTCCAACTCTGCAAAAAACTCCGAATCGGGTGGGCCGGTTTCAGTCCACATGGCTTTAAATCCGGCTGCACTCCTGTTACGGACAAAATTTCCGGTCAGTTGAGCTGTCACCCAGTCCCCGGCCTCCACAAATCGGTTGGATGCCTCATAGACTTTGGGGTCTGAACGCAGCACTTGCAAAATCTTCGGGATCATCCACTCTGTTGATATCGCGCCGCCGTATAACGGGAGAAATGACTCCTGACGGGCTGCAGCTAGTTGCGTCACATCCTGTGCTTCCTCTGCAGCTGAATGATGCTTCCACAGTTTGGGCCAACTATGGGGACGGTGTTCGAACATCGGCAGTAAACACAAAGGGGCACCCTCAGCGTTAACGGGTAACATCGTGCACGACGTGAAATCAATCCCAATCCCGATTACTGTCTCGGGCGACACCTTACTTATTTGCAGTACTTTAGGAATCGACGTTTTCAAGACCGTCAAATAGTCCTCAGGGTGTTGCAGCGCCCAATTGTCTCCCAGTTGCTCGCCAGTTGGCAACACTTCATCCAATACGCCGTGTGGATAGGGCGTCACATGTGCCGCCAGTATCGCACCGCTTCTAACATCTACCACCACCGCCCGTCCCGACTCCGTTCCAAAGTCCACCCCAATTACAGTCTTTTGCACTGAGAATCCCCCTCCATCAAGCTCAGACATAAATTGGGCCATATGTCCTACATGCCCGGTAGTCGGCTGATTCTGGGTCATTTGTACCAAATTGACTCCAGACTGAAGGGCGAAATACGTCTGCATCGGGTATGTTGTGCATGTTCACGGGTATTCTCAGCATCGAAGCCAGTGTCAGTAAGTCTGCACCAACGTGTCCATAACTGACGGCGCAATGATTGGAGCCCCAATTGTTCATCACAGAGTAGACATCACGAAAGGCTCCTTCTCCCGTCAGTCTGGGAACAAACCACGTTGCGGGCCAAGTCGGGTTTGTTCTTTCATCCAACACTCTGTGCATATCCTCTGGCAACTCAACGGTGTAACCTTCAACCAGTTGTAAGACTGGCCCTAAATCTTTAACCACGTTAATTCGAGCCATCGTAACGGGCATTCCGCCTCGGCTCACATATCGAGAAGAGAAGCCTCCTCCTCGAAAGAAATCAACCGCTGGACACCACGAAGTAGCTTCCAAACACGCTTTCACATCGGTCTCGGAGACCTCCCACCAAGGTTTCATGACAGGAGTACCGTCTACTGTCTGTTGCCCACTTCCATCAAGCGCAGCTGAACCGGAATTGGTTAAGTGGATTACGCCTCCTTCTGCCATCCCAGTGGGTTTCTTGCCAACTACTCTTTCGATTGCCTCCGGGCTCCAATAGGTACGTACATCCGCAAAAATTTGGGCACGATTTGTTAATAAAGATCCAAACAGCATCGTTGCAGCATTCAGCGAGTCGTTCTCTGTCGCCAGCATATAAGGCAATCGCGTTCCATTCCAATCAAATGAACTTGTCAGAATGGCTTCTGCAAAATCTCCGTTTGGATACTGGTCCGTCCAAGCCCGCTGTCCTTGAAACCCAGCGGCAATCGCACTGTGTCCAAGAGCTTCTTCTCCGTAACCCATGTCGTCAAGCACGGGGTTGCCAATCATGAGATCACGGATAATAAGTGTCATCTTGACAACGGTTTCCCAGTCCTCGTCCTTTTGTAGTCTTGAACGCTGCACTTCGGGGGGATTGACATCGACTCCTTCTTTGCAGTATTCATGCACCCACTCCAGGGCAGTTTGAAACTCCGCCTTGTCATATATTTCTCCATCTATCCGGCGAAGGAGTTCTGTCATGTCTACATATTCGTTACGCATACCTAAGTAAGACTGAAAGAAGTCCTCTTGAGGAATGCAGCCGGCGATGCCCATGGCAACCGTTCCGATGGAAAGATAAGATTTGTTGCGCATCAAAGCAACCGCCAAAGCAGACCGCCCAAAGCGAAGTAATTTGTCTTCTACATCTGACTCAATTGATGTGTCACCCATGTCCTGTACATTGTGCCCATATATTGAGAAGACCGGTAACCCCTTTTGGTTATGGGCAGCCTGAACCGCAGCAAGATAGACTGCTCCTGGTCGTTCTGTGCCGTTGAACCCCCACACGGCTTTCGGCAGAATCGGGTCTTGATCCATCGTCTCCGTCGGATAACACCAAGAAGGTGTAACAGTTAACGTCGCACCGACATTTAGAGCCGCAAATTGTCGGTTCGCGGCAACCGCTTCCGTAATGCCCCCAATGCAGGTATCGGCTATCACCACCTGAACCGGCTGACCGTTTGGATAGCGTAGGTGATTTCTAAAAAGTTCTGCAGCCGATCTCGCTAAATTCATGGTGACCTCTTCCAGTGACTCTCGAATTCCTCCGCGTCGGCCATCCACTACGGGTCTGATACCTATCTTTGGATACGTTTCATCCATCATTGCGTTTGTGTTCCCCATGTCTTGTGCCTCCCAATCATGCTGACGTCATTTGTAGCTGTTTATGGACTATTAAATCTCTAGCTCTGTAACTAACTCTGTAAAGCGAACTCATCAACGAATGCAGCTAATGCCCGTTCTGCTTCCTTCGTCAGCTCAATGGGCCAACGAGTGGCGGGACTTATATCGATGCCGCGAGCGCGGGCAAGAAACTTGCCCGTGGCCGGGTAGCCCAAGCGCAACAACATATCCAGCTGTAAGAGTTTTGAATAAAGGTCGCCTCTTGCTGAGAGGTCATGGCGCCGTTGCCATAATTCCACCACCCAGTCTGCACAGCAACTGCTCACCACGGCCATGATTCCTTCTACACCAACGTCGAGTGAGTCCAACAAAAAAGGAATGTTTGCTTGAAAAACAGTTGCATCGTAGCCTGAAATGCTTTTGATTTTCTCTGAAATCCCCTCTAGCGTACAGGTCGTATCTTTGATTCCCCGCAGGCCTGTACGCTTCACCAAAGAGGAGAAGGTTTCCGCTGACACTATATGGGGTGCGGTTTGCGGCCACTCATAAATCAACACGGGAACCGATGACAGCTCAATGAGTTCCGAAAAATACTCCTCTAACTGCGACGCATCTATGCCCAGCCCAAGGGGCGGAACAAGAACAATTCCTGACACACCGGTTTCAATCATCTCTTGAATTTCTTCCTTATGCATCTGTCTGTCGTCATCCAAATTTGCCGTGGCGATAACCGGGAGATTCCCAGCTCGCTTAACGGCTCTTTTTGCCAACTCCATGCGTTCTGAACGAAGCAGCCACTTCATTTCACTTGTTCCACAAACAGCAAACAGGCCGTTTGGTTGAAATGCCAGCTGCCACTCGACGTACTTCTCATAGGTATCCCAGTCAATCTTCTTGTCAGACTGAAAAGGCGTTAGCAGCAGAGAATAGACTCCATTGAAAGTCCCTGAAGTGTTCATGACACTCCTCCTCACTTATTTTGCTATCGCGTGATTTGGCAGCCAAGTCACGGTAGCTGGTATATAGGTAACCACAATCAAAACGATAATCATGGCGATTAATTGCGGCCATATCTCCCTGATTACATCCCGCAACGGTGTTTCCGAAACAGCCGACGTGATATAGAGCAGAGGTCCGTAAGGGGGTGTGGAAAGACCTATCATCATATTCAGGACAATCATCACACCAAAGTGAATCAGCGAGATATGAAATTGTTCTACGAGCGGAAGAACGATGGGCACAAAAACCAGTGTGATAACCGAGGTGTCCAAGACCATTCCCAGCAAAAGAAACACAATGTTGATGACCAAGAGAAACAAATACTTGTTATCTGAAACACCCAACATCAGATGGGCTACCACATTTGGCAATTGCTGCTGAGCGACGATGAACGAAAACATGTATGCGCCAGCCACGAGCATGGTCAACATGCCAGTCATTCGGACTGTATCAACCAACAGTTCGTAGGTCTCTTTCCAACCTATGACACGATAGACAAGAACTCCGAGAATCAAGGCGTACAGACCGGCGACAGCCCCAGAACCCGTCGCTGTCATGGCCCCTGAATAGATACCGCCAAGAAGAATGACTGGAGTCAAGAGCGCTGGAAATGCCTTGAATGTACTGACAAAAAACTCTCGCAAAGTAAAGGACTCACCCTTTGGATATCCTCTGCGATAAGATATAAAAACCACATAGACCATTAAAGCGATGCCAAAGAGAACCCCAGGGACAACGCCGCCAAGAAACAGTTGTCCGATAGACGCGCCGGAGAGTAACGCAAACCATATCATTGGAATACTCGGCGGAATAATGGTTCCTAACGTAGAAGCAGATGCTGCGATTGCACAGCTGAATCCGCCGTCATAACCCATCTTTTTCATCGTCGAAATTTCCATCTTTCCAAGACCAGCCGCCTCAGCTGTCGATGAGCCCGTCATGCCGGAGTAAATCATCGAGTCAATCACAGTTACATGTCCTAAGCCGCCGCGGTACTTGGCAATGAACGAATTGACCCATGTAAAAATGCGATCGGTGATTTCTCCTCGATTAAAGACGTTAGCTGTGAAGACAAATAGCGGCACTGCAATAATGACCCTCTGTGTGTATAATTTACTGACAATATTCTCCGCCATCAGACCCACATCTTGGCCTGTTGCCAACAAATAAAACACACCCGTCAACATCAGCCCTAAACCTAAAGGCATACGAACGATGAACATTAATACAAAAAGAACCAGGGGAATGGCAAAGTACCAGGTCATGTCTGCTGTCCCTCCCTCAGAAGTGTTTCACGGTGATGAAACATAGAGCGAATGTCCTGCCAAAGGTCAATCAGAGAGTAAATAGATACGGTGAGGCAGAACAAGGCAAAGGGAGCGTACACCACATTAAAGGGAATCTGAAAATCCGGTGTCTGTTGGGTGTGCATGAATTGGATATAGTGATATGTCGGATACAGCGCGATGCTAAATCCAACGAACATCAAACCGTTTGAGACAAGGCGTGCAATTCGCTGAACTCTCGGAGACATCAAATCATACACCACGTCAAAGGCAATGTGACTGCGAGTACGCATCGCGTAGACTGCGCCAAAGAGGGCTGCCCAAAGAAATCCTATCGACGAGACCTCGAAGGGCCAAGTCAGTGGATTGTCCAGAACATACCGATAAAAAATCCCGACAATAAACGCACAGAACATCACGGAAAATGAAATAACGGGAATATAAATTTCCACAATGTTTCTTAAGACTTTCAGAGTCTGAAGCACACTTACACCCCCACGCAGGGCGGAGGACCCCTGGCAGTCCTCCGCTAAATTGACTTACTTGACGGACGCATTCACTTGCTGTACCTGCTTTAGCAGGGTTTTGTTCCATCCCTTCGTAGCAGATGGGTGGGTTTTATACCAATTTTGAGCATATTTATAGAATGCGTTTACATCAGGATGAACAATTGTGACGCCATGCTGTTGAAACCATTTAACGAGCGTCTTCTGTTGCTGAATGGTTTGTTGCGCCATCCATTTTCCTGCATCAGACACTGCCTTTTGCATATCCGATTGCTCACTGGGAGTCAGTTTATTCCATGCCTTATCGCTGATAGCGGGCCAGATGGAATCGATTACATGATTAGTAAGACTTATGTTCTTTGCAACTTCATAGAATTTGTCGGCCTTATCTGTCGGCAACGGATTATCCTGTGCGTCAATGGTGCCCGTTTGTAGAGAAGTGTAGACATTGCTGAAGGACAGCGGAACAGGGTTGGCTCCCAACGCCTTACCAAGATTCAGCCATGCTTTTGCATCTGGCATTCTCAGCTTTACACCCTTCATATCCTGCGGGGTTTTTATGGCGTGCCCAACATTGCGATAATTCAGTTCCCGATTTCCTAGATACCAAGCGTCAAGAGGGAGTACATGGGTCTTTTGCGCAACCTGCTTAAACAGTTTCTTCCCAATACTGCCATTCAAAACTTTATCCATTGCCGTATAGTTCTTAAACGTGTAAGCCGCTGTGAACATTCCGAGTTCCGGGACTTGGGGGGCCAATGTAGCTGCAGAAACTGTGGTCATATCTAAATTTCCCTGCTCAACTGCGGGCAAAGCGGCATCCTGACCATAGAGGCTGCCGGAAGTATAAAGCTTAATCTTGACCTTGTTATTGGTCAGACTTTCTACCTCGCTAATAAATTTCTTTGCAGCCTTCACCTCTAATTGGTCGGGCGTTGCTACCGTACTATACGTCAATGTGATTGTTTTCCCATTGGCAGCGGAACTCTTCGAAGAATTTGACTTCGACGTATTACTTGCAGTATTCGTGGTCCCGCATCCAGCGACCAAAGCCATTGTTGCTACAGTTGCGGCCGTAAGCGTTAGGTAGTACCTATTGAACCTTGTTCTCATTAGAATATCCCCCTTAGATTTAGTACGAAATGCGACCCATTGCTCAGTTGACGTCCACCCCCTTGTAACGCGATTAGGAGTCAGAAACTCTATCTAAAGAATGCCTTCCCGCAGGAAAACACAACTCCTCGTCGCCAGACAAATCCAAATGAAACGGGACGGGTGATTCCACCAAAATAGAATGCTTATCTATATGAACTGTAATGAAGCCGTAGGGAGTTGGCACTTGTCCTTTGGCCCATTCCAGATGACCTAGTCGCGGAGCAATGCGCGCAGACTCAAATCCTGGGGTTGCCGGCGTCACTCCCAGGGTGTACTGAATTAAGTCTCGCGTCGGAGTACTACTCCATCCATGGCATAGACTGCCTCCTGTCCACAACTCCCAGAATGTGTCCCCTTCTGCGTCAAGAAAACTTCCCCAGTCAAGGCACAAATCCGCAATTTTGTCAGGCCCGCCTGCTAATACAACGGCGTCGTGTACCATGTATCTCATAAAGGGCTGGGCTTCAACGCTTTCCTGTTCCATATCCCAGTCCACGTTGATGTCCATAGAACCATTAACAATAGACTCCAGCAGCAATTCGTTTCCATCCTGCTCACTCGTCAGATTTGGCGCTTCTGAAATGAATCGTTCAAACACATCAGCCAACCACGATTTGCACGTGAGATGCCGCTTGTCCACCATATTTCGCAACAGTGCATCAAAACGCTCTGGCGGCACCAAACGACCACAAACAGGCAGTGCCTGTGCCAACTGGCTTATGGCCCGTCCTGGGATGCCGTTGACGATGTTGTCAACATAAGCCTCCCGCTTTGGGTCCCAAAAAACATCGAATGAATTCCTTATTTCTGACCAAATCGTTGTTGCCCATTTCGCACGGCCAGCGTCCTCAAGCCAGGCAGCCATCTCTGAAAACTGCCACAGGCCCAAGGCAAAGTGTGCGTTTAGAATGGATGAAGCTCCTTCACGCATCACCGTAGACCAGTCAACAAGGACCCATTCAGGAAGATGCTCCAATAGCCCCTGCTCGTTTTGGTATGGAAGAAACCATCTGAGAACGCGTTCTACGGATGGTAGTAGGCTGGCAACCAAAACCTTATCTCCTACATACCGGTACAGGTTGTAGACACTGCTAATCCAGTGCAGGGACCACTCCGGAATGTTGACGCCGCCTGCAGCCTCTGAATCCCCTGCAACAGACATCGGAAGAATACCATCGTATCTCGGAGAATTGGCCAACTGTGGATTCCATATCGCCAATTTCCAATCCGCGTTCACGGTAAGATGCACTAATTGATGAACAACACTGTCACCTATCCATGCGCGTTGTTCCCGAGACGGACAGTCTATGAAGGCATCGTGGGAAGTGAGTGAGACTGTGCGAACGCCGGCTTCGAAGATGGAGTTCAAGCGACTGTCGTTCGAGATGAAAGACCCACGGTCTGTAAACGGATACAGACGCTCGTGAATGGTTACGGACTCTACACGACATTCGTGAGTACCTGTGATACAGACTTTTGCATAGCGCATCCCCATCGGATCAAAAGACTCAAAGGAATCCTCCTGTCCCCGCGCAATGTAGCGAAAACCTGTGTGTTGATTCGCACTTGCGAACGCACTCAGCGCTTCGGAGGCAGCAACGTCCACAACCGTCCCTTCGGGTGCATCCAGAGCGATTCGCAGTGTTCCCGCAACCTCCCGACCGAAGTCAACAATAATTACGGTGGCGCAACCGCCCGCAACTTGCATTGCAACCGGGAAATCGGGCTTTGCCGCAACGGACTGAATGTTATCTGCAGCTAGATTGGCCAGCACGTGCTTGACTGGATCCGAGTGCAAACTAAGCTCATCGTGGACCACATGTACTGAATGAACAGAACTGGTTTTTTCAAAGGTTGTGAGTTTGGAAATCGGTCTCACACGCATGGGTCCATAGGGATCGGTTGGAGGACTGTCATATTTCAGCGAGCCCATATGCTCCGCCGCTACAATCTTCGCAGACGACCAGCCCGTATCATCAAAGTTGAGATCAATCCAGTGCATAGACAGTCTGCGAGCGTCAAATACTTCAAGCGGTGCGGTTGACAGTGTTCTATCTTGCATGGGAACGGAACTCCATGCATCAGAGACAGTTGCTTTCCAACTATCGTCACTGATAAGGGATTTGTCCTTGTCACAATACGCTTCGAAAGCAAATACCCCAAAGTTACCCAACGCTAGGTTTGCATCCGCCTTCATCCACCACGCAGTGTTTTCGCCGTAGTACTGAACGCGAGCACAAAGTACGTTCCTGCCAGAACGTAGATACGGTGCCAAGTCGACAACGTCATAGGTGAGCCTTCGCGGCTGACTTCGAATCGGCCCTCGGGATACTTCCACACCATTCAACCACAAAATGTAGCGGGAATCCGCTGTCACTCTCGCGGGGAACTTTTCGCAACCGCTGTCAGCCACATCAAAGCTCTTCCGGAACAAAATAGTGTGACCGAGGGCAGCAGAAGATACGGTTCTTCGACCTCCAACCACGGACGGCGCAGAAATCCACTTACCTCTCCATCGTACTTTCGGAAAGTCAGTCTTGAAATCTTGCGTTTCACCGCTTTGCACGTATCCTCACCCCTTCCAAAAGACATAAAATTCCGCCTATTTCCAATATTCAAATGATATGTTTACGAGATTGCACAACCCTGCTTCTCCACCAGCAATACCTTTTGACAATTCGACTAACTCCTCGGCAAAACTGAATCACCTAAGCGGATATACGTTGATAAAACGGTGCGCTCTGTCGCGGTTAAACTCTTATCCTCAATCCTGTGAAGCAAAATACGGCTGGCTATTTTCCCTACCTTCTCTGGGTCTTGAATGACCGCCGTCACCCGGGGTTGAATCAACTCTGGTAATAACAGCTCTCCGAAACTCACCACAGAAACATCTTCCGGTATGCGTACCTTCAAGTTGTTCGCAGCAACCATAAGCCCGACGGTAATAAAGTTGTTGGAACAAAATATCGCCGTTGGCGGGTCTGACAAGGTAAGTAATCGATTACCTAAATAGTAGCCACTTTCCTGTGTAAATTCACCATGCTGTATGTATTCTGGAACCAGTGGCACCTTAAAATCCTCAAGCGCTTGGCGAAATCCTCTTTCCCGTTCCGAAATCGTACTAATTGGCGCACTTCCATTAATCATAGAAATCTTACGATGTCCTAAAGAAATCAGGTATTTCACAATTTCATACGTACTAGACACACTTTCTTCAACAACTGTATCCACGTCAATGTTGGCAGCAGACCTATCAATGAGCAGTACAGGAACACCGCCTTGTTGACAGGCCGCGACGGAACGACTGACATCTTCCTGGCAGGTTGCCAAAACAATGGCGTCTACACGCTTTTCAACGAAAACTTCGACTAGTTTCTGCTCTTTTTCGGGGGTCTCTGCTGAACTCGCCACCAAGATATTATAGTTGCTGGAACTGACATCTTCTTCAAAAGAACGGATGATCTCCATGAAGTACGGATTGGAAATATCAGGAACTAAAACGCCGATAGTATTCGTCTTTGCGTTTCGAAGACTCCGCGCAATACCGTTCATTTGATAATTTAAATCTTTTACCGCTGCCATAACGCGATGTTTCACTTCATCGGAGACATAACCAGTACCGCCAAGTGCCCGCGACACGGTTGCCGTTGACACGCCTGCGGCACGCGCTACATCCTTTAGTGTCGCCATTCTCTCACCACTAAGTAATCGATTTCATATTTCTTGTTAAACGTATACCTAGATATACACCTTGTCAAGACCCCTATCCCTATTGCTTGAACCTGGGGCGTACAATGTGAAAATTCGCAGCCTTAAAACCTCAATTCTCCTATCTGTGAGTTAGTTTCACAGGTTGATTTGTTTCTGCAGACTGATACGCAGCCAATGCTACTTCTAAAGCCTTAAGTCCATCTGTACCAGTAATGCTTGGCGAGCGATGCTCCTTGATACAGGAAAGAAAGTCTCTTATCAGTTCAATGTCCATTGAATCCCCCCAAAATTCTTCAGAGACTCGGTTGTCCAGGTCACTGTACAAAGTAACATGTTGCGAAAAGGCATCTACTTTGGTTACACCTTTTGTTCCAATGACTTCGAGGGTTACATCTCCCCACGTCGGATACGACTTCACCCTGGACCAACTGGGGTCGTGAGAGGCAAATACTCCATTCTCAAACTCCAACGTCAGAATGCCGCAATCGTCCACGGGAATATCGTTAAACACTGTGTCGACTTCGGCATACACTTCTCTGACTTCACTTCCCATAAACCATCTCATCAAATCAATCACGTGAACCGTATGATCCATGACAGCTCCGCCTCCAGAGAGATTCTTGTCGACGAACCAGCCGCCTGGATTTTGACCTCGATTTGTACCTTTAATTGCAATGATACGACCTAGGTCCTCATCCAAAATCATTTGTTTCAGTCTCTGAATTGGGGCGCAAAAACGCACTGGAAAGGCAATTTGCAAAATGACGTTGTTTCGTTCGCAAACCTCAATCATTTGCTTGGCATCTTCTACCGTGGTGGCAATTGGCTTTTCACAAAGCACATGTTTACCTGCCTCTGCTGCTGCAATGACCACCTCAGCGTGCCTTGAGTTTTCTGTACAAACGACAACCGCATCTAGGTCCTCTTGCAGCATTTCGTGATAATCCCCATAGTACCGTGTGCGAAACCGTTTGGCCGCCTCTCGTCCGCGAGCGGCATTACCATCAGAAATTGCACATAGTTCTACATCTTCCATATTTAACAAGGCATCGGCATACGTATACGCATGAAGATGTGCGAAACTTACGATCCCTACTTTCATAAAGTCTCCTCCTCTATATAAACTGGAATTCCTGTACGGATGGATTGAAGAGCACTTAGACTGATTTGCAGGGCTTTATACGCATCATGGGGAGAAACCAGAGGTGTTGTGTCATGAATAATACAGTCGATAAAATGCTCAAGTTCTAAGTAATAGGGTCCCTTCAGCAGTGGACTCTCCGGAACAGCGACGCCTCCAGTATTCGTGCCGTCCTCTCGTAAGAATGTATGAATCGGGGCTTCCTCGTCACTGTGCCGTGCGATGATACCTCCCTTTCCTGCAATCTCCAGAGAGGTGGTAAACCCGTCAGGATACGCCCAAGTTCCCTCTACGCTGGCAATGACACCACTCTTGAAGCGCAGCGTAACAAAGGCATGGTCGATTTTATTCAAGTCACGCCCCCAGTTACTCTTTGCGTAAACACGTTTCACCTCTCCAAAGCACCAGCGCAGAAAATCGAAGTCATGAATCATCATATCAGTAATTAGGGTTCCACTCTTTTCGATGCTGGCATACCAATCTTGCCATCCATTTGGAAATGCACCTCCGCGCCCGGCCTGCACGATTCCGACATCTCCCACCCTTCCTTGTTGAACAAGTTGGTGTGACTTTTGGTATTCTGGGAAAAACCGCAGAACGTGCCCGACAAAAAATTTGACGCCCGCCCGTTCACAGACGTCCATCATGGCGTTGGCGTCAGATAGTGTCAGGGCAATCGGCTTTTCGCAAATGACATGGCAGTTTGCATCTGCTGCTTGTTCTACGTATTGCCGATGCAGGTACGTAGGGACGCAGATATCAACGAGATGAACCTCCTGACTCGTCAATGCATCATTCAGTGACAGGAATGCCTGGGTGCCGATTTTGCTCGCTAATTTGTTACCGTATTCTGCCCGAATATCGACAATGCCGACCACTTGCACACCTTCCATCCTCGCGAAGGATGTAGAATGCATAGTTCCCATTGTGCCTGCTCCAACAACCACGACATTTACCATCAATTATCCACCTCCATAATGAAATCCAGTGCTGTTGATATTTCCTGCAGAAATCTTTCAGGATACTTGTGCGGCGGGATCTCAGCCATCAGATAATGGTCATAAGCACTGGCTTTAAGCTTTGTAATGACAGCATGCCAATCTACGTCACCGTGCAGCAAAGTGGTAAAGCCTCGAATATTACCGATGTCGTTTTTGAAATCTTTTACATGAACAGCAAATATTTTATTCCCTAAAATATCAATCCAGTGTTCAGGAAATCCATACGCGAGTACATTTCCAACATCGAAGTACACGCCGACAAATGGATTATCGATGTCTCGAAGAAACCGTTGCATCTCCAATGGACTAAGCAAGAACCTGTTCCAGACGTTTTCAACCGCGACCTGGACGTTTTGTTGCCGTGCGTATTCTCCAATAGATTGCAATTGTTCAACTGCTCTTTCATATGCCTTATCGTAAGGGGTGTCCGCATCGACAAGACCAGGAACGATGAGAACAGTTGAAACTTTCATCATTACCGCGACGTCAATCAGCCGTTTTGCAATACCATAAGCCTTGTCTCGAATCCCGGCTTCGTTGTGTGTGAGACTATACTTCCAGAACAATGCTGTTGCAACGCTTGGCAGGTCAACCCCAACTGCTTCGGCTTCCCTTGCTGCGGATTCGATGTGACTGTCGCTGGAAGTTAAGGACAGTTCACCTGAATCACCAAGGTTCAGTTCAATCCCGTCAAACCCGGCATTTTTAACCATTTCAAAAATGGTTGTCAAGCTCCAATGCTCAGGCATTGAAAATTGGTTCACCCCCTTCTTCATAAGACGTCCGCCCCCTGTACGACACCTTCGTCAAGCGCCATATAGGATAAAATTCCTGCAAAAGTGGCTGTCTTGCGAAACGTCGTAGATACCGGTGTCCGGGTTCTATCTTCCGACAGAATCTTCGGAGAAAAGCACAGAACTCCGTCGTGTTCCAAATCCTGCACTACCTCTCTCATTCTCTGATTTACAATGTCCGATGGACCTTTGCTCGTTCTGGAACGCCACAACGCGAGGTAAATTTCCCACGTGTTTTTCCAGTCCCGGGACCACCAAGGAACCTCTACGAACTCTGACGGTGGTTCTGACAGGCACCGAGCAATGGTACCTGTGGCTTCATTGATGATGTGCATCCACCGCGTTGTTACTTCTGCCGGCATGACTTCGAGGCATGTGTGCGCAAATGCTATAATTGTGGCCTGATAACTGACACTGTTTCCCATGGCAATTTCGCCCGCCCACGTCTCAGTGTAAGGCCACCACCCGCTCTCGTGTCTACTAAATGCATTTCCTACATGGTGTAGTGTCTTCTTAGCTTCCTCAGCGTAGGATGAGTCCCTCGTCACCTGAAATGCACGCGCCCAAGTATGAGCTGCATAGATATCACCGTTCAGAACATCATCGACAGCATTTGGATTTTTGTAGACTGCACCGCTGTGCAGAGGTACCTTTTGAGTTATCAAATAGTCCGCACTTCGCTTCAAAATGATAGCGGGAATATCACTTCCTGTATGCCTCCACACGTGATAGAGACTATTGGCAACAGCCCCAATCTCAGCAATATCCACAACTTCCTTTTCTCCTGCTTTGCGGTAATAGGGCTGACTGAAGCCTCCGGAGGGAAGTTGCCGACGTTCTACATCCTTCATTAAGTCAACGGCAATCTCTTTGCCGTCGCCACCTGTAAGGATAGCGTCTAATGTATACAAACAAGCCGCTTGCCCTGTCGTACAACAACTCGCCCTCTGTCCTAATTCCTCATCAAATAAGTGGGTGTCGTCTGTTCCCATGCCGCGCAGCATCGAATCAAAATAAGTCCGTACCGGCCCTACACACCTTCTCAAAATAGCTTTCCACCCTACTTGTACGCTCGGAGTATCGCTCATCACCGCATCACCAATTCCTTCCCCAGTCTGGAATTTCCCCGGTCACAGTGTTTTCCTCCAGTGCAGTCTTGACGAGTTTTTGCGAATCATAGGGTAGTGCAGCTACAGACCCATAGCCGTCTACATTCCAATTCATCTCGGCAGCGTAAAGATGTGCAATGTATTGTTTCATGTCTGTCGCTAACGCACACGTACTTCCAAAATGACCCGTCCAGGTGGTTTGAAGCATTCCTAAGCCATCGATTTCCTTTACATGTTTAGTAAAGTAAAAAATATTTTGCGGATTATGCCAGGCTGACCCGATGACATCAAATCCTTCATTTCGCAAGAATTCAATACCTTGGTACGCTCGAAAAGGAGTGTATTGCCAATCCACCATAAACAGAGAGGAATCTATCTTTGAGAGATATGGTTGAAACGTCGGTTCCTGAATAATATCCGCCCACATCATTGGTCTTACACCACGGCTCTCTAAATGCTGAGAAATTCGATTTGTATCCTGTACAAACAATGATTCGAATCCCTTTTCTTTTCCTTGCGCAGATTTAGGGAAGCTTCCAACCATGCGAACTTCATCGTGTCCAATATGAAACAGCTTTGGTCGAAATACTTCAATGGCTTCATCGTAGATTTCAAACATTACGGAGTACGACCTGTCATTGAGCGGATTGTAGGCATATGGATTGTCTCTGTCCTCGCAAATATCGACGTTTTGTCCATTGGCAAACAGCCACTGGCAGTGTCCTAAAGACTGAACCAGCGGTATAACTTCCATGAAACGGCGTTTTGCATAGTCAACGAGATCGCGTAATTTATCGGTTTCAACAGCAGATTCCCGCCAGATTTCCGGATGGGATTCCCATTTAACGCTCGAGCACTCAATCACAAGTGCATTAAATTTATAGCGGCATAAAATTTTGTCTATGAGTGCTTTTGTAAAGTCTTGTGAAAGAAAATCA
This sequence comes from Alicyclobacillus sp. SO9, assembly GCF_016406125.1. Lineage (NCBI taxonomy): Bacteria > Bacillati > Bacillota > Bacilli > Caryophanales > Alicyclobacillaceae > Alicyclobacillus > Alicyclobacillus sp. SO9. Next base: position 2,022,519 of record NZ_CP066339.1, on the reverse strand, counting down.
ATAAAGATATGTACAGCGCGCCACTCAAGGTCAGGGTAGTCAACTATCACACATCCCGGAAGATAGTACTGCTCCGTCTTGCCTGTGGTTTGCAATTCGTTTTGCGATGAATTTTGCAATCCGTTGATGATTTGAATGAAGCTCTGAACTCCAAAGAAGAGTCCTCGAGCATCGTGTCCCGTGATTGTGACCCTGTTCCGCTCAATCTCCAAACAATAGGACTCAGCGCGTGTCCGCAGAATTTCCTGGGTGTCTTTATCTGCACCCTGATGTTCCCTCGGACTGCCTATGCGTAACAAAATAGTTTCCATTAATACCGTTGCCTGGTCCGATGTCGCAACCCTGATATCCATTCCAAGCTCGGTCTTCACAAACACGCTAAAGTACTCAGCGACCCGCTGTATCTCCTCAAGAAACATGTCTCCCTCTGGTACGATAACAACGGCCGGCGAGAGGCGAAATGCGACCGACGTGTCCCAGCTTATCCTTTGTGGACGTGGGATAATAACAGGGGCCTCATCTGTAGACGAGACAACGCCCGGTCTCGAAACGCCAACGTCTTCTAATTCTGCGGCTTCACTTCCTGTTGTCCCTGTTGTTTCGTCAGTCGAATCAGTGATTGGCTGAAGACTAATGTGTGACCAACTGCAAGATGCTTCTTCAAAGACTGTGTATGAGATGGCAAACAGGAGTGCTTTTTTGGCTTCAGGCGGGGATTCACACACTACTGAAATACGCTCCCAGTCACTATTGCCGAGCACCGTTCGTGATATTTCTCGACGGATAATTTTCTCGTTTTCATCCATAAAGAAGAGCCTTAACTGGGAACTAATTTCTCCCTGTGTTTTCAGTGTCCCGCTGAGTCGATAGGTCCCTGGTGTAACGTCAATTTTTTGCCAGATGTATCCATCTCCGCGACCAGATCCGATAACCTTTTGGATGCTCCTGGTTACACCGCCCAATTGAATTGCTTCAATCGCATATTCGAACGTATTCCGGTCAGGTTTTTCAAACCAGCCGGTTGCCGTAGACTCGCCTTCCTTCCGGTCTCGGAAATCTGGATTCACAACCAACTCGGCCACCAGCTTCACCTCCAAATATGGATGTCTGTCCTGAAAATAGTCTAGTACGATAGGACTGCTGCCATAAAATCCGACTCTTGCTTCATCTCCGTATATGCGCTGGGAGCATCATTGAACGCAATGCGGTGTGTTACAAGTGAATCGATGTCGAGTCGACCAGACGCCAGCAAGCGAATCACTTCCTGCATATTTCTACCTTCTGTCCATCGAACCAGACTTCTTGGAAAGTCTATTCCGCGGTTTTCATAGCCCTCATCATACCTTCCTATTCCACCAGCTCGAGAAACTTGGACGTCAACTTCTTTCTGAAACATTTTTTCTCGTGAGCACTCCACAGGAATGTTGCCTACTATAACCACGCGTCCGCGATATCGGACAACCTCTAAAGCAGCATCAAGGAGTCCAGATTGAAGGGAGTGAGCACATATCAGGACTGCATCTGCACCGCCGCCACCGGAAGCCTCACTTATGGCTGCACTGAAATGTGAGCTGTCAAGCACTTGTACACCGCTTGCAGTACTGTAGTGATTCAGTAACCGACCGCGCCTGACTTCTGATAAATCGGTAACAATGGAAAGGTAATTCGCTTCATGACAAAGTTGTGTGGAGAGTTGGCCAAGCAAACCCAAGCCGAAAATTGCCACAATTTCACCAAATTGAATTCCCAGGCTTCGTACGCCGTGGACAGCAATGGCACCCAAACCGACGAAGGCAGCATCACTTAACGACACATCGTCTGGCAACCTTACACAGAGGTTTTGAGGAACCACCAGCCGTTCCGAATGCGTCACAAACGGTCCTCCGTAACAAGCCACCTTGTCTCCCTCCTTGATGCCAAGGACCTTGCTTCCGACAGCCAGGACAGTACCTGCTGCACTGTAACCAAGAGGGACAGGCGATTCCCGTGAACTCTCAATGAGTTTATACTCAGTGCCAGGGCTAATGGCCGAAAAGTGCGTCTGTATCAGAACACTTTGCTCAGTCATAGTCGGTTCACTGCAGACTTCAATTTTTACCAATCCATTCACAGCGACAAGTCGTCTCAACACAAACACTCCCAATTTATCAAGACACAACCCTCAACAGTTTAATCAAAATAAATTTCTGTCCCCTTTTGAGCTGATTCATAGATACCCACTAACATTTTCATGATTTCAACGCCGTCATCCACCGGACTGCGGGACTCTGTATGATTCTGACTGCAACCAACAAAGTGATTAATTTCATTCTGAAATGCTTCGACAAAATCAAGTCCCCGGTTATCTACTTGTGGTGTTACGTTCAAAATTGTGTCGTATTTTTCTGAAACAATAGCTAACTCCGGCTCAATTTCAGCTCCGCCTTTTTCTCCATATAACTTCACAATCAGCTCGTCTTCCTTCGCATGCAGAGTGTAGCTTACGTCCACTGTCATAGACGCACCATTTTCGAAACGAATAAGGGCATTGGCAAAATCCTCGACTGTATTTCTACTTGTGTCATAATCAGATGCTTGATAAAAAGACAAGTTCTGAATGTTGCTTCGGTTGCCTAGTTTCAAATATGTGTTGCCGCTAATCGATTTAACCTTGGGTCTCCCCATTAAATACCAAGCGATATCTATGATGTGAACGCCAAGGTCAATCAGCGGACCACCGCCGGAACGTTCAACATCTGCGAACCACCCGCCAGGGTTGCCAAGCCGTCTCAGACAAGAGACGCGGGAGTAATAGATTTCTCCTAGTTCACCCGCCTGAATAAATCGATTTAGAATTTCTGTGTTCGAAGCATACCTGCGAACGAAGCCAACCTGCAGCAGTCCTCCGGTTTCCTTTACAATTTGTTGTAACTGCAAAGCTTCTTCCAGCGTCCGGGACAAAGGCTTTTCAACTAGGACATTTTTCCCAGACCTTAATGCATCCATCGCAATCTGAGCATGCAAGTTATTCCACGTGCAAATGCTTACAGACTCTACTTCTCTGTCCTCCAACAACTTGTGATAGTCTGTATAGACACGTTCGATGCCGTATTCTGCAGCCTTGGCGCGAGCTCGACCCTCATTTATGTCGCAAATGGCTACGATAGCGGCTTGCTGGTTTTTTTGATAAGACTTGAGGTGTAGGTCTGAAATAGAACCCGCACCGATAACCGCGACGTTTAAAGGTTTCATTAAAGTCACCCTTTCAGATACAGCTAGTTGATATACTTGCGAAGATATTCCATGCTGTCTAACACACCGGAGACTTCATCTCCATCACCTTCATATTCCAGGGACACATAGCCGTCATAGCCGGATGAGCGGATCTTTCGCAGCACTTCGGATATAGGGATTTCACCCAAGCCACAAACGGTCGACACAAACCACTTTTCATTAACACCCTGAAGCCCCTCACCATGATTTGCTTGTTTGAAATCCTTCACATGCACATGCGCAACCAAGGTACCCAGTTCCGCAAAGGCTCGGAGGGCAGTTTGGTCTACTAATATGAAATTACCCATGTCAAAAGTTGACCGGAGGCTGTTACTGCCTACTTCGCGAATAATATGACGAACTTGTTCACCTTTACCAGCCAGTTTCCCATGGTTTTCTAGAGCCAAAACGATGCCTTCTGCTTCCGCCTTTGCAACTACGCTCCGAAAGCCCTCAACGATATAGCCCACACTGTTTTGAAATTCCGATCCCGGTTTTAAGTCCCCAGCAAACACGCGCACGACTTGTGTCTCAAGTTCCTTCGCAAGTTCAATGCCGTTCAGGATGACCTTTGCAGCTTTTTCTCGGTCACTTGCAGCTTCCTTTGCGAAATCGTTTGAGACTGCATAGGCAGCCACAGTCATGCCGTTTTTCCGAAGAAAGTCCTTCACCTTCGGCAGTTCACTTGATTGGTCTTTCCAAAACACGTCCAGCAGCTCTACATTCGAGAACCCGTGCTCTCGGCAAAAATCAAGAAAATCCAGAACGTTCCAACCGTCATGAAAGAACTTTCGATGTACACTCCACATGCTTACGGCTAACTTCATAGTGGGCCTCCTGTCTCCCGTTCCACGTTTTCAATCTAGAGGTTGCAGCGATTTACACCTTTACTTCTGTATGATGACTTCACGGTTCAGTTCAGACGACGCGTGAATGGCTTCTAAAATATCAACAATCTGCGCGCCCTCATGTACGGAGGGTAACGGTGTTTCACGTCTTTGAACGCATTCGATAAAGTGGGAAATTTCATCTTTCATTTGATCGTTTGATTGCACAGAGAGAGCAGATTCCGACAAAATGTGATTGTGTTCGGAGTAAAAGCGCAGCGGATCGAGAGATACTCCTCCTTTGTCACCGTAGATATTCACCTTGAGCGCATCGTCTTGCGGACCGTTCAGAGCCCAACTCACTTCAAGGTTCATCACCATGTTGTTCTCGAAACGAATATATGCACTTGCAAAGTCTTCGACATCAAAAATACTGTTGTCCCTATTGGCGCTGTCTGCACTTTGCCAGCGTGAGGACATGATTGTTTCATAGCGGCCAATTTTCTTGACCAGTTGTCCGGAAACACGAGCCGGGACGGGCTTCCCCACTAACCACCAAGCTAAATCCAGAACATGGACACCGATGTCCATCAGCGGTCCTCCGCCTGATTTTGATTTGTCGGTAAACCAGCCAGTGGGCGTACCCCTTCTTCTAAGAATCTTAGCGTTGGCATAGTAAATATCTCCTAAGTCACCGGCTTCAATAAACCGTTTAAGAGCCTGGGACTCATTTCTGAACCTATGGCTCATACCCACCATACAGATACATTTGGCACGCTCTGCTTCATTTACTAGCTCCCAAGCTTCAGCAGAACTCACAGCCAGAGGTTTCTCTACCAGAACATCCACGCCGTAGCTAAATGCTAGTTTCGACAGACTTACATGACTCTGATTTGTGGTACAGATGCTAACCGCATCCACGTTTTCCTTTTCAAACATTTCTTTGGCATCACTGTAAGCGGCATTCGCTCCAAACTTTCGAGCCACATCCGTGGCCCTTTCCAAGTTGACATCTACGACCGCACAAAGTTCCACACCAGTCTCATCTCGGTAATATGGAAGATGTCCGATTTGCGCAATAGTGCCAGCTCCGATAACCGCAATTTTTATTTTGGCCATGTTCTTCTCCTCCTGGCTTCTTTTATTGGTACAGCCAACACTGGTATGCTGCCCCAATGACTGATGCATCCACACCGGTCTTTGTTCGGGTGATTCGTACAGGTTGCACCATTGAAGAAATACCTAATTTCTTGACCTTGCCGTTGACAAGCTCTGCTATCCAAGTACCGCTATCCATGACACCTCCGCCTAGCACCACGACCGACGGATTGAACGTATGAATCAGACTCACAATGGCAAACGCCAGTGCTTCGGTCATTTCATTGACCACTTCAATTGCAGTAGAATGCTGCTGGTGATACAAGTCGAAGACCTGTCGACTGGTTAAAGCTGAATCCGCCTGGACTTCGTCGGTCTTGTTCAAACGCTCATTCATCATTCGAGCTATAGCGGTTCCAGACGCGTAGGTTTCCAGACAGCCCTTGAAGCCGCAGTTACATTGAGGGCCGTTCATGTTCACTGAAATGTGACCTAGTTCGGCTGCCGCACCAAACATTCCTCTGACTAACTGCCCATCTACAATCAGACCGCCGCCAACGCCAGTACCCAAAGACAGACAGATGACATTTTTTTCTCCGACGGCGCTTCCAAATTTTTGTTCAGCAATCGTAAGTACATTGACATCATTATCAACCCACACAGGCAACAAAGAGTGTTTTGTTAAGACACTGCGCAGCGGGATGTCATTCCAGTCTTTAATATTGGTGGTGCCGGTTAAAACCCTTCCCGTCGCAAAGTCAATTTGACCTGCAGTCCCAACGCCAATTCCCTTGACAGAAATACTGGCTTGTTGACACCAGAACAGTAAGTCGTCAATGAGCTCTTTCAGTTTCTCAATGACAAACTCCTGACCTGCTGTAGGTGTAGGACACACTCTCCTATGTAAAATACTTCCCTCCTCCGATATGACTGCTGCAGCGATTTTGGTCCCGCCAATGTCAATGCCAATGCTATGTTCTTTCAACTCGACTACACCCCGCCCTCTAGTACCCTGTTCTCTCTTACAACGGAATCTGATAGATTTGCCGCAGCGTCATAGTCCAGCACACATGTGACGTTAGGGTGCAGTTGTAAACACGAGGCAGGCAGCTTTCCCGTTGTCTCGTCCGCTGACAACATTTTTTCAACCGCGGCGGCCTTTGCCGCACCGGAAGCAAGCAACAAAATGTGTCGACTTTGCTCCAGAACCGTGCCGATTCCCATAGAAATCGCTTCGTGCGGCATATCCTGAACGGACGGAAAATACTGCGCATTCGCTTCCAGAGTACTTGCCTCCAACTGCACTACTCTCGTTCTGCCTGTACAAGTTGATCCCGGTTCGTTAAAACCAATATGCCCGTTTCTGCCAATGCCGAGAATCTGCAAATCTATGCCGCCTGAATCCTCAATAGCATATTCATAGCGTCTGCACTCCCCCTCCAAATCCGCCGCGGCACCCAGGGGAATGTGAATTTTATTGACGTCCATGTCGACGTGACGAAACAGATGACGGTGCATATAGTAGTGATAACTCGACTCGTCTGCAGGCCGTAATCCCACATATTCGTCAAGATTAAAGGTGGTCGTGTTTTTAAAAGAAATTTCTCTCCTTCGATAGCGTCGTACCAGCTGAGCATATAGGCCGACAGGAGTCTCCCCCGTAGCCAGACCCAAGACGCAATGAGCACGGGACTTCATCGTTTCTTGTACATAGTCCGCAGCAACCTCACTCAGCTTCTGATAGGTTGATACCAATGTAATCTCCATGATGCAGCCCTTTCGAGAGTTATATAGAACGTATCTTCCGTATGGTTTGCAACTCCTCTACGAATGTACGTGTAATTTCTTGAGGTCGTGTAATGGCTGACCCGACCACCACAGCGAACACGCCATTCTCGAAACTCCTTACGGCTTCCTCAGGCTTTCCGATCCTTCCTTCAGCAATCACGGGAACATTGACCTTATGCGTCAACTCACGCATCAATCGGAAGTCTGGACTAACGGCTTGCCGGCTGTAAGCAGTGTAGCCGGACAGCGTTGTCGCGATGATATCTACGCCTGCCGCCACCGCTGCTAATCCTTCCGCAAATGTCGAAATATCCGCCATGACAAGCGCATCCGGAAACTTTACTCGAATGGACTCAAGAAATTCCTTCGCCATCAAGCCGCCCGGACGCACCCGATTCGTAGCATCTACCGCCACGATGTCTGCTCCTGCGGAGACGACTTCATCAACCTCTCTCATGGTTGGCGTAATGTATACCTCTGAGCCTTCATAGGCCCGCTTGACAATGCCGATTGTAGGAAGGTCCGTAACTCTCTTAATCTCTCGAATGTCCTGGGCGCCATTCGCTCGGATTCCTACTGCTCCACCCATTTTTGCTGCCAACGCCATTCGCCCCATAATTTCAGCCCCAAACAGAGGTTCGTCGTCTAATGCCTGACAAGAAACGATGAGGCCGTTTTGGATACTCTCTAGCAATTCGTTATTGTCCATATTTTACCACCTAACAGTTATCTATCCTCTACATTGACCCGTTTTGGCCGTGGCTACGTCTTCAGCGAAATGACACGCTGCGAATCTTCCGGGCACAATCTCTCTCAACACCGGACGTTCACTTCGGCATCTGTCTTGGGCAAAGGGACACCTTGTATGATAGGGACATAGTTCCCCCGATTCAGAGCGAGACGGACGTTTCCTAAGCGCAATGGATTCTTCTGGCAGTGGTGTCACTCCCGAGTCCGTAAAGGCTGGAATGGATGAAATCAGAAATTGAGTATACGGGTGTAAGGGATTGCGAAACAGTTCTTGTGACTCCCCTGTCTCTACAACGCGCCCGGAATACATGACCGCTGTTTCTTCGCACATCAACCGAATCACAGACAAGTTGTGTGAAATAAATACATAAGTCAATCCAAATTCTTCTTTTAAGCCCTGCAACAAATTCAAAATTTGGGCCTGAATGGAGACATCCAGGCTTGATACCGCCTCGTCGAGAATCAGCATTTCCGGATTCAAGGAAAGGGCTTGAGCAATGGCCACACGCTGTTGCTGTCCACCGCTCAACTCATGTGGATACAAATGAAACTGTTTGGGTGACAGACCCACCCTGTCAATGAGTTGCAGTGCAAGTTCCAATCTTGATAGTTTGTTTCCACTTTTATGAATTCTAAGTGGTTCGGTGATATTTTTGGCAACGGTAAAATGGGGAAACAGTGAGCCATAGGGATCCTGCTGCACAAACTGCATCATCTTGCGGTAGGGCTTAAGTCTGCGTTCTGGCAGACGGGTCACATCAATTCCATTGAGTATCACTTTGCCGCTCGTGGATGGAATAAGGAGTTGCATCAGCCGGACTAAAGTAGACTTGCCGCTCCCGCTTTCACCTACGATGCCGAGGCTGGTTCCTTGCTGTACTTGTAAATTTACGTGATCGCAAGCGAGGAAATCACCTCTACTCGCGGAAAACACCTTCGTAAGTTCCTCCAGTTTGACCAATTGCTTGCCGCTGTCGTTCAAGTTGTTAACCGCCATAGGAACTGACCTCCAGGGTGGACAACCAACAGGCAACTTCATGTCTGTCCGCAACAGACTCTAGTTCGGGCTGCTCTTCGCATCTATCCATTTTCCGTGTACAACGGTTGGCGAAGATACATCCCGTAATTGTGCTGTCAATCGTACTTGGAGGTTGCCCCGGAATGAAGGGAAGCTTTGTTCGAGGTCCGTCAATTCTTGGAATCGACCTCAACAGTCCTTGCAGGTACGGATGCGAACTGCGTTGTCTCAACTTTTCCGACGTAATGTGCTCCATCACAAGCCCGCCATAGAGGACATAGACCTCGTCACAAACTTGCGCAGCTACGGCCAAGTCGTGGGTTACAAACACCATTGACATTCCGTGGTCGCGTTGCAACCTCTTCAACAACGTCAGGATCTCCGCTTGTACGGTTACATCTAACGAAGTCGTTGGCTCATCGGCAATTAACAACTCCGGCTCCGTAATGAGTGCCATTGCAATCATGACCCTTTGCAACATTCCTCCGCTAAACTCGAATGGATAATTGCTGTAGCGCTCCTCTGGATATGGAATTCCGACTTGGTCGAGCAGAGAAATGGCTTTCTCTTTCGCCTTACTTGGAGTAGCTAGGTGGTGGTAAAGTATCGGCTCAATAATTTGTTGACCGATAGTCTTGGTAGGATTCAAGAACATTTTTGGATTTTGAAAAATCATAGAAATGTTACGGCCGCGAATCTTGCGTATCTCCTTTGAAGAGAGATTGGCAAGATTTTTTCCTTGAAAAACCACATCCCCGCGAATTTCAGCGTTTGTAGGAAGCAGTCTCAGCATAGCTTTCACAGCTGTACTTTTTCCGCTTCCGCTTTCACCGACAAGGGCTACGGCCTTGCCTTGCTGAACCGCAATACTAATGCCATTTACCGCGTTAACAGTCCCCTGGTCAGAGGCGAACCGAACGGTTAAATTGTTGACAGACAGAACCTGATGCATACCTCACACCTACTTCAAGAGAATTCATTAACGCTTACTTTTTATATCAAACACCTCGCGCAATCCATCTCCGACAAATGTGAAACTCAGGAGTGCAATCCCAAATAACAGAGTTGGTGCCCACAACAAATACGGATAACCAAATATGGAATCTTGTCCAGTAAAAATCATTTGCCCGAGGTCCGGACGAGGAGGTTCAATCCCCAATCCAACGATACTTAGCCCTGCTTCAGTCATCATATTTGCCGGTATACCGAATGATACGGCAACAAGAATAGGTCCCATAGAATTTGGGAGAACATAGCGGCGAATAATGGTCCACCATGATGCTCCCATGCTTCGGGCATTCTCAACATATCCGCCTTGTCGAACTCTCATAACTTGGCTTCTTGCAATTCTTGCCATGCCAACCCAGCTTGTCGCAGACACAGCAATCAGAATAGCCCAAAGATTATGACCCAGCATCACAACCAAGATGATACTAAACAAAAAACTAGGAAACGAATAAACTGTATCGACGATTCTCATTAAGATATTGTCTGCCAGTCCACCAACATAACCGGCGATTGCGCCGAGCATCATACCCACTGTTAATTCAATCACTTCAGCCCCAAAACCAACAATACAAGCACTTTGAAGTCCCCAAATAATGCGCGTCAGTACATCACGACCATCAGCGTCGGTGCCCAGCCAGTGTACACCACTGGGAGATTGATAGGTATTCAAGAGGTCCGTCTTCCAATATGGATAAGGCGAAATTATGGGTGCAAAAATTGCTGACAGAACCAGTATTACAATAAAGCCCAAGCCTAAAACAGCTAACTTATTACGCCTAAATTGGTACCACAGACGCTTCGTCATGGAACGCCGTTTAGTCATGATTGATTGTAAATCGGATGTGGTTTGCGCTCCTGTAGTCATGCTACACCTCCTAGCCCGTATATCCGGTCTTCCTGATTCTTGGGTCCAGAATACCGTACGTTAAATCTACGATTAGATTCATGAGCATAATCACTACCGAATACAAAAGTGTGGAGTCCATTATGAGTGGATAATCCCGTTGAGATGCCGCCGTCGTAAAGATATGGGCCATTCCTGGAATGGCAAACATCTCCTCAATAAAGACGGTTCCCATCATCAGCGCTGCAAGTTGAGGACCCACCACCGTAATGAATGGCAGTAGCGAATTTCGCAGACCGTGGCCCAATATGACCTGCCGTAAGCCTCCGCCTTTCGCGTACACCGTTGTGATGTATTCCGAGTGCAGCGATTCTATCAAGCTGTTGCGCATGTAACGGGACATCGAGCCAATCATTGGAATGGACAATGCTAGTACCGGTAAGATGTAGTACTTAGGACCCCGAAAGCCAACTACAGGTAATACATGAAGCCAGACACCAAAGACGAGCATCAGCAGTACAGCAACGATATAAACGGGTAATGCAGTCCCTATCATGGCTATAAACATCGTGCTTGAATCCACCCACGTGTTTTCTCGAACGGCTGCAACAATCCCTGAAAAGATGGAAACAACCACGCCAATTGCAATGGAGACGAGTGCCAAGCCAATGGAGATGGGGAAGGTTCTTGCGATGATTGAAATTGTCTCCTGATTGGGATATTCAAAAGAGGTCCCCATATGGAGTGTTACAAATCCCCAGACATATCCCCAATACTGCACATACCACGGCTGATTCAAATGGTAGTCTTTGATTAGAGTCTGCATCACTTGCGCACTCGCATTGAGTTGCGTAGCCGCTGCGGTAACGCCGCCGGAGTACGTATTAATAGAAAGGAAACTCCCAGGTGCGGCTTTCATCAAGGCAAATGTGACTAAACTCACGGCAATAAACGCTATCACCATATACATCATACGTTTGAAAATATACTTCGCCATGCTCCACCCTCCTTACGAGGTAAGGAAGCTGATACGGCTTCCTTACCTCACATGACTGCACGTGACTAGACTCAGGATTTCGACAGATAGCCAAACCAGACAGGCGGGTCAATCAGGAGCATACGATTGGGGTGATACCCAGACACGTTAGACCGAACCAAAATAGGTTGTAACGGAGTATAAACGGTGATGGTATAGGCGCGTTTTTGAGCATCGATGAAGAATTTTTTCATCATGGATTGACTGTTGGTTTTATACGCCGTCAATCCCTCATTCATCCATTGCTTGATGTCGGACGGTAAGTATTTCTCTTGCAGCGCAGCCTCCTGAGCCATTTGCTTGTTCGGAGCTATGCTCTTGTTATTTTGGATATTGTAGTAGTTTTGGAACTGGCTGGGCGGAATGAAGCCTGCCACAATACCATTATTGTAGAGCCAGTCTACTTTTGTAGTAGGCAGTTCCAAGCTTGGATAGAATGCATTTGTCGAGGTTTGACCAAAACCAACTTCGTTAGCTGGCAGTTGCTTTTTAATGTCTGTCAAGAATTGGCCCCATTCCTCTCCTTTATAGACTACCTTTACACCTAAGGTATTTTGCCATTCTTGTTGAATTGCCTGAGCAACTTGGTCAGATGGATTACCTGTATACAACATTACAGTAGGAAATCCTTTACCTCCCGGATATCCTGCCTGAGCCATCAACTTCTTGGCCTCACTTGGATTGTAGGTGATAGCATTATCCTTAATCCAGGGATCGAGCCATGTCGGATTCCAGTACCCATATGCAGGAGTGCCCGTTCCTTTCAGTACACCTTTACTAATCGCCTTTCTATCAATCGCCATTTGGAAGGCTTTACGAACTTTTACGTTCAACAGAGCCTTGTTTTTGGACGGGAGAACCTGGAATGAGTATTGTGCAGACGTTGGTGTCATATGCAATTCACTTTTGAGTTTCGAATCCTTATTCACAGCAGACACGTCTTGAGCCTTCAATACAGCGAGATCGAGGGAACCATTCTTAAAGGCAAGCAGTTGATTGGTCTTCTGAGAATACCAGAGTTTAATCTCTTTCAATTTAACTTTCTTATAGTAATGTGGATTAGGAACTAATATGGCCTGGGTCTTGGCTGTATACGACTTCAACATATAGGGCCCATTAGAGACAATCTTGGAAGGGTTCGTCCAATCCGCAGGCTTCATTTTACTGACGACTTTTTTGTCTAACGGTACCATCCAGGCTGAGGTGGGAAGGCTCATAGCCTTAAGCAGACCCGGGTCTGGACGACTCAAAGTAATTTCGACAGTACTCGCATTGACGGCTTTAATCCCCAGGGCGGAATCACTCTTCGTTCCTGCGCGGACTGCACTAGCATTGAGCAGCGGAATGTTGGTGATTGGAGCTGGACCGGCTTTTGTACTCTGAGAATCAGCCGGACTCACAGCCCGCCTGAACCCGTAGACGAAGTCCTGCGCTGTAATGGGATCTCCATTACTGAACTTGATTCCGTTACGCAGTTGAAATGTCCATGTCAGTCCGTTCTTACTTGTATTCCAAGACTGCGCCATACCAGCGACAGGACTGCCATTAGGACCCATGTGAACCAGACCCTCAAAAATTCCCATTCCATCTTGGTACATTTCCCACGAAAATAGACTTGGGTCGAAGCCGTGACCATCATCAATCATGTACATTGACAAGACGCCGCTTTTACTTGCCGTATTATTGCTTGCAGTGGCGTTGCTACTCGTATTGTTGGTAGCATTTGTGGCGCCGCCGCAACCGGCAACAAGAGCGGTAATACCCATTGCAGCTAACATTGTTATTCCAACAGAATGTTTCCGCTTCCTTTCCATTGCGATACCCCCTAAAAGTTTAGACATACCTTTTTGTTACTTCCGTATGCAACATCCGTTAGCTAAAAAAAATATCGGATATAACCTCCACATTATAAATTATTGGCGGATGTTACCTCCATTACGTAAAGATTACGTTATGACGGACTCATCTGTCAACTGAAATTTCTAAAAACGTAGATAAGTAAAAGAGTGTAGATTCGGCAATCATAAGAGAAGACTTGAGGACCAATAAATAGAGGGGAAGCGAGAAGCAGGGAGTTACTTAGTTTTCAGCGCAGCAAGTCGCACATCCGTCCGTAAATAACTCCCTATATTTGTCGCACGCGAATCAATATAATTTGTCCAGGACACTTTTTGCGGTAGATTCCATGGACTTGGAAGACCTTTCCTTCATGCGGAGGGCAGTAAGCGTAGTGAGTATATCCAAGACATGAATCTGTGCCAACTTGGACGAAAATGCGCCTCCATGTAATGGATTTTCTTTAAAGGACGTCAAAAGAATTGCATCTGCATAGGAAGTGATGGGAGACCGAGCGTGATTGGTCAGACATATAATATACGCCCCGTTTTCTTTAGCGATACGCATTCCGTCGACAAGGTCCTTGGTACTCCCAGACGTTGAGATACCAAGCACGATATCTTGCTTCGTGGCCAAGGCACAGTTCATAGCTATCACATGCCCGTCGGTTGCACAGTCGGCGTTAAAACCTTGCCGCATAAACCGATATTTGGCATCTTCTGCAGTGATACCGGACGACCCCACACCGAAAATGTAGAGTTTCTGGTGATTCTGCAAGGCAGTTACTGCCTTTTCCAACTCCGATTCCTGTAACAAATTGAGAGTTGACTGTAAGGCTTGAGTATTGTGAAGGGTAATTTTCTCACACATTGTCCTGGTATCATCCAGTTCTGATATCTCAATTTCACCATGGACATGTTGCTCTGAATTAACCGCTTCTTGAGCGAGCGTCAACTTAAATTCCTGAAACCCTCGGAAACCAAGTTTTCGACAAAACCGAATGACCGTTGTTTCTCCGACGTCAGCTTTCTCGGAAAGATCGGTAACAGACGAGTACACGGTACCCTGCACGTCGCTGGCCACCGCGTCGGCTACCTTCTGTTCTGCCTTGGACAGCGACTTATATATACTGCCTAACATTGCTAGCGTCTTCGAACTATTTCCTATGCTCATTTTCTAGTCCCCTTTCGAGCACAACAGGCATGGACCCAGAGATGAAAATCCATACTTCAGATTCGGAGTAAAATTCACTTTCTGTTCCTCTGTAACGCTATAATAGACCCAGAGGATGGAGGATATCTCCATCAATATTATGATTGAGGTGAATAGTTTTGTCCAATGGATTTTTGTCCGTGAGTATATTTTCCGATCTACACATCATGACATGGAAAGAAACAGAGGCCCCGGTGTCCACGGTTCCAACCGTAGAAGATGCATTGATAGATGCGGATTCCTTGTCACCCGACCTCTATGTTATGAACGGAGACATCACCAACGGGAAGGCACGTGACTTCAGGTTGGCCATGCGGTTGCTTGAAAAGCATTGCCATCAGCCCTTATATTACACAATGGGAAATCATGAGTACTACGGCTACTATGAAGATCCCGAATTTACCTGCGAGAAGGCACAACAGCAGTTTTGCTCTTATACAAAGCAAGGGACCATCTACAGCAAGCAAATCATTCAAAATCATTCCTTCTTCTTTTTATCGACGGAAAAATACAGCCCCGATTTGAAAGACGCCGGGTGGCTCTCTGATACGCAGTTGAAATGGTTTGAACAGGAATTTGAGACAGCAAAGTCAGGTCCTGTATTTGTATTTTTTCATCAACCTATCAACGCTACAGTCGCTAAATCCGATGACACCTGTGTACAGTCAGAAGAATTAAGAAAAATTCTTGAAACCAGAGATAACGTGTTTTTTATCACTGGGCATACTCACAGTCGAATGGATATTCGCGAACAACTGGTCCGACAAAATGGTGTTTGTTACATCGGTGGCGGGTGTCCGCACGGTGAATTCCCGCAGTCGCGCTGGTTAGACATTGGCGATGACAGTGTCAGCGTAAAACTGCGGGATCACAGAAATCATCAATGGCTGAGCGAATTTACGTACAATATTCAATACAGGTAAGGGGGCCTAATCCGCGTAAGAGGCCTGGATTGACAAGCAGACATCACGGGTCCGTTCTGCCAAATCTGGGAGAGACAGCTTATCTTGTCCGCGTAGTCCTGTGGGTACATCGCGATTCACCACGCCAATCCATCTCTTCAGCCACTGCGTAGAACCCTCCATGGCACCGCATACGGAACCGACAGTTGCAAGGCCGGCATCAATTGCAACGCCGCTGTCAACGAGTAGGCGAATAGATTGAATGAGGTCACCGTCCCCCTGAAGTAAGGCCAACACCACCCGACCCAGACTGTGAATGGAATGGCGCGCATGCAGACCGCCCCATTTTTCGCGAAAGAGGAGTAACATATCACTCCATTTGTAATCGAGCACGCGCCATTTCAATATCGTGTGAACCATTTCTGCCAACCCACAATCTGATGGAATTTCACTGTAGGCAACGCGAATAGCTGACTCGATATCATGGAGAGAGAAGGCTGCAGAGATTAAGGCCGCAACAAACATTGAACTATATATGCCGTTGCCAGAATGAGAAATGATTGCGTCACGGTGCGCCATCTCCGCCGCAAGCTCTGGGTTACCCGGGCACACGTAGCCGAAAATGTCCGCTCGCTTGTGTGCCCCGTTCCATTCTCGAAACGGATTTTCCGCAACCGCAGATTGAGAAGGCTGCGCCCCGCTCACTAGGTTTCGATATGCAGTGTGTTCCGCGCCAGACCTCAGGCGCTCATCAAGAAAATGTAACCACATGTCTGCAATGTTTCGGGTCGTTACGTCAGGTCCATATTTCTCGAGAGTTATCAGACTGAGAATCGTATCGTCTAAATGCTCGTTTGGCAAAGCAGAAATGAGCTTGCTGATTTCGCTAACACCTGTTGCCATGACAGTTGTGTCGGCAGACTCAAGCATACAACCGACGACCCGACCGCACCACGCTGAAAGGAGTCGAACTTCCAACTCGTCCTTTGTCAATGGCAAATCAAGACGACGCGGCCCATCAAAGCGCCGTCCCTTAATAACCTGCAGAGTATCCATGGCTGTCGAAAATCCATTTCCCATTATTATACGTTTCCCCCGTCCACCGCAAACGTCACTTTGAGTGTAACAATCTGATAGGGCTTAAACGGGAGAGTCACTTCGGTTCCGTTGCGCTCGATGGTAAGCTCGGACTCCTCCTCCTCCAATAAATTGCAGAGAAAGACATGACTCAGAGCCTGTGCAAATGAAATCCTGCAGTTTGCACGCGCCCCGGAGAACTCATACAGCCGCAGAACCGTTGCGAAACCCTCTTCGCTCTGCTTCAATGCTTCAATCATTACACTTGGGCTTTCGACTTTACAAAACGAGTACTTCGGTCTCAATCCAGGTTTTGTTCCACCGCGAAATGCGCGCAACGGAGAATTGTATTCATAGGCTCGTCTCGGGGTCTGTGCCTCATACCAATCACCGTTATGCGGGTAGATTGCGTAAGTGAACCTGTGAACTCCATTGTCCGCATTCTTATCGGGCCATATTGCTGATTTCAGCAGTGTCAATCGTAAAGTATTTCCACGAATATCGTGCCCGTACTTACAATTATTCAGCAATGAAACACCGTAACTGCGTTCTGAAACATCTACCCATTTGTGGGCACAGACTTCAAACTTGGCTGCATCCCAAGATGTGTTGGAATGGGTTGGTCGCTCAATATTCCCGAACTGAATGTCACACGTCGCTTTGTTTGTTCGCAGATCAGTCGGAAACTCGACTTTTAGCATAAGTTGATGCTCGTGCCAATCTACCTCAGTTTCAAAGCTGACTACGCTGTCTTCTGGATGAATCATGGCTCTTTGCATGATTTGAGAGTTTAAAAATGTCCATGTCTGCACAATGCTGACACTGCCATCGGCCCATGACTTTACTTCGCGCCTTATTAAGTTGTCTACAATCCATGATTTTTCAGTGTAGAAGACATCAATATCCCATGCGTCGTAGTCCAGAGGTTTATCCTCAAAAACCACGAGTCTATTGCCCACTTCACCCTTAGGCAGTACTTGGCGTCGGTTTGTTTTGTCGTACATCTCAGATATAGACCCGGCCTCATTAAACACCATTCTCAACACTTCGTTCTCGACAATCACTTGATTTCCCAACTCTTGAACCTGGCAGCGAGGACTCCCAAGCTGTTTTGTATGTGACGGAACTAAAGCGAGGGATTTCCATCCCATCGGAGGTACATCTCGAACTCTCAGCACGGCAATCTCTCCCTCAATGGATTGCCCAGGCAAACTCGCGTCCAGTGGTTGCAACCGCTCCAAAGCCGTTACTTCTCCAGTCTCTTCATCAATCGCAACCAGGTTTTCTAACTGGTGAGACCAAGGTATCGATGCATACCCAGTCACAGACCACGACAAAGAATTGCCAACAATGATGGCGGGATGTTCCGAATTCAACTCAAACATAGATGCAACGGAGAAGTGCAATGCTGCTGTCCCAAGACTCATTACTCTCTCGTAATCTTCCAGACTGTCTATATAAACCTCAGGAATAGATGAGCCCGGGATGATGTCATGAAATTGATTGAGAAGGATGAGCTTCCACCCTTCATCTAACAGGTCTTTTGGATACATTGTTTTCATCAAATGAAGAGCCAAGGTCGCATAGAACTCAATATCCCGATACAGGCTTTCAGACTGTCGATTTAGCTTCTTGTTTTTCGCTTGAGAAGTGTAGGTACCGCGGTGGTACTCAAGGTACAATTCTCCATCCCATATTGGAACATCCTCGTTTTCGTCAAGCTTGTCGTGTAGCCGGCTAAAGTAGCTTTCTACTGTGGAAAAATCGACACTGGTTCCGCCGGGAACATCCAGCCAGTTCTTGGCAGCATTCAGCATTTCACGCGTCGGACCCCCGCCCCCGTCTCCGTAGCCAAATGCAAGCAACAGGTCTTGATTAATATCCTTCTGACGGTAGTTTTTCCACGTGCCAAAAACGCTTGCTGCGTCCACGACTCCGTTGTATGTGAAGAATTTTACGTTTGGAGCGTCTGGAGTTGGCGCTGTAATAAAATGAGTCAAAAGCTCTGTTCCATCGAGGCCCCGCCACCAAAACGTGTCGTTTTCAGGACGGTTGTACTGGTTCCAACTGATTTTCGTCGTCATAAATGAGTCAATTCCGCTGCGTCTTAGAATTTGAGGCATTTGCCAATTATAGCCAAACACATCTGGCAGCCACAATGTATGGTTATCCACATTAAACTCATTTTTAAAAAATTTCTTACCGTACAAGATTTGACGAACCAAGGATTCACCATTTGGGATATTGCAGTCAGCTTCGACCCACATCGCTCCGGTGGGTTCCCATTGACCCGTTTTGACCCGTTTACCAATGCGCTTGTACAACTCCGGATAATCACTCTTCACATAGTCATACAGTTGTGGCTGTGACTGAATGTATTTGAAGTTTGCTTCCTCCTCCATCAAACGCAGGACTGTGGAAAATGTGCGAGCGGCCTTTTCTCTTGTTTGCTCTATGCGCCACAACCACGCTACGTCAATGTGGGCATGGCCAACCAAATGAATGGTTGGAAGTGATAACTCTTTGTAACCAGTAAAGTTTTTAATACTTGTACGAAATTCATGAAGGGCATGTGTCACTGACGAAGCGAATTCCTGGGAGTGTGGATAGCGGCTGTCAATGGCTAGAAAGGCATCATCCACAAGTCTTAGCAACCCCGTGCGCACCGTGCTGCTCTCATCTAGTTGCAAGGCAATATCGTAGGCCTGTTTCAGCGCCTGATAAAGTTCATTTGTCAATACATCTACAAGCAGCACGTCGGCCTGCTTAAATACCCTCCTCCCTACATTTTGGCCGGCAAATCCTTTCATCAAAATTTCATGTTGTCCGTCCTGCCACTCGTCATCTGTAAACCAGATTTCCTTATGATTGGCGTCTAGTCCCCCTACTGGTGCTCCGTTTAGAAACAGTAATGCTTCAGGACCTGGTTCATACTGTTCTTTTGCCCCCAGACTGATGGATAGTACGGGACGAAAGCGAGATGCCGCGTCAAATGGAAAGTCATCTAACAAAGAAACGCTTGACTTGAACCAGTGAGATTCCCAAAGTTCCCCCCAGGTCTCTCCAACTCCAATAGGTTCTCCAGAAAACGGTTCCGGAGGAAAAGGGTGATACTTTTCATCCTTGAGAATTTCCCATTGCTTCACGGGGGTTTTCGTAACGACCCTGTTTTCGTAGAGTTGAGTCAATCTCCTAAGAAGCTTCTGTTCAATAAACATTTTCTCCATCCTGTACTAATCTCTCCCGTCATCTAAAGTCAAAAGGCCCTGGTCAATACATCTATCAGACTTGTTCCTCTATACTCTGCAGTTAAACCATCCACGCGTATGCACTCCTTATTTTCATACTGGCGCAACTCACGTAGAGATTCACTGACCCACCTCTTTGCATCGCGAAAATGAATTTTGCGGTCCATTTCCTTCTGAGACTATTTTCAATCCCACAGAAAAACTATACCACCTTACTTTCAAAACATAAAAGAATTATCCACATAAACAAATTATCAGACAAAAAGGTCCGCCTCTACCCAATAGTAATTCGTATTTAAATTAAAAGAATTTTTCTCCACAAATAATATGAGAAGTGGTATAATCCACCCAAGTCATCTTGCGTGGACTACATAAGATATTAAACTGAAAATTCGGAGGTGTAAGGAAAATGAAGTTGAAGTGGACGTTAGGGGCATCGACGATGCTCCTAGCCGGGAGCCTCATCGTTCCCTCAGGTACGATTTTTGCAGCTACCACATCAGGCAATTCGACGAGCCATCACCTTATTCAGGCTGGTAGTCATGCGAACATGGGGCGAACACAGAATGTCGGAAGCGACTTGGCACTAGGCAAAAGCTATACCGTCACAACGCAGTGGCCAGACAACACCTTTCACAGCATTGAATCCAAATGGCCGAATAACGGACAGCTCACGGACGGCCAGATGGCACCGCTCAGTTTTTCAAGCTCCGGTTGGGAGGCTTTCCTCCGTCAATACGGACGTGCCATCACTATTAACCTCGGCAAAACAGAAAACATACGTTCTCTGTCTCTGAACATGCTGCAAAACCTGAGCGCGGGGATTGATTTTCCAAACAGCGTATCCTACCAGGTCTCAAATGACGGCAAACACTGGACTTCAGTCGGTATGTCAAAATCGACATGGAAGGGAGATACCACACCGGGAACGCAGGCTTATCGCGTCTATACCAATGTGAATGCAAGGTATGTTAGAGCCATTTTTACTGCAAAGGTTTTTGCGTTTGCGGATGAATTTGTAGTAGATGGTTTCAAAACTCCAAATTGGCACACATGGACACCACAGTTTGGACACGCGCAGCCCTGGAGTACCAAATCTGTCGGCTACCTTCCGTCCGGTTCGTGGAAGAGCGCCGGAATTCGCAATCTGATGCTTGCATACACTGATGGCCACGGATCATTGGGGACTTGGACCGCACAGAACTTCGAACCTATGATTGCCCACGAGACAAGCTCTGGAAAGGCAACAAATTGGATGTATGACGGCGTACTCTTTGGTCCATACGGCTCTCCTGCGAGTGCATCTACTATCAACGGCTGGGTTCAGAACCTGTTTTCAAAGGACATTCAGCTTTCAGCATTGAATCAAGCCGTCGCAACGGCGAAGAAGAAGTTGAATGACCCGGGCTATAAAGAAAAAGTTGTCATTAATGTCCCTGGACTTACATCCAGCCCAAGCTCCTTTGGTGCTATCAGCCCATCGGGAAGGTCTCTCGATTTAAACCCTGCTGACGTCGGCCAGTATCAAGCCTACTTAAATAAGTTGAAAGTCATCCACTGGTACATTCACCAAATCGAGCAGAATTGGAAATCTCATCATTATTCAAACTTGGAATTAGCAGGTTTCTATTGGCAGCCCGAATCCTTGGCGGCAAATTTACCGTATAACGCAGACTTAGTTCGAGCTACGTCCTTTATGGTCCATCTAAACGGCGGGAAATTCTTCTGGATTCCCTATTACGGAGCTGTCGGAGTAACACGTGCCAGAAGTCTGGGTTTTGACTCCGTTATGATTCAACCGAATGTATCCTTCAACTGGAATATCAATGCCTACGACCGTTTTGCCTCCGTGGCGGGAATGGCGAAACAATATGGTGACGGCATCGAAATTGAAGCTCACTGGGACGTGACCTCCGCGACCACGAGCCTTGCGCAAACAGCACAAAAGAAGTACTATGACTACTTTTCCGCGGGTAACGTCTTTGGGTTTCAAAACAACGTTTTAAAGAGCTACTATCTCGGTTCCAAGACTTTGCTTACAGCCTATCAGAGTACGAATCCCTTTTATCACTCCCTGTACGATAATACCAATAGGTTTATTGAGGGTTTGTGGACGGGCACTCAAATTCAGTAAACATTCGCGTCTTCAATGAACAGTGTCGCAAAACCTAAATAGGGAACAACAAAGCCAGGCAAATGCCTGGCTTTGTTGTTCATCTAGCCGCGCTATCTGTATTAGACTACGTGACAGTGCAGTAACGGTTTGAAGACGCAGTGACGGCCCTTTACGAAAGATATCTTGTAATATGTTCAAGGAGCTGGTGTGTTTGAGCTAACGTATTAAAAGAATGGTCAGCACCAGATATCGGGATAAATTTCTTGGTTCCTCCGGGAATTGAGAGATATTCCTCACCAATTGCAGACGGAGTAGTGTTATCATCAGTGCCATGAATGACGAGAATCTGTTGCTCATCTGAAAACGGCGTATCTCCCAGGTGTTGAACCAGATTGTCGTAGAACCCTCTTCCTACTAAATATCCCCCAATTTCAACAGCCTCAGCTGCCTTATTAGAAAAACGTTCCTTATGTTTCTCTCGCAGGTACCACGGCCTGCTCGGAGACACCAAAATCGCTCTTCCGAGACTTTTATCCGCCCTCACCAATTCGCTTGCAACTAGGCCGCCGAGACTATATCCAAGTACAGTGACATTCACGTTGCTGACGCCAGCATGGTTCAACCAGCGCAACACTTCTTGTGCTTGCAGAATGAGGGACGTAACGGTCATCTCCTGATAGTCCCCGTCACTCTCGCCACACCCGAGAAAATCAAAACGCAAACTACCAACATTCATGCGCTCCAGTTCTTCAGAGATATGAAAGAAGAGCCGATGACTTTCGACTCTGCTCCCCGTGAAGCCGTGAAGCATTATCACCACAGGTACTTGCGCTAGATTCTCAACGGCAGGTCTATGAAACATTCCGCGCAAGGTTTTTCCTTCATACATACACTCGATGTGCTCTCTGACAAACTGAATCCCGCTTCACCTCACTTACCGTATCAACGAACGGAATGATATGTCCTCGGACAGGAACGATTCGTCTAGTGAAAAGGCTCGGACCTATAGTGTTTCTTTAACCAACTTAGACTGTTTGCAACACTTTTAAAGGCATCGTACTGGCAAAAGTCCTGTTCAACGACCAACCAATCAGTGTGAATTTGTTCTGCGGTGGAAACAACTCCTTGAAGGTCTACATTTCCTTCACCTAACGGTACGGTCTGAACATCATCCCGCCCTTCGTTTCGTAAGTCTTTCAGGTGAAGTAACGCTGCCCTGTCGGCGTATTTTTGCATATAAGCAATGGGATTTTGTCCCGCATGCTGTACCCAGCACGTGTCTAGTTCGAGTTTCACATTATCTGAAGATGTATGCTCTATTAGCACGTCGTACAACAGCCGCCCATCAAAATCCTTTTGGAACTCAAAAGAATGATTGTGGTAGCAAAAAACAATGCCTTCATCCTTCAGTGCTCTCCCCCATTCTTCAAACAGCAGAGCCACTTGTCGGCACTTCTCTTCCGTGGCACGAAGCTCCTCGTCGAGAAATGGGCAGACAATATATGGCGTACCCAAGATACGATGAAATTTCACTACTTCATCAAAATGGTCTCTGAGTTGATAAAAATTGGTGTGACTGCCAAGGCTGCTTAAACCTAGGTGAGACAGAAGGTCTCGCAGTTCCTCTGCCGAATACCCGGCAAACCCGGCGAACTCAACCCCTTCATAGCCCATCTCAGCTACCCTCCGAAGAGTACTTGGCAGACTCTTCGCTACTGCTTCCCTCAGCGTATACAGTTGTACGCCGATTTTCATCTCTCTTCACCACTCCCTCCGGGTCCTTTCAGTCCTTCACGGTGACCAGCTGTTATCAATTCAGATACTAAATAACAATTTTACTCCCTACCTCTTCCATTACTTTTGTGATAGACCGCAATTCCAACCAGTCACTTGCAGAAGCCTCTCCTGTTGCAACGGCTACAATTTGATTTGAAACTCCTTCGTAGTATGCCACAGCATCATCCAAGTTCGTCTGGAACATCTCGCCCTCACCAAACAACTGAATCGTGAATCCTGGCGGATATCCTTTCCCGTATTGAATTACGCCACAGCGACCGTCTGCCCATTGCAGCGTTGCTGCACCGGATGTCTCGGTACCGAGCACAGTTGTCTCCACAATGTCCCATCCCATTAGAATGACAAGGGCTTCAACCATATGGCTCCCATATTCAAACCACGGTCCTGGTCCTGCAATGTGAACAGACACAGCGTTTTGTGAATGTTCTCTTGCGGCTTTCATACGCTGGCTGTACCTGACTGCCGAGCCTCCAAGCACAGGAGCGTTGTGTGCTTTGGCAATGGCCTCCAGTTCCACAATGTCTCTTAATGTTTGAGCTACCGGCTTATCGATATAGACAAACTTTCCTTGTTCAATGAAGGGCCTTGCCATCTCTAAATGTAGGTTCCCGTCTCGTTCCATGATGATTGCGCCGTCTAACTCATCCACCATATCCGGCGTCATTTGAGTGACAACCGTTTCAATTTTACATGTTTCGGCAATCTTGCTGGCTAACTCCGTATCCGTGGAAACGATGACCGAAATCTGAACACGTGAATCAAGTGCATTGCTGTCATGTTTCGGATGCATATCCGCCATCCAGCCGCCGTACTGTTCAAGCAAATTCCGGTAGAAGCCATTGATTCGTCCAGGGTAGATATAACTGTGAATCAGGTCCTCTCCAATCATAGCTAAATTCACACTTGACACCTCCAACTTAGAACCAAGTAGTTATTCTTAAGTCTTCTGTCTTTTAAGTATTCTGCTTTTAGTGAAAACATCCTTCACCATTATTACATATTGGAGATATTATTCGCTTTTTAAAACAAAAGTCCTTTTCATTATATTTGCTATAAGTCCTAATTTACAGGTAAAATACCAGGTGAATCTACGTTTTCTTCCAAACAAGAGCAAGATAAACAACCTTTATTGACAGAATTCATTTCATATCCCGTGAAGTTTTATGAAAATGTCCTTTACAAAAAATACGATATGACTTAGTATTCTGTCTATGAAGAGGGGGCTTCTGATTTGCAAGAGAACACATCTGCAATCACGTCTACACAACACATTCGTCAATTGAATCGCAGTTCTATCATGAATGCTTTGAGAAGTCGTCCAGGTCTAACGCAAACGGGGCTTATCCACCATACCCAATTGTCCAGAGTGACGGTGTCCGCCATCCTTGATGAACTACAGCAGTTGGGGTGGGTTGTTGGAGAGTCGGAAGAGCGCCGCAGTCGGGGAGCGCCGTCAACGCATTATCGATTAAATGAAGCAGAAATGACATTCATAGGAGTGGACGTCAGTCCCGAAGGCTCAGTATTGTCATTGGTCGATGTCTATCAAAACTTAGTGACAAAAAGCAGTTTTACACTCGAAGAGTTTCTTACAGGTACAGGCGACTTAGCAAGTGCTCTGAACCGCAGTCACAGACGGGTGCTTGGAGGAACTGTGTCTGTTCCCGGTATTGTCTCGTCAGATTCAACAACGGTAATTGAATCAACTGTTCTCCCCTCTCTTCACTACAACGAATTACTCTTGAAGCTCCAGTCCAGTCTCGACGTGCCAATGCGATATATTAACAACGCAATGGCTTGTGCATTAACTGAGGCGTTAAAAACGTCTGTTGAGAGTCTGGTTTATCTCAGCGTCGGCAGCAGTATCGGAGCCGGAATCATTGTGGGGAACCAACCGTTGTCCTTAGGAAACAGCGTGGGCGAAATTGCCCATATGATTGTGAACCCACAGGGACCCTATTGCGACATTTGCGGCAGAAACGGTTGTCTCGATTCCTATGTCAATGTGAACTCTTTGGCGAGACAATTCTCCCTCGATGCAGTAGATCCACGTAACTTGACCGCAAAAGCCAATTTGCTAAACGCAATCCATGCATTGCTTGAAGACGAAGCGACAGACCACTACACCCTGCTCCATGATTCGTTCGATGCAATCGCACAGGCTTGTGAGTCTATTACCTTTCTCCTTGGAAGAATTCCTATTGTACTTGGCGGAAAGTTAGGAGCACTCCTTCGCCCAGGAACGGAACTCGCGTTGAGACGTCGGAATCCCTGGATTCAACCAGAGATTCGAAGACAACACTTTGACGTGGAGGAGCAATGGAGACCTTCTGTGGGTGCAGCAATGTTTGCAGTAAACAGTTGGTTTGTATCGCCAAATTCAAATCAGAGGTGAGTATTTAGATGAAGAAACCAGTGATAACAACCTACAAAATTAGGGAAGCATCTCGTAAGGAGCCAGGATGGTGGGTCGGTGCGCCATCGGCCACGTATGTGGAAGGCTACGGGTTTTTACTCGGGTATAGACTGCGCGGAGGCGATGGGCGGCGAGGTTACGAAAATCGCCTTGCATTCAGCCAAGACGGAATTTCGTTTGAAGATATTGTTGTGTTTGAAGGGAAGGCATTATCAACGCGATCGATGGAACGCCCCTGCATTCGTAAAATCGGCGACGAGTTTATCTGTTATCTCAGTTATGTTGATAGTGAAACCGACCGCTGGAAGATTGACTTTGTTACCAGTGACAGTCCAGAGAAACTCGATATAAAAAACCTTCGACCTGCGCTCAATGGCAGTGATTGTAACGCGGAAGCTGTAAAAGACCCATATGTTGTAGTCGGTGACGGCAACGTCAACATGTATGTTAGCTATGCCCAGAAAGTTGCCAATATTAACGAAATTGAATCCGATATTCGTGACTCTGGAGATGTTTTCACTATCCAATCTGTGTTGTCCAGAACGGGATTGGCGACTTCAACAGACGGTAAGCAATTTACATGGAGCGGGTCGGTCCTCAATCCGCGTCCCAATCTACTCGACAGTCACACCGCACGACTTTCTGGTATTATCCCATTTTCGCCCAAAGACCTTGTCTTTTATGATGCGAATACCGATGAAGGATCAAATTATGAAGAAGAAGCAACACTTGCCATTATGGACAGCGACACCGAAATCCGGCCCTTAGGTCGTCTTGAGAGCTGGATAAGCCAACTCAGTGCAGACAGGATTCGTTACGTAGATCCAATACTAGTTAACAACAATTTGTATGTTTACTATGAACGGACAACGTCATCGGGAGCACATGACCTGTGTGTGTCCGTAATGAGGTGGGGTGAGCAATCATGATTAAAATTGGCCTGATTGGTTGTGGAGGAATTGCCCAATTACACGCGGATGCCATTCAAGCTCTTTCAGGAAGATGCAGCCTGAAAGCAATTTTCGATGAGAATGATAAGCAGGCAGAACGTTTTGCAGACGGTCTCCCTCATTTGCACGTTGCGAAGACTTTTACTGAGTTTCTTGAACAGCCTCTCGATGCAGTGATAATAGGCGTCCCAAATCGGTTTCACGCGCAGTATGTGAGGGCTGCAGCAGAACGAGGGTTAGCTGTCCTGTGCGAAAAACCTGCATCAGACACCTTGGAGGGTGCCTATCACATGCAGGAGGCTGTGCAGAACGCAGGGGTTGTGAATCTCATAGGTTTTGAAAACCGCTATCGCGGCGGCGTTCAACGTTTACACAAATTCATTACAAGCCAGGCTCTGGGCAAAGTCTTTGCCTACAGAGAAATTTGCACAGGGGCACGGCTGGTTAATGAAGACATCGGTATGGAATGGAGAATGCGCGACTCCGTTTCTGGTGCAGGAGCCGTTACAGACTTTGGTTCACACTCAATGGATATGGCTACCTGGATGTTAGAGCCCGTGTGCGGTCCTTTGGTCCAAGTCTATGGCAGCTTAGGCACGTTTGTACCACATGACGGTACACTGCCCAACAACGATGACATGTCGGTACTCACAGGGAGATTTGCTTCAGGAGCTCTGCTGTCCATCTTTAACAGCAGAGTCGGTCCCGGAACCTACCGGGTCGAAATTATGGGGGCCAACGGTTACGCCGCCTATGATGCAAGTGAGCCTGACGCACTCACCATTCAGTGGTACAGCGAGGACCATCCAGAGTTTGAAGCAAATGAAGACATCGACAAACGGAGTCCATTTTTGATTCAACTGGACACATTTCTGACAGCGATTGAAACAGGACAATCCGCGCAGCCTGATTTTCAGACAGCCTATAAGGTTCAACGTCTTCTCGAAACGGCCATTAAGTCTCCCATGTAAGGAGTCCTGAAAAATGCAAAAACAGCAGCCAGTTCGGTTTGGACTTGCAGGATACGGAGGATGGGGACGCCATCATGCTCAAATCATCACGAACACCCCAGGCGCAGAACTTGCCTTTATTGTGAATACAACCGGGGTGAAGCCAGCAAACGAATCGATATCGTGTCCTTTCTTCGACAGCCTGGAGGAAGGCCTGGAGTCCTGCGAAATTGACGTTCTTGACGTAGTCGTCCCGAACCATCTTCATGCCCAGTACGCCATTCATGGACTCCAGAAGGGATTGCACGTTCTGCTGGAAAAACCTCTGGCTTCCACTGTTGACGATGCAAACAAGGTTATTGCTGCGTGGGAATCCGGCAGCCAATGCTTATATGTGGGGTATGAATTAAGACTGTCCAGATTGTGGACAAAAGTCAAGTCTCTTGTAGATGACGGCACGATTGGAGACGTTCTTTGGATTGATATAGCGCTGGAACGTCATCCGTTTCGTCAAGGAAGTCATGGATGGCGTTGGAACGATGAGGCTGTGGGCAACTGGATGATAGAAGAGGCCGTCCACCACCTCGATTTGATGACCTGGATTGGTAATCTTGAGGGGCGTCCACACACAGTCAGCAGCCGTTTTCCTGGGTCTTCTGGCACCAAAGCAGACCACTGTTCGGTGGCGCTTGACTTTCAAAATGGACCCCATGCTACATACCGCTACTGCCTTACGGCAGACGGACATCACCTTGTTGCGACGATTTACGGTACTGAGGGATCGCTGCGCGCAGAATGGCATGGACTTACTGATAGAACACGTAATCCAATTGTTCAACTTGTAGTCCGCAAAGACAGTACTCCTCAAGAAATCACGCTGGAGGGACACTCCGGCGAACTATTTGAACTCGAAGCTGAAATAGCTAATATGGTGCAATGTGTTCGCGGAACAAGTTCTCCGCCCATGTCACCATATGATGCACTGGAAAATCTCCGTTTAGCGCACGAGATTCAAAATGCAGGAAGATGAAACACAACTCCTCCATCCGTCGTCGGTCTGCGGATGGAGGATCAGGTAGTGAATGCATTACAGAAAGCCTACGATATCATAGCTCCCTTTGACCCAATCGCACTCAGCACAGCTTGAATGCTCTCTTTTGCATCGCCAAAACACATGGACGTGTTCTCTTTGAAAAAGAGGGGGTTTTGTACCCCGGAGTACCCTGTATTCATGGAACGTTTGAAGACGACGACATTTTGTGCCTTCCACACTTCAAGCACAGGCATACCGGCAATCGGACTTCCCGGCACCTCTTGAGCAGAAGGGTTCACAGTATCATTGGCTCCGATGACAAGAACCGTATCGGTTTCCGGAAAGTCATCGTTGATTTCATCCATTTCCAGCACAATGTCATACGGCACTTTTGCCTCAGCCAAAAGAACATTCATATGACCAGGCAAACGTCCTGCAACGGGATGAATCCCAAAGCGAACATTGACGCCCATCGCTCGAAGTTTTTTGGTGATTTCAGCAACGGGGTACTGAGCTTGGGCCACAGCCATCCCGTACCCTGGAGTGATAATGACAGAGCTGGACTGTTTGAGCAGGTCCGCCACATCCTCAGGAGTCGTTTCACGGTATTCTCCCAACTCTTCATCACTTCCGACACTGGCACCTTCATTGCCAAACCCGCCCAGTATCACGGAAATAAACGAACGATTCATAGCTGTACACATGATATAAGAGAGGATTGCCCCAGAAGACCCGACTAAAGCGCCGGTAATGATCAGCAAGTTGTTGGACAGCATGAAACCTGCAGCTGCGGCTGCCCACCCAGAATAGGAGTTGAGCATGGAAATGACAACCGGCATATCCGCGCCGCCGATGGATGCAACCAAATGCAGGCCAAAGAGTAAAGCGATGACCGTCATGACTGACAAGTAAATCAAAGCACTACCCTTTCCGCCTGCGATGATAAACAACACCATTAAGACTACGGATGCCGTCACTGCTAACAGGTTTAACTTGTGCTTGTGAGGAATGGACAGCGCCTTCGAGTTGATTAAACCGTGAAGCTTTCCAAAAGCCACAATGGACCCCGTGAAGGTTACTGCCCCAATGAATACCCCGAGAACGATTTCTGTCAGCTCAATATTTAAGTATGATCCCGTTGTCGCCGCCGCGGAACCTGTGTAAATTCTAATAAAGTTGTTGAATCCGACAAGGACTGCTGCCAGTCCAACAAAGCTGTGAAGGATTGCAACCAACTCCGGCATTTGTGTCATTTCGACTTTCAGTGCCAATCGAATCCCAATGATGGCACCAATTAACATGGCGATTGCAATATAAATATAACTGTGATAGCTGATGCTGAGAATTGTGGCAATGAGAGCGATTCCCATACCCACCATGCCAAACTTGTTTCCGTTTCTAGCCGTTTCCTGTTTTGACAGACCCGCTAGACTCATGATAAATAAAAGCGCGGCAACAATGTACGCAGCTGTTAGTAAACCTGCAGGCATTTAGCGACCCCCCTCTTCTTTAATAAACATTTTTAACATCCGTTGGGTGACCGCAAAACCGCCGAAGATATTGACAGATGCGATGAGTATCCCGATGAAGGAAATCACCTTGACAATTACGATTGGACTGCCAACCTGCAACAATGCACCAACCAAGATGATGCCTGAAATCGCATTCGTAACAGACATGAGAGGCGTATGCAAGGAATGGGTTACATTCCAGACAACGTAGTAGCCAACCACGACAGCCAGTGCAAATACGGTAAAATGACCCAAGAACTCTGGAGGTGATACATAACTGATTAAACCAAACACAAGAATTGCGGCGACGCCCAAAATGTATTTCAGGTTTGAAGGCTTTTTTTCACCGTCCACTGCTGATTCAGCTGTTTGCGGAGTCTCGTTCGACTGTTTTGTCGGAGCGGAGACGCTAATCTGCGGCGGCGGAAACGTGACCTCACCGTTGTGAATCACGCTCATATTGCGCAGAACCACATCGTCAAAATTGATGTCAATCGACCCATCCTTTTCCTTACAAAGCAATTTAGATAAATTAAGAAGGTTGGTAGAGTACATTTCTGACGACTGACCCGGTAGTCGTGCAGGCAAGTCCGTATACCCAACCACCTTCACACCCGAGTCCGTCACGTACAATTCACCAGGCACCGTGGCTTCGCAGTTCCCGCCAGTTGCAGCCGCCATATCAACAATGACCGATCCCGGTTTCATACTCTCCACCATGTCCTTAGTAATCAGTTTAGGTGCGGGTCTGCCCGGGATGAGCGCCGTCGTAATGATGATATCCACTTCTTTAGCTTGTTCTTCAAACAGCGCCATTTCAGCCTTAATGAACTCATCCGACATGACCTTTGCATAACCGCCAGACGTTGAGCCGTCTTCGTCACTGTCAAAATTCAGTTTCAGAAACTGACCACCCATGGATTCGATTTGCTCGGCTACTTCTAGACGCGTATCGAATGCACGAACAATGGCTCCCAACGAATTGGCAGTTCCAATGGCAGCCAAACCAGCGACCCCAGCACCAATTACCAAGACTTTCGCAGGAGGTACTTTTCCTGCCGCCGTAATCTGTCCCGCAAAGAAGCGTCCAAAAAGATGGGAAGCTTCCACAACGGCTCTGTAGCCTCCAATGTTTGCCATCGAAGAGAGAACATCCATGGACTGAGCCCGCGAAATCCGTGGAACCATATCCATAGCCAAAACATTGATACTCTTCTCAGAAAGTTGACTCACCAACTCTGGATTTTGCGCTGGATATAGTAGACTTACCAACGTTGACCCGTCATGAATCTTTGCAACTTCTGTTTCGTTTGGAGGATTAACCTTATAAATGAGATCTGATTCCCAAACCTGGGCAGCATCCACAATTTCTGCTCCCGCCGCAGAATACATCTCATCAGTGAAGCTTGCCAGTTCACCAGCAGAAGACTCGATTGCCACATCGAAACCCAGTTTCTTTAACTGACTGACAGATTTCGGGGTTGCTGCAACGCGTGTTTCACCAGCTAGGCTTTCCTTTGGTATACCAATTTTCACACGACCTCAACTCCACAATTAGTTATGCATTAATGCTAAAATTGTAACTCAAATTTAAATGATTAATCAAATTTTTGCGAACATTTATTCAGAAATGTATCTGTGGAAGTGATGAGAGCCTTGTCTTGTCTTCGTACTCTGTCGAAGCAAATGCGCCCATGAGCACGTATCGGCAGTCTCCGGAACGCCTTATTGGATTTAGTTCGAAACAAACACGGGGCTGTCCGTCTAACCTCGTTAGTAAAAGACAGCCCCAGCACTAGTATCATGGCTTTCTTTTCTATTTACTTTTTAGATTTTTACTTTTTAGCTCTCGTATCGAACTGTCGAGATTTGGACAGTTGAATATAGTCAAGCTCCGCATAGTCGGTCAATTTCTGTAAGGTTATAGTGTTGTTTCCGGCTTTCAAGCGAACTTTAACATCTATTGTTTTTCTGCTTCCAAAGTTGGGTACTGAATTTGTCCATCCTCCTGATGCCGGAAATGCGACGTTGTTTACATGACTTCCATTGACAAGCAACTTGTCCACAGAATATCCAACTGTCCCGTTTGCGTAGCCAACTTGCATGTTGTACGTGCCGGCGCTAGGAACTTTGACGTGAAACTGGACATAACTATCAGGGTTGTTAATCATTCCGACATACTGCGCACCCGATGCATAGCTACCAGAGAACACTTTGGCATCATGAATGGTTGCGTTTTCAGCTTCCTTCCGTAATACAAACCGATGCGGAGTTGTTGGATATTTCACCTTTGAAGTCCCTTGTATGCTTCTGTGACTAGGTGTAACAACCATTTCGTATCCCCAGGACTTGTGCATGCCTTTCACAGGCACACTGATTTGCCCATTGGATATCTTAAATGTTCCCGCAAAGAGTGTAGTTGGGTGTCGGACTGTACTATCCACACCGTACCACGGCGTTGCCTTAAGCTCGACATTGACGTCTCCATGAAAGTCTTTCGTTGAGTTGAATCCCTTTATGGTAATCACATTGTTGCCGCTTGCCCCTCCAAACACGACGTCTGCAATGTGCCTCGAAGGATTGATACTCGCAATTCCATCAAGGCTTGTCCCAGGCGCAGCTGACGGTGTGGTCATTGCCATTTCTCCGCTCATATCCCCGTACCATTTATACAACCACCAACCTCCGTTTGCGTTCTTCGTATCAGTAATAAGGTTGCTAAACCTTCCTGGTTCGTACCAAAATGCCATGTCGGCACTTTGGACTCCGGCGCGTTCGAATTGTGCAATGTATTTAATCATAGCCCCGGGAACACCTTCTTGCTGCTGACCGCCATATTCATCAATGCTGATTGGTATCGGCGCAATCCCTAATTGCTTTTCCAACGCCTGGTATTTATTTACATCCGACGGAATTGCAGCAGCATTCCACTCGTGCCAACTTACGACATTAGGCAGGCAATGATTAGCCTTGCAATAGGTCAAAAAGCTCTTCATGAAAGTCTCATTGTAACTCGAGATGCTTGGACCCATGATGGGGGCCTTCGGATCCAACGAACGCACCTCTTGATAGGTTCGTTTCCACCCTTGATTGAATGGGCCGGCAGCCGAGGTATTCCATGTCCAATCTGGTTCATTCCACAATTCAAACGCATAGATGTTCTTGTCTCCTGACGCCATTGTAGCCTTTACCATTGTCTTTACTTTGCTCATCCAATTGCTCCAACTTACCCATTGGTATGGGAATGTCGGGTAAATGTCCGGCATGCGAATCGTTACTTTGGCTCCGGCTTTTGCAGCGAGTCCTGCAACCTTAAGTGCGTCCCCGTACGGTTTATTTTCTCCGTTGGCAAGTTGCTTGCCGCCCGGTGCCATCTGCACAAATGTAGACGGTTTCAAAAGTGCTACGAGGTTTAAAGGTGTCGTCTTTGTTAATCCATAGAGTGCGCCGTCTGCTACGTGAGTCACAGGTCGATAGCGATTTGCCAAGTTAACAGTGAGGTCTTGAGCTGTTGATGTCGCGGTATGAGGAGTAACCTGAGTGGTCGACGTTGCGGCATGAGTCGTACCGAATGGTATAGCAACCAGAGATAATGCACCAATTGCACCTAACGATAAACTACCTTTCATTGTGTAACCTCCCATATTCATTACCTAAATTCTCAAGAGAACTGCCTGTCAAACCCAATGATCTCGCTCACCCTCCCTGTCTTAAAGTCAAAAATCTCAATCATCAAAATAGTTACGCAATCGATTTCTCTAAGTGTATTAAAATCATCAGAATATATCAATATTTTTCGCCATACTAAAACGCAATCGATTGCAATTATTTGATGCCATTTAGCAAATATTAGTATTCCCTTGCTGGATTCTGACAGAATAATGCTTCTCCTCGCTGTTCAATCTATGGGTATATCGAGAGGTATATTGATAGGTATATTCGTGGACACACGGGCGCTAGACTGGAGCTTATGCACAGGCTTCGTCGACTGCAGTACTAGAACAGGATGCCAGCTGTCACTCACCCAGCAACAGCGCCTCCTGTTCCAATGTTGCGCCCCGCAGAAGAATCCGTTGGACCAATGGGTGGGCCCAAAGGTACCCATCTGAATCCAGAAGACGCCTCAGTTTGGCGCGATAAGGCTCATCAATTTGTTCAGCGTACTCTATGTAATCGTCTAATAGTCTTGGCTCCATGCGCCAGGGCTGTGCTTCGGGCCAGCAACTGTTCCGCAAGTTTTGCAGAATGAGAATGCCGCCGTAGTCTAGGTCGCCCCAGTGATAGAGGGCGACACGGGGCCTGCGATTCAGCTCTGATGTGGACGCACTGTTCTCAGGAAGAACTCGGCTCACTTGTCCCGAAGTGTTCGAAACGCGCTCATCTGCAGTAGGGGCCCGCAAGAAACTTCGGAGCAACCGCAAAAACGCTCTCTGTGCGGGACTGGCAAATCCGCCAAGATAAATGACGAACTCACCTGGTTCACGACTATCGCGCACGTAAGCACGATAGTTTGCCTTGTTTTCAATTGTCAAAATACGTGAAATGGATGCTTCTGTGATTTGAATGCGATGGACGTCGCTGGCATCAACAGCCAATCCGTAAGGAAATACGGCAGCGTCAATCTCTCCAGCCGTCGCGGTTCCTTCAGAGGTGATGTATTGAAAACGAATCGGACCGCAGAACGTAATATCCTCATGTCCGGATTCGATACCCAGTTCGCGCAGCAGCGTGGCATCATCGTCTGGGGCTTCAAATTCTAGTGGGTGCACCACTGACCAATAGCGACGCATGAGTCGAACAACGCTGCTTTGAACCTGTTTTTCGAAAATTTTGCTGTTTCCAAGCTGTTGCTTTGAGAATAAACGAACCGGAACAGAGGTGTCTCTCTTCCGCACCAAGCCGACCAATGCGCGCAGCAAAAGTGTTCGAGAGTGGTCTTCTTCAGGGATAAGGCTGCTCGGAATCCGTCCGCGTTGACGAACAAAAGAAAGGATATCGTCTACCCAATTGCTGAGAAAATACCATCTTTCAGGCAGGCCCGCATTTAATAGTCGTTTCAGCCACTCCTCCATCTCAGTGGTGAACTCTGCCAGTTTCTCTCGTTGCGGTACTCGACTGAGGTACTCATATGCAGCGCCAATGCGTTCCCATTTAAGGTACACCCGTTCGAGAATGTTGCCTTGTTCGAACTTTACCCACTTGAGCGCTATGAGCCTACGCTCAGCCATTGTTCGAAGGGATTCGTGAAGAGCTTCTCTGTCATCGGGATCGAGCCGGCCGGTTACATACCCCGCCACAATCGAATCAGTCAGTTTCAATTGAATGCGTGTCTGCGTCGGCTTCCCCTTGCGAAAGGCCTCACTGCTCTCGTATTTGTCCAAGAGTCTCGACAGCACACGTCGCGCCAGTGTCTCTCCCTGCACTTCAGTTCACCTCCAGAGCGTCTGGCTCGAAGGGAGCTACGCGGGTCTGCGACTTAATCCGCTGTACTACCAGGGTTCGGTCCACTAACGGAACGATATCTGCGATTTTCTCAGTCGGTGCTGACAAAATGACCTGCATTCCCATGTCTCGGACCAGGTTGATGCTGTCTCGAATCCGCTGGTGATCCATCTTGCTGTATGCCTCATCAAAAATCATCAAGCGCAAGGTGTTGTTAAAGCCAGATTGATGAATCCGGTAGGTCTGTGCAAACGAAGCGAGAACAGCGATATAAAACGGGGTCTGCGTTTCGCCTCCTGATTTTTTTGCAATCACGCGGGATAAGCGTGACTCGCGGCCTTCTTCGTCGCGAACCACGAGATCGAAATCCAAATAGGTTCGATAATCCGTAAACGTGTGCAGGTTCTTTTCAAGTTCGGAGTGAACTGTCTGATTATCCTCGTCGACATCGACAATTTTCCGGAACAACTCGTCAATGACAGAACCATGCCTCTCCATAAACGCGTCCGAAAAGAGGCTTCGTCCCTCAAGCAGCATTTCGTCCATAATCATAGCGTAAAACGGCTGGTACTGTGAATTCGGGGATACCTTGAACTGATACCGCTCACGGCCGCCGAAGGAAACTTCCCGCAGTGCAGAGTTGAGTGCTTTAATCTGCTGCTCCACCGTATCAATGTTGCTGCGGAGTTTATTGATAAAATCCTCCTGGAACTGCATCTGAGCTCGTTCCTTAGCATCCTGAATCTGGGCTGCGTATTCCGTCAGTCCTGACTCCTGAAGCGCAGTCAACTCAGCTCTGTACGCGTCGTTGTCCTCACGCAGGATGTCAAATCCGGCACCAAACGTCTTGTTGTAATCTGATCGTTGATTGACTAGTTCTTCCCGTGACTCCTCTTCCCTGTTTTTCTCTGTGGACCGCTGCCGTCCGAAATTAGCCATCACCGTTTGCGGTGAACCAAGTCGCTTCAGTTCCTGCTGGTAGCGGCTGTTCATATCGGCGGCCGCAAGCGGGTCGTAGCGGCTGGAGATAAAGTGTTTCTTGTCTCTGACCTCCTCTTCAAGTCCAGGAATGTCCTGTTGCACTAATCGCTGGTATTGTGCTTGCAGAGCTCCCTGTTTCTTGGTTAACTCACTCATCTGGTGTCCCATATCTTTCAATAACACATCACAGCGTGCAATTTCCTTACCAATTTCTTCTACACGGGTGAAATCAAGACGCCCCATCTCATCGAGTATCGCAAGGTACTCTCCCCGCAGCTTTGAGAGGCGCGAGAACTCTTGTAGAAAGTCCTCCGCTGCCGTCAGCTCTGAAAGCGTTGGGCAGGACTGTGCTGCCCACTCTGCCACAAGATCCAGACGAGGCCGAAAGCCTTGCAATAAGGTCTGCACCCGTTCCAAACGAGTCGTCTTCTGATTTAGTTGGTGCTCGATTGCTTGCTTACCAATGTACAGTGTTGCAAACCGAGCAGGATTGATTTGCCTGGCCACGTAATTGTGATACAGCATCCCGTCCTGCGTAATACTTGTACGGTGGTTGCGGAGTTCATCCACGCTGTCACACTTCATTACGCGCCCAAGCAGATAGTCTGCATAAGCACGGGCGTACGGATTGTCTGTAACAATTTCTTCTGCCAACGATCCGCTGAGCGCCTTGGGCCTTTCCGCCATGACCTTGTCAATATCCACTAGTCCGACTTCAGACAGATGATGGGAGTTCTTGACTTCGTCATAGATCCGCAGCGCCTGCGAAAATGTTTCAGGCGGGACAATCAGGTAAAACCGCTGTGTGTGCAGGTACCCTTCAATTGCTTTTTGCCACACTGGATTGCGAATCTCCAGCAACTCAGCAAAAATGCTGACACCGCTCGTCTCGCCGCTTGCCCTGCTGCTCATCTCACTACTCCGTCGATCCAATGCCGCTTTACCCGTTGCGGCCTTGTCAACGTCAGACTCCCCTGCAACTGACTGCCGGGTCACGGCAACTTCCGTTGATGTTTCAGCCATCTGCTGACCCGTGGCAGACAGTCCGTCCTCGATGAGTCTTTTCAGTGTCACCACCTTGGGATCATACTGCTTAATCCCCCGTTTCAACTCACTAATTGCTCGTTCGAGTGAAGCGGACTCCTCATCCCAAGCGCGGACCGCGTCATGCATCACCATCTGGCCTTCAGCGAGTTGCTGAGCTGCCTGTCTCAGCCTTTCAGCGGAATTCCTGAGAGCTGTCATATCGGTTGTTACGGTAATCTCTTCATCAAGTAATGTGTGCGACTGCCAACCAGCCGGGCTCGGCCACTGCAATAACCCCTCCCGTATAGAACGAATAGCCTCACTGTACAAATGAGCTGATTGAAACAGTTTCAACTCAACGCCACCAACGTCTAGTGAGGTCCCCTTTTCGAGACTTGTCCACCATGTGTCTGTGTCTTCCAGTTTGCGGGCCGTTGCACGCCAGCGTTCAGCGTGATCGACCAGCATTCCATCATGGCGTTCCCCGTCCCGGCGAATGTGGTTAAACTCACCTTCAAGACGCTGCTTGTGAGGTTCAAGT
This sequence comes from Alicyclobacillus sp. SO9, assembly GCF_016406125.1. NCBI lineage: Bacteria > Bacillati > Bacillota > Bacilli > Caryophanales > Alicyclobacillaceae > Alicyclobacillus > Alicyclobacillus sp. SO9. The sequence continues at coordinate 1,983,860 of NZ_CP066339.1, read as the reverse complement.
CTCTGCTGCCGCTGATAGGCATCCGAGTTCCCCCGTTCTTCAACCAGTACGTCTCGTTCTCCAGTAACTTGCTCCTGCGTTTGCTTATTGGCAACAATCTCCCCATCAATCCGCTCTCTTTGTTGCTCCATTTCATGAGCCTCGTTTTTTGCTGCCGCGACCTGCTCCTCTTTGTTTGTCAACTCTGCCCTGTCCACCAGGTATTCGTAGAGCTTGACCTTGTCCCTCGCAGCTTCCACGCGGTGGTATGTGCCGTCAATCTCACCAAGTGCCTTCACACGTGACTCCACCACACGCAGTTCTTCCTCCATTTGACGGTAGTGACGAATGTTCTCTCGCATGTCATCAATGTCGAGATGCACCTTCACGTCGCAGACAAACTCGGAAATAAATCCAGCGATATCCATGATGGGTGAGAAGGGCACTGCCTTGCGAAACAGTCTGTGGAATTTCTGGTTCAGGTTCCCCATGCGCGCCAGGAAGACTTCCTGATAGCGCTTGTTGCTCTCGAACATCTCAAAACGATTCTTTCGCATCTGTCCCCAGGTTCTCAGTCCTTTGATATCCAGCGGTACGCCGTCGCGGATAAAGTGGAAATCCGGGAGTGCCTCCGCCAGTGAGAAGAATCTCCATTCGACGGATCCATCTGGTGAAGAGTCGAAAACAACCCCCATACAGAAGGGCTTGTCCCCTCCCTCTTCGGAAAATTCTAGGACGATATAGGACGAAAACTGCCCGTCGCGCAAATTAATGATACCTGAGCCCTCGTCTTCACCCACCTCACCACGCAGGTAGCCTTTCAAAGTTCGCCGTGACCCGTCGTTCGCAGCCTTGTTAAAGAAGTGCCCCGCTGTGTCTCCAAGCAGGACCAGTTGCATGGCGTCCAAAATGGTCGACTTGCCAGCCGCATTCTTTCCCGTAAGAAACGTCACGGGAGCAAAATCAATCAGCTCGTGTTCAATATAGTGCCATTTCACAAGCAACGCGCGCCGTAGCAGCTTCACTGGCTCTCCTCCTCTTCAACAGCGTCTCCTGCCAGGTCAGTCTGGTCAAACACATCGCCTCCAAGTTCACCGGAGAGCATGCGTTTGTGGAGGTCATTAATGCGATCGTCAGATACAGCAACAGTAATAGTAGGATAAATCATCCAGCGACTCTCCATATCCTGAGTGGTACCTTCCACCCGGTCCAGAATGGAAAGTTGTCGCAGTCGGTTCATGGTCGACTGCAGCTGGGTCAGTGCAATGCGCTTGTCCATCACTCCAATGGTATAGAGCTTGCCAATGATGTCGTGCAACGATACCACAACTTCGCGACGCATGGATGCGGTTTCCATCTGCTCTTCGTACAGCAAACGCAGCGTATAGAGCAGATATGTGGTGAATTTGTCCACCCTCATGCGGTTCCGGTCGTATTTGTTGGAAATGGCCATTACGCCTCTGCGTCCGTCCACTTGAATCTCGAACCCGCCGACTGCAAGGTATTCCTTCAACATCGCCAAATTGCGTTCTGCAAAACGGTAGTCGCGGTTCCCCATCATGCCGTGTTCCTTTGCATCCCACACATCACGGACAAGAAACGTTTGTTGATACAAGAGGCTCACAAGTCGAGAGAAGGCCTCCTTGTCGCGCTCCGTCAAGCCTCTATACTGCTCGTCCCAACTCATACCTTGGCCCCCTTTTTCACAAACGTCATCAACGGTATTTTGTAGCCGCCAACCGAGACGACTGCCTTGTCTTCGTTCCATACAATTTCATATGGAACCCCAGACTCATCCCCCTTGACCACCGCAACAATCACACGCAAAAAGTCGTCAAACTCCTCTAGGATCATGTCCTCAGAAGCAAGACGATAACTGTCTTTCATTTGTTTCAGGATGAACTCTCCGATTTGCTTCTGCGAGTATATCTCGTTCATCCGCTCCATGAGCTCTCGGGCCTCCGCACGAAACGCAGCATCATCCGTGCTCTGCTGCACCACGGGCTGCGGCGCTCCTCGGACGCGCTTCTTTGGTTGCCTATAAAGAGCCTCTGAGTCCAGATACTTGACTTGGTAAATCGGCAAAGTACGCATCTCTTCCAAAAGTGCAGACGTAGAGTTGCTCTGTACCTTTGGCAGCGCCCGAATCAGTTGAACAAGCTTACCTTTAATGTCCCGGTCCGTGTTCAGGAGGTACTGCAGGCGCTCGACTGAAGCCCGGTTATAGCTGGTGTGACGCTTGTCTATCTCCCTTAACAAGTCATCGAGAGACTCGAAAGTATCGATAATGAATGTAATTCGCTGGACGACCTCGCGTCGTGCATCCGGCTCGTCAAGTTCCGTACGCCGCTGCCTCACGGATTTTGTCATTTGGTTGAGCACACTTGGAAGTGACAACCAATTGCGTAAAATGTCCAGAATACGAGGCCGAAACCGATAGACACTGTCAAAGGTCTTCAACGGGTGATATGCAGCAATTGCTACAGATAACTGATAGCTGTCAAAGTGCTCTGCCAGAAGCTCACGAATCTCCTGACGCAGATGGAGGTTCTGGTAGTAGGAGTGGATGTTGTGCAACAGTGATCTCAGGTTCTCGCGCAGTGCAAGGGTATTGTCATTCGCAGCCTGCAGTCCTTGGAACATAAACTCATCTCGGTCGTCATTGGCTGTGCGAAGGTTGGAATACACACTGTAAACAAAGCCGTTGTATCGTTGCTGCACCGGTTCCACGATGCTGTGAAAGGCATCGAGCAGGATACCAGCGTAAGGCGGGACAATCAATGTCTCGTCCAGCTCCACCGCATCCGTAGACGTCTGCAGCCAGCCCGTCTCCACAAAGCGTCGAATTAAAGCATGTGCTTTGCTGGACAATGAGCTGGGCTCGTCGGACGTAGCGGCGTCCGACGCCTCTCTGTCCGATGCGTCAGATATCTCGTCTTCTATGAAATCGTAGAGGTCTCGCTCCATCTCACTTACGAGATACGTCACAAGTGTCGATCGGTGAATGGTTATCTCTCGCTGGTAACATGCCTGAAGCACCATTAGGGCCCGGAAATATACAGCCCTGTTCGGTGCGGCCAGAATAGAGAATAGATTCGTAGATACGACGTCAAACAGGTTTTGCATCATTCAGCCACCCAAAATCCGTCATTATTCCTCTTCATTGTACAAATAACTCGACAACTTGGGAACATGAACCATTTGGCAATAGCAAGGGGGTGCGAGAGTCATGCAAAAGCCATCTTAGGATTCAGAGTTGTCTCATATTCTAGCACTCTGTTTCTTGGCGTCGCTCTTGTCATTCAGAGTCAACATGAGATTCATCAGTTCCTTGCGACCAACAAGTCTAATGCCGTTTGACCTCGCCAGGTTGACTGCGGAAGCCGTAAAGCCGCTGTTCGTAACGACCCACCCCTGTTGAGCTCCGTAGTACGCAAGAGAAGCCTGAACCTCCTGGACGGCCTTAATCGAAACGTTTTTTTGATACCTCTTTGCCTGCACCACAATCTTTGAGCCGTTTTTTTCGAGAACCAAATCTGCTCCATAGTCTCCGGATTCCCTTGTTACCTTGACCCTGTAGCCCTGGCTGCGAAAGAGATGCCCTAAATAATTCTCAAACGTCCTCCCGGTCATCTTGTCAACTTCAAGAATGCCAGAACGCTTCAACCGTGCTTCCTGCATAGACTGATAGACAATGATTATTATCAGACCAATGCCTCCAAGGACAAGTCCCCAAATGATACCAGCTACCACGGAATAATGCGACAGCCAAAAAGCAAACAAAAATCCCATTCCTGCAGGAAATACAACAAGTCCCTGCCATGCTAACTCCAGTCCATCATCTTTCTTACGTCGAGCCAATATCATCTGTCCTTTACTCTCTAGTATATGTACTCTTGACAATATTCGACGTGAAGTTAAATATATCCTTTCTATGAAAAGATTTATTGAAATGGATAGAGTCGAAGAAGCATCGCTCCTCAAAACAACTACCCTTTGCTCTTGCGTGACAGTTGCGCCTTGCGCTCAAAATACCAGTGCAGGCGATACTCGCAGACTTGCAATGTCCACTTGTGCAGCAGAAGACGGTCGTCGGACTTAACCTCAAACGCAAGTCGGAAAATGCCGCCCTCGAATGTCACAAGGCCTTTAGATGACCGAGCCCACTTTGCCATTGGCATGGTGGCAATCAAGCGGCTCACACCAGATTCGTCATAGTCCCACAACAGCTTTAAGGTCTTCTCGGAGAAGTCGAGTCGCTTCCGATATTCTTTATCCATCAGATACTGGTGAAAAAACGGTGCAACATCAATAGGTGCCACCGGCTCTGTCCACTGCTCTGTGCCCCTATGCAGCATTGCTAGCAGAACAATCATCTTATAGCTCTTTGTCATGACCGTGCTCTCCACTTCTCTGAGCCAGGGCTGATAGTCTTGAAATACGGTCTGTTCGTCGTCTGAGAGTTCATCGGCCCACTCCAAAAACCCGACATAACTACCGAACTCTTGTCTGTACGCCTTCACATCCGAACTGCCGTGTAAGTGGAGTTCAAGGTATGACGGTCTGTGGCCTAAGACACGTTTCACCTCTCGATAGTTTCCAAAGAGACGTTCCTTGCGTGGACGGCGTTTCCCACTCATTTCCCTGATAAGGTCAATCACTTGAGGGTCGAGGTGAAACTCACAATTCCTCGGTGGCACCGGAATCGAAAGGACACTTTTGCGGTCTGCATCAGTCCAAGCATTGACTTCCTGGAAGACCCCCAGCTTTACGTCTGCATTTCTGTAGTTCCCAATTAAATCGATAATGGTGCAGTGAGACTTGTCCCGATGCAGCCGCAGTCCGCGGCCAATTTGCTGAGTGAACACAGTCAGTGACTCCGTCGGTCTGACAAACAACAACGTGTCAACTTTCGGAATGTCCACACCTTCGTTAAAGAGATCGACGGTGAAAACAATCTCGATTTCTCCTGCAGCAAGACTTTGGGTTGCCTGCTGGCGCGACACGCCACTTGTGTGTGAATGTAAGCTGAGGCTGCGAACACCCCGTTTGGTAAAGTGCGAAGCGAGCAAATTGGCCTGCCGAATCGATGAACAAAACGCAAGGGTCCGCGTTTGCCTGTGTTGTGCCCAGGCACCATAAACCGCTTTTGCTGCGTTGTCACGCAATTGGATGGCAGCCAGTTCCTCCTCATCATAGCGGGTACCAAGCCACGTCACTTTAGAATAGTCCGATTCATCATAGACACCGAAATACTGAAAGGGAGACAGCCAACCGTTCTGGATGGCCTCAATAAAGCCCATCTGGTAGGCAACGTTTCCGTCACACAGCGCATAAATATCCTTCCCATCGGCCCTGTCGGGCGTTGCCGTTAAACCTAGCAGGAAAGCCGGTTGAAAGAAGTTTAATAGAGTTTGGTATGACTTGGCGGCAGCATGGTGAAACTCGTCGACAACGATTAAGTCGAAGTCGTCAGGTCGAAAGCGTTGACGGTGCCGGGCCATGGCCAACGTAAAAATCGAGGCGAATACACAGTCTGCGTCAGCGTCCTTTTGTACACCATTGAATATCCCCATGCTTCGGTTGGGGAGCACACTTCTAAAGGATCGCTCGGCTTGGAGCAGCAATTCTTCCCGATGAGCAATGAACAAAACACGTTTATACTCTTGTGCCAGAAATGCTGCAAGATAGGTCTTGCCAAGCCCCGTCGCCATGACCACCATGGCTCTGTCATAACCGTCGTCAATTAGCCTGTGGATCTCGTCCAACGCGTCGACTTGAGCCGTATTGGCGGTGATTGAGGTATACGCAGACGGTGTTTCGTGAACCATGTCGGGTCCTGCGGTCTGGACTCCATCAGATACCTTCTCTTCGGGATCGGTCCACGGATTTTCACCTGTGTTGGGGCGTGCATAGTATTTACTGTACTCTATCTCATACTCGCGCATCGTCTGCTGATTGACGGGTACTGTCTGTTCGTGATAGAACAATCGCATAAATTCCTGGTAGGCTTGCTCCACGGTGTCGGGAGCCGCTTTTGAACTGAGAGCAAGATTCCATTCAACGCCTGTGGTTAGCGCTGATTTCGATAAATTTGAAGACCCCACAATCACCGTGGTCTCCTCACTGCCCACACCGATGAGGTAGGCCTTGGGGTGAAAGGCTCTGCCGTGGCTGTGCCATAGACGAATTTCAATTGAATCTCCGAGATGAAGTAACATCGACAGCGCTGCTGGTTCAGTCACGTAGAGATAGTCACCCGTGAGAATTTTTACATCTGCCCCACGCGTCGCGGCAGAACGCAAGGACGGCATCAGCATTCTGACGCCGGATGCCATGGCAAAGGAAACCACCATGTAGACGGAATTGGAGGCGGATAGGGCGGGTATAATCTCGTTCGCCAGGTTGCTCGTGATGATTTTGATATCACTCATTCCCTTGCTGCGCCTCGACGTACTTATTGTAGTCAAGCATCCTCGACAATAGCGCTTTTCCGTCCTGACCGATGATTTCGGGGACTTTGTCACGTGCCAGTTTATTGTAGACAGTCACCAGTCCTACCTCCTCTTGATGGTTCCCATGTACAGCTAGACAATGCCCTTGTTTGCTGCGGGCACCAAGGCCGCCGGCATCTCTTCTCTCAGACGCCACACAAAGCTGACCGGTTTGCTTCCCTCGTGCCGAACATAGTCCGCCTCACCGAGAAATGTGTAGGGTGAAGTCACACCGCTTTCTTTCTTGAATTCTCTCACAAAGAGCGCGATGTGACTGCCTCTCTCATGATGATGGATATACCGCTGTGCCGTAGGCGAGGCGGCAGATGTCCGCGCCTGTGTTTGCAAATGGAACAGTCGTTCGTTTATTGCGTAGTCTTCGTAGAGTGTGGATGGGGAGAAATCCTTTTCCGATTTATTCAGCGTGATAAAGAAGATGTCTGTATCCCTATTCTCCAGATAGAGTACGCCCTCCCGAAACGGACGTGCCTTGTTCCCATCCCAGAATCCCATGCCAGCTAACACTTGGTCTACCGAATACCTGCAGTGCAATTCCAGCGGACACGGAAATGGAAATTCGTTTCTCTTCGCAACGAAACTGAGATGACTGTCGTTATACTTCAGGATAGCAAGGAGTTCACTACGAAACTCCTTAGATGCCAGAATAAATTCCACAGCCTCCTGGATGCTTGTGAAGCCCACTGCCTCAGGAACGGAGCGATAGAACGTGTAATAAAACATGTTTTGCATCAACTGTTCCTCAGAGGTCTGCGGTTGGCGGCCTTCTTCGATATAGCGAATCAGGAACTTCAGCAGCAGTCTGGAGTCAATGCTTAAGAGCGTAGACCTTTCGCGTAACGGAAGCAATGTAGCTGGAAAGATACTTTTTCGCTTCTTCCGCATCCAGGCGGTCTTTGCCAATATCAAATTCCGCCGGCGACAGACTGTTCAATTGTCTGTGCATCATGCGGTTCATCAGTTGTTCATAGAGCCCTTGTTCCACAACATCATTTCCTTTACAATCCCGCACGGCTGAACAAATGCGTCATTTGTTCCCGAGACTTCTCCAGCAGCACTGCAGCTTCGTATTCCGGCGGTTTTGGCGTAAGCACTTCCTGGGCAACGGCACCCCTGTAGCCAATGCGCTGTAGTGCCTGCAGAAAATCTACTAATGGAATGACACCCTCACCAGGATAAAGGCGATTGTTGTCTAAGACCTCAGCAACGGGAATCGGAGGGGCGTCATTCACATGAACATGTACAACCTGCGCAGCATTGAGTTGTAAAATCTCACTGACATCCGACTCGCTGGTGTACCAGTGATACGCATCAAGGAGCAGACCCACGTTGGGTTCGTGAATCGTATCAATCCATTCCAGCGTACTGGCCATGTCCCAAATGAATGGATGCTTCCACTGGGTCCGAAGGTGATGAGGACCCACAAACTCCAGCCCCAGGCGTATCCCGTAAATGCCTAGGACCTGTGCACACAACCGCAGCCGTCGTGTTGCTGCAGCCATAAAAGACGCAGCATTATCATCTGTCGAAGGTAGAACATAGGTACAACACGCCGTGCACCCTAGAGCTGAAGCCTGTTGCGCAATCACACCGAGCGAACTGAATTGGTTGCGAAAAGTCTCTTCGTCCGCTCTCCATTCAACCGGAAGCGACAGCGAACCAATTTCCATATGCTTGTCATTGAGAAGTTTCTTTGCCCCGGCTGCACCCAAAGAATTGATGAGTTCCTCAATTTCACTCCCGCTCACATCAACAGATGAAAATCCGTATTCTGACGCCTCCTCGATGAATTTTTCAATGGAACCGACATCCCCAACACCTGCTCTGGTAAGTCCCTTCATCATTGCAAATCCCCCCGCATTCTCATGGAGTATTTTAGAGCTCCCAGTCCAATACGACTTCCAATCCAGTTTCGGACGATTCAAAAATTGCGTCCAAGACCAGGTTATTCGCCAACCCCGTCATCGCGGACGTAATGGGCGGCGTGCCGTTTCTAACGCATTCCACGAAGTGACGACTTAAGCGAACCCGCTCTCCTTCATCGTCTTTCGGTTCAGCAACGGGAATATCTACCGCTCTATCGTATAGTTCCGTTAGCAGCTTAGCAGAGTTCCCCTGAATGGATGCACCGCCCTCTGAGCCCATTAAGTGAACAAAAGGCTCGTTGCTGGTGTCCATGTGTACAGCCCAACTGACATCCAGAGTCAAGCTGCTGCCGTCTTCCATTTTGATGAGTGCCGTGGCCAAGTCTTCCACATCAAAAATACCATCCCAGTTTGGTGTGCCCCAGGTCCCTATCCCCTTTTTCTTTGGACCAAATTCCGCATAGGTAGACCCGAAGACCGATACAGGCTTCGGATTGCCCATCAAGTAGAGAGCCAGGTCCAACATATGTACCCCGATATCAATCAAAGGTCCGCCGCCCGATTCATTCTTCTGAGTAAACCACGTCCCCCAACCGGGAATTCCCTTTCTGCGAAACCAGCCCGTTTTTGCGCTGTAAATGTGGCCCAGAGCACCTTTTTCAATCTGCTTTTTTACTTCGATGGAATTGGACTGCCAACGCATCTGGTGGGCAATCATGAGCACCTTGCCGGATGTACGCTCAGCCCGCACAATCTCTTTTGCTGCTTCGGCGTTGAGACCCATTGGCTTTTCCAACAGAACATGCTTCCCTGCCTGTAACGCCTGAACAGCCAAGGGTGCATGAAACTTGTTCGGTACGCCAATGATGACCGCATCCAATGACTCGTCATTGAGCAGACCTTCTACACTTTGATGAACCCGCAGTTGGTATTCGGCTCCTCTTTGTTCTGCCAGAGGCAAATAGGCATCCGTAATCGCAGCAATCGATGCACCATCCACGTGTTGAAAGACGTCTAAGTGTACACTCCCGATGTTCCCCGCACCAATCAATCCTATTTTTATGTCACGACTCATAACTATCCCTCAATTCTGTTGTGTGGTCGTTCCCGAGCGTGTCCTTTACTGACCCATGCCAGTCAAGTAGCGATAGCTTATCTGAATGCTCTCCAGCGGATCGCGTCGCGAGATATCCTGCTCTACCAAATACCACTCAACCTTCGCTGCCTGTGCCGCACTCAGAATACTTGGAATATCTAGCTGACCTGTGCCTACTTCCGCAAAAAACCTTTCATCGTCGTTAGTCATATCTTTTACATGAAGCAACTCCGTCCGCTCTGCATAGCGCTTGATGTACTGCGCTGCGCTTTGTCCGGCATATTCAATCCAATAGATGTCCAGTTCTGCTTGCACCAGTTTGGGGTCAGTCCATGCGTACAACGCATCGAGGGCAAACTGCCCATCTAACTCGGTAAACTCAAATGCATGATTGTGGTATGCAAATTTGATGCCAACCCGTGCGGCTTTGTCACCCACCTGTTCAAACAGACCAGCCAACTTTCGGTAGTTGTCGGCCCCTTCCCTCATAGTTTCCGGAAGTACAGGACAGACAATATAACTCAGCCCTAGTTCCTGCGCATCCTCCAGGACCTTGTCTAGGTTGTTTTCCAATTCATGAAGTTGCACATGACTGGAAACGCCCTCAAGTCCAAGGTCATCAATGACCTTACGAAGTTCCGTGGCAGACAATCCGCCATATCCAGCAAACTCCACACCTTGGTATCCGATGTCTGACACTTTTTTTAAGACGCCTGTGAAATCTTGCTCCATCATGTCTCTCAACGTGTATAATTGAAGACCGAGTTTTGCCATAAAACATTCTCCTTTGTCAAAATGATTCTGCTCTCTACTTTGGCACATTAGTATGCTAGAGTACACCCACTCCGCACTTATTCCTTAACACTGCCAGCAAAACCGTACAAGAAATACTTTTGCACCAGTAAGAAAGCAACAACGATGGGTATCGTTACAGTCAAGGAGGCTGCCATCAGTTGTCCCCAGTGAATCACACTTCGACTCGCATAGCTCTCCAACCCAATTGTAATGGTTTTTGTAGCCGACGACGTCAGGACTGTGGCAAATAAGAGTTCATTCCAAGCAGTGATGAAAGCAAATACCGCTGTTGCTATAATCCCCGGAAGAGCCAGAGGAAAAAGAATTTGAAAGATAATGCGAAGGTGCGATGACCCATCAATTTTGGCAGCCTCGTCCAAAGACTTTGGAATCCCCTCAAAGTAGCCCTTCAGCATCCACACCGAAAAGGGCAGGGCAAAAGTCATATAGGTAATAATCAAACCTTGGTAGGTTCCAGTGAAATGAATACCCGTGTGAGATTGAATGTAGATGAACATGACATAGATAGGCAGTAAGAAGAGAATGCCTGGGAACATCTGAGTCGCCAGCAGGACCCACCCAAAGGACGTTTTCCCTCTAAATTCAAACCGGCTGAATGCGTAGGACGCAAACAGAGCGATGAGAATGGATAGAAGGGTTGCAACACCTGAAACAACGATACTATTCATAAAATACCTGGCTAAAGGAATGGTCTTCCACATATGAAAGTAGGCTGATACGTTCACATGCTTTGGCCAGAAATGGAAAGCCGGAGAAATAATGTACTTCAGAGGCTCCAACGATGCAGCAAGCATTTCATATAATGGAAGTACCACAAACAGCGTATAGACACCCAGCAGTACATAGCGTACCACGGATTTACGAGTCGACCTTTGCCTCATGGCTATGCGCTCCTTCCGACTTTAAAGAGTCTATCAAACAGGACGGCAATAAGGCCCAAAATCAATATCATCAATACAGACATGGCTGCGCCTGTGCCGAAATTCCAGTTTTGAAAGGCATTACTGTACACGGATAGGGGCAGTACATTTGCACTTGTAGGCGGACTTGACCCCATCATAGAATAGGGAATTGTAAAATCATTGAAGGTCCACAAAAAACTTAGCAATACCCCAATGGAGAGAACAGGACGTATTCCAGGGAGTACAATTGCCGAGAATTGCCGCCAAGCACCCGCCCCGTCTATTTCCGCAGCTTCGAGATAGTCCTGGGAAATGGTTTGCAACCCCGCCAGCGACACAAGGAAAATGAAAGGCCATGTTTTCCATACGTTGGCGACAAGCATTGCAACAAATGCGTGCGGCCCAATCAACCAAAAAGGACGTTGTCCCAAAATGTGAAATATGTTCACAAGAAGTCCGTTTGCCAATCCGAATTGCCGAGAAAATATGAAACGCCAGATAATCCCGACTACGATGGCAGGGACAGCATACGGGATTAAAAACAGCGCCCGAAAAATTGCTCTACCGCGAAACGGCGGGTTGACTAGAAGAGCGCCCCCCACTCCAATGATGGCTGATGCCAAAACCGTCAGAATCGAATACGACAAACTGACCAATAACGAAGAATAAAATGTTGCGCCTATGGGGCTGGTCGGACTTAATCCTGTCTGATAGTTCCCAAAGCCAATAAAAGGAGCTCGAAGCCAGTGAAGCAAGGTAAGTGATGTCAAATGAGTAAAGCTAATATAGACCCCAATTAGCATAGGTATAACGTGAATCAACAGTTCAAAGAAGATAGTGGGTAAAATGAACCAAATAACTACCCGATTTGTATTTTTCTTATTACCCCTCGCGATTTTACCCATCTCCTTTCATTTAAGACTTCTCGTTCGTAACGATGTTTTCACCTGAGAATATCACTCCAAATATAGGCCCGTGTATGTGACTAGATGAACCGCACTGGCCACATACACGAAGCTCAGACGTGCTGTACTGGAGGTACGAGACGTTACACCAGAATTCTTATTTTCCGAGAATCGATTGAACCTCCGCATTCGCTTTTTTCAACTGCGCTGCGATGGTTTGACTCGTGAGCTTATTCTGTGCCGCAGCCGCAAGAATTGTCTTCATATGAGTTCCTACGGACTGCTCCATTTGCCCCTCGTTCTTAATCCGGGGAGTTGGTGCTGCATAGTCCTTCAAGGTCTTTAAGTACACCTTGTTTGCCGGCGTTTGAAAGGCCGAATTAGACTCTGCCGATTTGACCGGAGGCAGTGTGCCGTACGCCTTATTTAACGTAATTTGAGTCTGTTTACTCGTCATGAATTTCAGGAATTTCAAATCAGCGGACTGGTGCTTTGAAGACTTTAAAATACCCAAGTCAATACCGGCGATGAAGCTCGCGATTTTATCTTGAGACGGAGCCGTTGTTTGACCGTAAGACACCAAAGGTACAGTCGCAATGCCAAACTGTGACTTTTTCATACCATCCGCTTCGACTTGAGGAATATCACTGCCTTGGGCGAACATCATGGCAATCTTCCCGTTCGCAAAGTTCGACACCATTTGGCTGCCATTCCATGCTGCAGAATCGGGATCCATGACCTTATATTTTGTCATCAGTTGAGTAAAGAATTGAGTAGATTTCTGAGCCTTCGCACTATTTAGCGCTGCTTTACCATTCTCTACAATCTTTCCTCCGTGCTGTCTGAGTAAGATCCAGAACAAGTGAAAATTATCGTTTACTTCCGATCCGTCTGTCCCCATACCGTAAACACCGTTTCCATTCAACTTCTTTCCATCTTTCACAAACTGTGTCCAGGTTTGCGGAGGCGTTGTAATTCCAGCCTTCTTAAACATCTGCTTATTATAGAAGAGACTGTAGGCTTCAGACATGTACGGCACCGCAATTGGCGGCTGCCCCGGTACCCCAGTCATTTGCATCGCCGAAGACAGAAATTTGGATTTTCCTCCAATTTCTTGCATCTTGCTTGCCGACAGCGGAACGAAACCGCCCGTTCCCGCAAAAGTTGATGCCCAAGTGTTCCCTAAATCAATGACATCCGGGCCATTGCCACTCGTGATGGCAGTCAACGTCTTATTCCAGAGGTTGGCCCAGGTTATGATTTGGAAATCAACCTTTATCCCACTTTGCTTCTGAAAATTAGCGGTGACTTTTTGCAGCACCTTCTTCTCAAGTGGAATGGAACCGCCTTCCTGAGAGGCCCAGTAGGTTATCGTGCCCCCCGAACCACCGCCAGAACCAGAGGTATTGCTACCTGCATTTCCTGTCGATGATGCCCCCGCACTACAGCCGGCTAACACCGCAGTACTCACAATCGGTACGAACAAAACAGCAACCTTGTTTCTCACTTTCATCTTCATCGTTTCCCCCTTATGCTTCCATCAAAGAGTCAAGATGTAGATTCAAAGATGCCAGTTTAATCCTTTACCCACAATTCATTTCAACCAATTCATTTCAGTCAATTCATTTCAGCGCCACGCCTATTTCACCGCGTTGGTATGATCATAAACATCTTGCAAGACTAAAGTAGCTGCACCAAGGGACACGGCCTGAATACCTCTTCTGGTCATCGAAACTGATGCTCCGGCCCATTCACTCAACGCGTTTACTGTCCCGCTGAATAAACCAGGTGCGTACTGTTCGATGTCTATCCAAAACTTACCGCCCAGTACTATCGACTGCGGATCAACCACGGCGGCCGCATTTAAAATACCGGTTTCCAATACCTCCAAAGCTTCTCTGACTACAGAACCCTCCGGATCTGCTCCTCTCTCTGCCCTCGAGATAATCTCTTCAAAGGGTATATCTTCCTGCAATTTTTCTGATACGCGCTGCTCCATGACGGAAAGTGAACTGTAAGCATCTACACAGCCTACCTTGCCGCAGGAACATTTCCTGCCGTGGCGGTTCACTACAATGTGGGAGAGTTCTCCCGAAACATTAGAGTGTCCATTCCAGACTTGCCCGTGGAGTACGGTACCCATTCCAAATCCAAGCTCTCCCAAAACAAATATGAGACTATCTGGCGAGTCTGCCGTATGGGACCACACCTCAGACAAAGCAGCAGCGTCAGCGTTGTTCGTCAAGCAGCAACGCAGTTGAAAGTGCTTACTCACAACATCGGCAAGCGGCACATTTTGCAAGGCGACGGGGAATTTATAAGGCTGTAGAATTCTACCTTGTTTCGGATCCAGTGGGCCAGGCGCAGCAATCCCAATGCCCAAAATGTCCGTCTTTGGTACTGCCGCCGCAGAAAGGAAGTCCGAAGTAAAAGACAGCAATTTCTCCGGGGTGTCGACCCTTCGGATGTCTGTAGTCTGCCCATAGACAGCTTTCCCTAAGAGATTGGTTAATACAGCCCGGGTTGTCCTTCTGCCAATCTCGATGCCTACTACCTTCAGTGAACTCCGGTCAATATCGACAATTGTAGGAGGTCTCCCCCCAGTCGAATTTCCGACACCCACATCACTCAGAAATCTTCTCTCAACAAGCGCATCAACAATCCTCATGGTCGTCGGCAATCCAATATCAAGTTCTTTTGATATTTCTGTTCGTGACATTCCCCCCCGCATTCTTACGACGTTCAAAATTCTGGATTCATTCATTTTTTTCAACATAGCCGGTCGATATCTCAAACCAACACCAACTTACTTTCTTTATAACAGAAAGTATATGTGGTAATGATAACGCTGTCAACAATACTTACGCAACTTTCTTTTGATTCAGACTTTTGGTTTGAAATGTATGAGCTACTTTCAGTAAGAGGCAGAAGAATCTCTAATGACTTAGAGAGGTGTACAGTTCAGATGCAGGGGTTCCAGGCGCTCTCCAAGAATGGGAGAATCAATCAATTTTCGTAATTGTGGCGGTAACCTAGCAAAGATCTACAGCCCCAAATCTGAATAGGACCCAATACACACTAATGAGAAAGAGGCGATACATATCGAATCACCCCTTCGTGTAGTCGCTGATCACTGCATTTGCAAACCCGAACAGCGGATTCTTAGTGACACCTGGATAGCCACTAAGTGCCGTAACGACATGAGTAGAAGGGCTGTACCACACTAAAGCAGACGTATTTTCTGACATCCATGATTGTTGCCGCCATAATACGTAGATTTCGCGGCTGGTTTATAAGTATCGATCTGAACATCGCTAGTAGTTACAATGACACCGCCATAAACAAAGTGTGTTGTCGGGTGATGACTGGCAGCATAACAGAGTTCATGCATGGCAATTCAAGAATAGACTTCTTGGGCATTCTATGATTTCAATCACCCTTTGAAACGCGCCTTTGTCTAAAACCGTCCGGCACACCCTCCTTAAAAAATCACAGCAATACCTACTTTATCGACGGTCTCTTCATCCAGACACCGTCATATTATGGGACATAGGCAATCGCACAGTCAGATTGCTGGCTAACGGTCCTGGTTAAAATCACTCAATAACGTTGACAGAATGTGTTCCTGGAATACCTTCCGGCGAAGACGAATCATGCTAGGAATCAGTTGTCATCCCAATCTGCTTCAAGGTTTTCTAAGATATGTAGTTCCTCATCAACAATCTTAGGTTGGTTCTCGTCACATGCCAACTCATATATATGTGCATCCATATGCCATGCCCTCCAGGCATCTCCATAGCGACTACGCAATGAGATGGCCATTTGCAGACCCTGGCCCGATTCTTGGCCCCGTGTTAGGCGGCGTGATTCTGAATTATCTTCAATGGCGCTGGATCTTCTATGTCAATATCCCCATCTGTTTCGTTGCCGTCATCCTGGCCGTGTGGGGTTTGCCAAAAGACGGTGCCCCAAACCCGTCACAAAAGCTCGATCTCGTTGGTTTAACCCTGCTATCCCCGGCCATCGTGCTGATGGTCTACGGGCTTACGAAGGTCAGTTCAAATCACGGGTTCTTTCACAGTTCCGTCATCGTCCCGATGGTTATTGGACTCTTCCTGCTCACGGTCTTCTGTCTCTATGTTTTAAGAAAAGCTCATCATCCAGTCATAGATATCCGGATTTTTAAGAGCCTCCCCTTTACCGCATCCTCTGGCCTCTTGTTTCTAGCAGGGCTGTCTTCCTATGGCGGCATGTTATTACTCCCACTGTATTATCAGCAGGTTCGCGGAGACAGCGTGCTCGCTTCCGGATTGTTATTGATTCCCCAAGGCGTCGGCATGCTCCTGACCCGTTCCTTGGCAGGAAGGCTTACAGACACCATCGGATCACGGTGGGTCGTCCTCACTGGAACCCTCCTCACCCTGCTCGGGACACTGCCCTTTGCCCTCTGCGGCCCTCACATCAACGAGGTGCTCCTGGCGGTTGCCCTCGTTGTCCGCGGTCCGGGACTTGGCGGCGTCCTGCTTCCCGTCATGGCAGCAGCGTACACCGGATTAAGTAAAGAACAGATTCCCCATGCCAGCAGCGCAACGCGAATTCTGCAGCAAATCGGCGGCGCCTTCGGGGCATCAGTACTGGCAGTCATCCTACAAAATCAAATAGCGGGACAATCTGTAATCAATGTCGCCGCTTCGGTAATATCGGTATGACAGAAGTTACCGAGACACATCCACTGGGAAAATCCAGTCCAAATTTATAACACATTGGCTACTTATAGCGAGTCGCAGAATAGACATCTTATCAGAGGGGTGACGTATTGTGTCACCCCTTTGTGTGGTCAGCGATGATTCCATTCGCAATCTTGAGCAACGTCCTCTTACTGAGATCCGGGTATCCCTCAAGCGCCGTGACAACGCGGGTAGAAGAGTTGTACCAAGCTAAGGCAGATGAGCTTGACCCCATCGCGGACGAACCTGAAGGAGCTTTTACGTAACTGCCTGTGATGGAACCAATCTTCACCTTTTTTCCACTTGGTACAGAACTTTTAGATCCCAGATACTCTGAAAGTATGACGGATCTGTGTTGTCTACTGTCATCATACCTAACTATCATTCGCGTTCCATCGGGCGGGTAACCCAATTTTTCTTCACTTTTAGTGACACCCTTAGAAATGTATCCTACTGCCTGCGTCACTTTATATCCCTTCGGAACAGGCGGCAGCTGTGCATGAAAGGGAAGATTATTCTTGATGATATTGATACCCCAAAATCGTTGAACGACTTGGTTCGGTTTTTTCTTGTACGGGACAGTCAAATCCTGAAAAAATTGCAGATACTGCTTTTGAGTGAAATTGAACGCGTCAGCTGAATAATAGAGCCCGTTTTGAAAGAGAACAATTCGCTTAGTGGTAGAGTTGATGAGATTCTTTTCCTTTATCCAATCTTGTTTCCCATTTACAGTGATTTTGTGATATCCGTTTGCAACACTGGGTTTCGGCCAGTTGGGCGCTTTGTATTCATAAAACGTAATGTTCCCCGAGTTTGAAGTATAACGAGCGGTAAAATCCAAATTCTGCTCGTTGGGTGAATGAACAATGTCTTTCTCCACGCCCTTCGTTACAAAAATTGAGGCTTTCGTCAACTTATATCCTGACGGCACATGTGCCAAAACCGTAGGATTGAACCCTAAAAGAGATTTGTAATCATATGTCTGCGGAGGCTTATTCGCTACGGTATTTTGCTTCTCATTATCCGACCGCAAAATGACTGAGACAACACCGACAAACGCGAAAACCGCCACTGCCCCTACGAGTAAACCTCTAGCATAGCGTCGTCGCCGTCGTCGCGGTTGCACAGATTTTTTCTCTGGCCCAAACTTATTCTCTGTTAAAGAATCTACATGACGTTGAAGTTTCTCTTTTACGTCTTGCGGCACTTCCAGTTGGTTTGCATATTCATAAAACTGCTGAACTTTCTTTGGAACGTCTCTCATGAATTCACACCCGCTTTCTCATCTTGTCGTTCGCTATGAGAAAATATCTTTTGCGCTGCCTTTAAAGCACGGTGATAAGTCACGTTGACTTTTACGACAGACCATCCAAGTATCTTCGCGCTGTCCTTTGACGATAAATCTTGAATTCCTCGCACTAACAAGACTTTAGAAAAGTCGGGGTTCATTTCACTGAGTGCGTTTAAGACCCATCGAGTCGTTTCTATCACAACAGTCGCTTCTTCTGGGCCCTTGTCATGAGTTACCAAGTCCGGAACAATAAATTCCTTATCCATAGCCATATTCCGCTCAGACTTTCTGACATCATCAATTGCCAAATTGCGAGCAATTTGCAATAGCCAAGTCTTTGGGGAACTGTCATGTCGAAACTGATAGAATTTATCATAAGCTCGTGTAAAAGTCTCCTGCAGCAGGTCTTCGGCGTTTTCAACTTCCCCCGTGAAATAAATAAGAAAACGATAAATGTCAGTTGCAAATTGATGAAACCATTCCTCTATCGCTTTGTTTCTATCCAAACTCACACCCCTAGCACTCTTGAGACATCCTGATTAGTTGACGACGTGACACGTTAAAATATTACTGGAAGTCAAAGCAAACATGATTTTGTAAGACAATAGAGCGCACAACTTGACATTCGTTGTGCGCTTCGCCCTCGTTTGTCATTTAATTTGTCCGAAACCTCATCTTTTGTAAGGCTGACCGGCGTGCTGCGTCTGAGGACCTCATTATTACTGGTTCGTCGAACAGTAACCAATGTTTGGTTCCCTTACGATTATTGGACGCCCCAAACTGTAATTGCAGTGCCAGAAACGCTTGTGGGACACAACATACTAAAGTGAGATGATGGGCTACTCTAATGAAAAGGATTGCAGACTGGCATTACCCACTCCTGCATATGTAAAATACAGTGCCTGTATACCATCTGGAATCGCGATAGTCGCAGAATAGGCTTTCCATACATTCGTAAAGTCCACCGGTATCTCACCTAAGACGGAACCATTCCATGATGTTTTGATTTGGAAAGACCCGCGGCAATAGCCTCGCACCCTAATTGTGACTCTCTGAACCCCATTGCAATTGAAGTATTTGAATCCGGCCGTCGCAGTATCTCTCATATTAGCGATATAGCCTGGCTCTTTATCTCCGTCTCTTCCATCCTGAGTTATCTTTGGAAATCGTCCGTCCATCCACGCCCCGTGAGTCCCCGTATACAGTTCCTCATGCTCACAGAATAGATTACATGCTAAATATGCGGGGTATTCTCCGGATCCGACGAGTGGTCCTTCGTTTAACCCGCAGGATGTCATCTCTACCTGAGGAATGGTTCCGTCATTCTGGAATTCAATTCGTTCAGTACAGCCCTGCCGACTAAAATTTGTCCCATTGGTGTGCCTATGGTAAAAAATGTACCATGCACCGTCAATTTCAACGATGCTGCCGTGATTGTTGCCGCCATAATACATAGGTTTCGCGGCTGGTTTATAAGTTTCAATCTGAACATCGCTATTACTTACAATGACACCACCATAAACAAAGTGTTTTGTCGGATGATGACTGGTCGCATAACAGAGTTCATGCATGGCAATTGAAGAATAGATGAAATAATAGGTGTCCCCTCTTTTTCTCATGGAAGGAGCCTCAAAAAACTCGTGTCCTTCATAACCACTGCCCCTGCTGAACGGTTCACTTGGTGCAATGAAGACCGGTTCTTCTACGACACTAAGCATATCTGGCCCTAGTACCGTAGCCATCGGACCCTTTCTCGTTTCATCTCCAATTCCACAAAAACCTGTGTACAGATATGTATTTTCTCCTTCTGTCATGACACCCGGGTCAAATTGAGGCTGGTCACCTGTTCTTTTCCCTAAGTATGTTCCATCGGGATCATCGGAGGCTTACCGGTGGTCTCCGTATACTGTTCCAAAATTTCAGCGGGAGTCTCACCCGCCGTAATCCAGTAGTCCAGCTCCTTCGTGGATTGTGCCTTCCAAATCGTGATGTTTTCCCCAAACATGACTTCGCCAATAGCAGGATTGTTCCACAAAAAGCCACAACCCCTACTCGATAAGGCAAATGAGACACTTGCTTGTGAATTCCGATGCTAATGAGTTTAAATTCTCGCGACGTTATATTTAATGCACTGTTAAATGTGTTACGTCGCTGTGTAACGACTTCCTCTTCTGTACCGTATTCCTCAAGGAGTACTTTATTCTTTTGATTTTTAAAGGTAACGCTGTCTCCTGCCTTGCCGCGGCTAAGATTAGTGCAAATCTCTTTCCAACAGCGGTAACACGCTTCATTTTCAACTGTTAGTATAGTAAGAAAATTGAATTATTTATATATTCTAAATGAACAGAGATATGTAAAACACTTTACAGCGCATCTCTCTTAATCACGCTACTGTGAGAATGCGAAGCTTTAGGATTGTCAAGGAGGTGACGAAAATTTTCAATGGAAGGTATATAGAAGTATGAACCATCTTTGATCAACATATGTAGTTCCTCCAGCCGTCCAAAAATTTGCGCAACTGTCACACGTGTTGTCCCAACAAGGTTGGCCATTTCTTGATGAGTAAAGGAAATGGAAATTCGAACACCAGTCTCAAACGACTCACCGTAACTCTGTGCTAACTCGAGAACGTATTGTGCAACTCTATACTGTGCGGATGTATATGAAATAGCTGTTACTTGGGACGAGAGTATTTTGTACTTATGACTCATACTTTGGCAAATGAACTCAGAAAAATTTGAATTACTTCTGAACAGTGATAGAAAAGTCTGTACTGGAATCCGTAATAATTGAGAGTCACAGGATGCAACAGCTGATGTGATATAGCCATCTTGTTGCATAGCACTGACTTCTCCAAATAAATTGTTGGAACCAACAACAAGAATGGTCTTCTCTTCACCCGTACTACTCAACTGACACAGGCGAATTCGTCCGGAGTGAACAACAAACACATATTCGACCGGACCGCCCTCATGAAAGACATACTGATGTTTGGCGACGCTCAACGTGTGACCATAAGCCTGATACGGTTTCCAGTCAAATGAAACAGACTCTACCCATGTGGAATTATGTAAAAAATGATAATCGGACACCGAAATCCCCCCGGTCAAAATGACTAATTGTTCTGAATTTAAACTTGTTTAATGTAAAAAAACACGAAGAGATGAGGTGCAGAATTTATGAATCCAGAAAACGATAGTATATTTCAGCGGGAAAGCGGGCTAAAGCGTGAGCTTTCTACCGGACAATTGACTATGATTGCAATCGGTGGCGCCATCGGAACTGGTTTGTTCATGGGCTCGGGTATTGCCATTGGTTACGCTGGACCTGCAGTCATTATCAGCTTTGCGATTGCAGCATTGATTGCCTTTTTGATGATGCTGAGTCTCTCAGAAATGGCGGTTGCTCATCCTACAGCAGGATCCTTTGGCGTCTATGCAGAGAAGTATCTCGGCAACTGGGCTGGTTTTGTTGTCCGTTACACTTACTGGGCGGCTCAAGTCATCGCGATTGGCGGCGAAGCAACGGCTGTTGCACTCTACATGAACTACTGGTTCCCTAGTATTCCAAAATGGCTGTGGATTCTCGTCTTTTCGTTGGCTCTGGTCTACGTTAACGCAAGGTCTGTAGGTAATTTTGGAAGGTTTGAGTATTGGTTTGCCATGATTAAGGTTGTCGCTATCGTTCTCTTTATCGTTCTCGGTCTTGCGATAATCTTTGGTATCGGAACTGCAGCAACTGGATTTTCTAACTTTACCAGTCACAAAGGGTTCATGCCAAATGGGTTCCACGGTGTTTGGATGGCAGTGTTGATGGCTATCTTCAGCTTTTACGGCGTCGAAGTCGTAGCAGTAACGTCAGGAGAAGCCAAGGAGCCAGCAAAAGCGATCCCGCGGTCCATGCGTGCGATGGTTGTACGACTCGTATTGTTCTACCTGCTGTCTTTAGTCGTGATGCTCGCCGTCGTCCCGTGGACTCAGACGGGTGCCAAACTCATTACTGAAAGTCCATTTGTGCTCGTATTTGCAAAGATAGGTATTCCTGCCGCAGCCGGCATTATGAACTTTGTCGTACTTACTGCAGCTCTGTCAAGTATGAATACGAACCTCTACTTGTGTACCAGAATGATCTTTTCATTATCACGTGGAGGCTACGCACCTAAAAGACTTGGGCATATCAATAAATCAGGAGTACCTATACCGGCATTACTGCTGTCTAGTGCCGGCTTACTTGTGGCGATTATCCTTAATGTTCTGACCCCAAAAGCGTTTAACGACCTATTTGGCATTGCGATATTTGGTGGTATCTTTGTATGGATCATGATTTTTCTCACCTTCCTTCGTTTCCGTCCACTCACCAAAGACTGGGAACTGCCATTTAAGGCTCCCCTGTTTCCTGTGGTCCCTATCGTTGGAGCCGTTCTGCTTATTGCTATTCTCCTAACGATGCTAACCGATTCGAACTGGGTAGCAGCCTGGTACTTCGGTGCACCGTTTATCCTGCTCTGTGGCATCGTGTACTATTTTATGTGGGGCAGGAAATCCCCCTCCGCTTCGAACGACACATCAGCAGACATAAACTAAGGAGGAACATTCTATGAAACTGCAAGAATACCGAAATCAATTCCCAATTCTTGAAGAGAAAGTTCACCTAGGTAACTGCTCTCAGGCACCCCAGTCCGTTGCAGTTATGAATGCGATGCAGGAATATCTCGACAACTGGCGTACAGTCGGGATGGACTGGAGTTTTTGGATGGAGGGCGTAGAGCGGGCTAAAGCATCATTTGCCCGCCTCATCCACGCTGACATATCAGAAATTGGCGTGGTAAATTCGGTGTCCGATGCCACGTCTATGATTGCAAGCACATTGCCCCACGATGAAAAAAACCATGTCATTACTACTGTCGGGGAATTCCCAACTGTTGGACATGTGTGGCATGCCCATCAACACCGAAACCGTATTGCCCTGGACTTTGTTAACAGTGATGATGGATTCTATACTCCTGCTCTGTTCGAATCTGTAATGCGCCCCACGACTGCATTACTATCGGTACATCATGTAGCATACTACAACGGCGCCAAACAAAACTTAAAGGAGCTTGCAAAGTTTGCACATGCCCATGACTCGCTGCTTTTTGTCGATGCGTACCAATCCATGGGCACGTGTGACATCAATGTAAAGGAACTAGATATTGATATTCTCGTCACAGGGAATCTAAAATACTTGCTTGGAATTCCGGGCATAGCGTTCATTTATGTCCGTAAAAGCGTGGCAGAACAGCTTGAACCAACGATGACCGGTTGGTTTGCTCGGGTGAACCCCTTCTACTTCGACAGCACCCATTTCGACTATGGAGAAGGTGCTCGTCGCTTCAATACAGGTACTCCACCGGTACTAGCAGCCTTCGCCGCCCGCGGCGGTATGGACTTGATTTATGAAGTCGGTCTAAAGCGCATTGAACAGCGTATTGATGAATTATCCGCCCACACTGTTGCCGGTGTAAAAGCGCGGGGACTAAATCTGGCCAGTCCTGAGACGATTCCTCATAAAGGAGCAAGTACTGCTATTCGCGTGTCAGATTCACATGATGTGGAAACGTTTTTAATGCGCAAGAACATTATTGCATCTGCTCGGGGTGATGTAATTCGACTGGCACCCCACTTTTATTCAAAAGAAGCAGACATCGATTCTGCCTTAGACGCCGTCTTGGAGTGGACAAAACTTTAACCGGCAACCATTTCGTCAGGTTACCTTCAGATCATTGTTTCTCCATATACAGAAAGAATTTCATCCCTGGCTTTGTCTAGAGCGACAGGCACCCTGCTGGTGTCTGTCGCCACCAAATACCTTACTATAAGCCGCAATATTCACTACTGAAAGGAAGTCAATCCTTGTCTCGAGCTGTTCACTGGAAAGCTAAGGGAATCAGCTCATGCCTAATCAAACCACCTATCATCAACCTATAATCTAACCAAAGTCCCTCTCATCGGCGGGTTTCGTCCAATTCACGTTTGGCTTTAGCCAGCCGTCAGGCTCTCCTAGCACTTCATAGAATACCTCTAACGCAGTCTTTTGATTTCCCGCAAATACTTTGGCAACGTACCCGTCCGGGCGAACGAGATACACTTCTCCCGGTTGGGCACCGAGACGTTGCCTCAGTCGTCCCCCTAGGTCCAGAAAAGACCTTTTCCGCAGTTCTGTATCATGAGTGGCATCTTGGGAAGTGATGAGGTATGCGCGAAATCCATCGACGTCATTGTCCAGTACTGGTCGGTTACGCGCATCAGCAAAAGTCAATGCGATGAAATCCTTCTCAATTAAGTTGTATAAGCGTACGTACTCACCGCTATGGTCCAGTAGAGGCCCGTCAGGAATTCGGTCGCCTTCCAAAATCTTACCGCCTGGCTTTCGTTTGACAGGATTATAACTTGTAGCCAAAAGACTGCCCTGGGCGGCGGTCTGCCATTTCAGTTTTTCCGACCCCTCCACATAGCGTAGGGCGACATTTCTAATCAAACGCTTCACAGGATTTTTCATCATGATATAGCGGCGATTCCGATCCGCTAAATTTTGGGCATTAAACTGAGCTATGGGCTGTCGTTCAGCTTCATACGTATCTAAGAGGTCTGATGACGCCAAGCCTGTCATGACCATGTTGATTTTCCAAGGGAGATTATCGGCATCACAGATACCGGTATTTAATCCGAGACCCCCAACTGGTGTAATTAGATGGGCTGCATCCCCAACTAAAAACGCTCTTCCTACCCGAAAACGGTTAGCACAGCGATGGTGCACTTTATAGACAGAAGATGCAACTAATTCCACTGGTAAATTGCCGACGGCAATTCTAATTTTTCGTTCCATTTCTTCTTGGCTGGGGTCTGGATCACCCTCCTGTACCGGAAATAGAAATCTCCAAAACTTTGGCTGTCGAACAGCGATGATCCACTCGTTCGGATCGAATACATACGATAAATACGTGAGTTTCCTTCCTTCTCTTTGATCAAGTGGAACTTGAGTGTCTATGACCATAAAACGCTCAGGATAGGTCTTCCCCTCCATTTTGACACCCAATAGTTTTCTCAAGGCGCTGTGACTACCATCGCACCCAATTGTATACTCTCCTTCGAGCGTTTTTTGTCCGTGCTCCGTTTCAACGGTTACGTAACACCCTGAGGCATCTTGTGAGAAATCAACCAATTTATGATTGAATAAAACCGTACCCATTCCAGACTTTAAAACCGCATCTAAAAGAATTGGCTCTAACTCATGCTGCGGTAGATTCAAAACAAACGGAAATGCGGTAATGTCTCGCAATAAATGCATATCTACATGGACCAGTACCTTATCTGAACTTCTCTCAACAAAATGAATTTCGTCAAAACGCAGTCCCGCCTCCAACACAGGAGTAACCACGCCAATATTGTCGAATATCTCAAGTGTTCTCGGCATGAGCGTTCCCGCCTTAGGTAGCGTCGAGACCGTTGCGTCTTCTTCTACCACAACAAAAGGTATATTGAGCTTGGCAAATTCTAAGGCTGTGGTGAGGCCAACTGGCCCAGCTCCAACAATAATCACCGGTCTGCGGTTTGTCATGCCATTGTTCCACCTTTCCCTAACTGTCAGGAAATATGAATTCCCTATTAATTAAGGAACCCGTCAAACTTGAAGATGCATCAGACACCAAAAACAAAAGGAGCTTCACTACATCTTCTACCGTACCTACAGAACCTACTTTCTGACGAAAAAAGCTTTGTTCTTCCTCTGTGTTTGGGCCTGTGAACAGAGGACTATCCGTTACCCCCGGTGCTAAAGCATTTACTCGAATCCTGTGGGACAGGAGTTCACGGGCCAAGGAGCGGGCAAATGTAATGAGCCCAGCTTTCGTAGTGGCATATGCAGAGGCTGTCGCCCAACCTTGTGAAGCTAACCCTGACGAGAAAGTTACGATGGACCCGCTTCTTTGTTCTTTCATTACGGGGACTACTGCTCGGCTGCAATACATAGCACTATTTAGATTTACTTCAATTACACGGTGCCATTCCTCATCCGACATATGTTCCACTTCTGATCGCGGTTGAATCGCGGCACTTAGCACCAGACCGTCAACGCGGCCATATTGTGTCTTGATAGAAGCAAAGACATCGGTGACCTCCGCAGAATTCCCAACGTCGCAATAAATCGGCTGGATACTTCCGCTACCGGTATCAACCTGCCCAATGGCTCGAAGCAGGTCCTTGTTGACATCCAAGACCACAGCAGTTCCGCCGACTTTGGCGTAGGCCTGCGCGAGCCCTGCACCTATACCGCTTGCTCCTCCCGTAATCACCAATACTTCATCTGATAAATCATAATTCACATTCACGAAGAGTCACCTCCTATCTACCGGAGACTACGGTCATTTTATTTATAATCGTACCAACATTCTGAACAGTAACCTTGACTTCATCCCCGTCTCTCAGGAAGACTGGTGGCGTTCTCGTCCACCCCACACCTTCCGGGGTACCTGTTAGAAGAATGTCTCCCGGCAATAGTGTTAACCCACGGGACAACTCGGCAATCAGACGAGGTATTGAAAAAATCATGTACCGGGTATTGGAAGACTGCATTAACTCCCCATTTAAATACAGTTGAATATCTAGCTGTTGCGGGTTTGGAATTTCGTCAGCGGTAATAAGCCCAGGTCCCATAGGTGCGGTATAGTCTAGAGCCTTTCCCTTAAACCACTGTCCGCCATGCAACCGTTGCAGATCACGTGCAGATATGTCATTCGCAACCATGTATCCAAATACATACGTCATCGCCTCTGATTCCTCGATGTTTCTTCCTCTTTTCCCTATCACTACTGCTAATTCACCTTCGTAATCATAGTTATCGCTGATCCGAGGGTCATAGGGAATTTCACTATAAGGACCTATCGCCGCACAGGTAGCTTTCGTAAAAAAAGTTGGAACTGTCGGGAGTTCTCTTTCTAACTCCTTCCTCTTGCCTACACCTTCGTTGTAATGCTCCATATAGTTCCATCCGACACAAAAGATATTTCGCCGCGGTTCATGAATTGGACATAATAGTTTTAATCCATTCAACGATTCCCAAACAGCATCAGAGCTGTTCTCTTTAAGGTCATTTAGTTGGGGCAGCAACTTCGGCTGTTCGATAAGGTCCATTATTGAGCCAACATCATCAGTTATATCAAGTACTTGCTCATTACTTACAAGGCCTACACGTACACCTAAGTCGTTTTGATAAGAGACGAATCTCACAACGCATCACTCCATCGTTCACATTGGCACCTAGACCAATAAATTTGGGAAATTATTGAGCAGAATGGTATCTCGTTGCTGTTCCGGGAGTCCATGTAAAGATTTCACTAATGATTCCCCCATAGGAAATGGACTGTCTGTCCCAGGGAGAATATGGTCTTCACCAAAGACTTCAATAGCCAACTCTAATGCGCGTTCGTTGTGAGCCACAGTATCAACGTACAGACGTTTTGCCGCTTGCTGCGGGGACTCACTCAACCGCTCTAGTCCCGGTCTCCTGGTTTCATATCCTTGCTGCCAACGCCCCAAAATTTGTGGTGTTACGCCGCCGGCATGGGAAAAGCAAAATCGAATCTGCGGATAGCGGCTAACCTTGCCGGATAAAATGAGAGAAGCCATAGAAAGCCCGGTTTCATAGGGATTTCCCAAGAGATTTTGTAGATAATATCTATCCAGTCTCCTGTCCTGGCTCTTCAACGGATGTACAAATAGAAAAGAATGTCTCTCGTTCAAAGCTTCAAAAATAACATCCAGTTTTGAGTCATCAAGGTGCTTGTCACCGATTGTAGTTCCGATAACGAACCCTGCCCAAGGGCTCTGACTGCGTTTATCGATCTCCGAGAGCGTTAACTCAACTTCATGCATTGGAAGATATGCGAGCGCTAAATATCCATTGTATATCTGAGCAATTCTTTCAACACCAGCGTTCACAAGTTCTGTCCACTGCCGCGCCATGTCTCCCTGTAGGTCATAGCGCAGCAACGCAGGGGGAAGGGATACAACAAGTCTATCTGCTAGCCCCTCGCGCTGATAACTTATCCATTTACCATCCAATAGATTGGAATATATGACCCGGTCTCCCGGAAGGCTTAAAACCTGGCCGTCGATAGACATCTTAAATTCGCGCAAGGCTGTGCTGGCCAAAACTTCTTCAGGAATCACATGGGCATGCATATCCCATGTGTTCCACGAAGACTGTAACCTGTCCGTTGCTGTTTTCATATCAACCAATGACGGCGATGGCTTCAATCTCAATGACGTGACGGGGGTCGACTAGACGTGACACCTCCACCATTGTTGAAGCTGGATATGGTTTCTCAAAATACTGTGCTCGAACTTCATGAATTTCTTTAAACATCTCCATATCTCGGATATAGGCAGTTACTTTCACAACGTTCTTTAATGTGCCTCCTGATTCAGCTAACACAGCTTGCATGTTTTTCAGGATTGTTTCAGTCTGTAACTTGATATCACCTTCACCAATCACGGAGCCATCAGGAGCTCTGGACGTTAATCCAGAAACAAAGACCAATTTTTGTGCATTTGAAACTTCAATGGCTTGACAAAACACACCTAGTGGAGCATTTAGTTGATCACTTACCAACTCTCGTTTTTCCATTCTTCATCCTCCTACAGATTCAGATTTATCGTTTAGCGTGCGTCCTTGTCGTCTGTATAAAAATCGGGACGCTGAGGATAATGCGGGCCGTCAAATATTTCAAGGAATATCGTGTCTTCAACAGCCTCAGTGGGGCCATGCACATTGCCCTTCGGATTCCAATAAAATGAGTTTGGCTGCAACAGAATTCCGCTTTCAGTGTAGGCGTAGGCTCCCGATAACAAATACATAAACTGGTTTGACGCGTGAACGTGTTTTGAAGGAATACCAACGCCCTTCTTAAATCTAATGAGGGCAATTGATGCTCCTGTGTCCTCATCCCTCCATAACATTTTTTCGGATAGACCTGGAATCGATTTTTCGCGCCAGCCCATTTCATCGCTGTGGATTAGTACTTCATCAATCTCCTTTCCCATTACCTTCAACTCCTTTGGATGTAGGTACTTTAATCTCGATAAGCCTGTTACGGTAGTGTGTTTCCCCGATGTTCTGCAGGTTGTGAATCTGTCCCCTATCCTGATAAACTATGTGTCCCGGCGGTTCCTCTGTCAGTCTCTCGGTTCCATCGATAGATGTAATCTTGTTGTCTCCGCCATCCACAGCGACTACGACATACGGATTCGTATGATGATGAAATCCCTGATGTTCACCAGGTTCCAAATAAACCTCCCAAATCCGAACCAAATCATTTTCAAACAAGATTTTTGACCCTATTGGTGCCAAGTTATCTAAATCTACGTCCGGCTTTTCGGTCATGCCTTATCCCTCCGTTATACTGATTGACAGGACTTCAGTGTCCAGCTCTACACGGGTGACCCAGAACTGACCTCTAGCGCACCTTTCAACCATGCAGTCACATGTCGAACGGCAACCTCGCTCACCGTGCGCTGTGCTACGCTTGCCAATCCTCCTCGGGCTTTCGTCGCAATCACATATTCTACTGTGGTTTCTTGTTCTTCTACGGCTGTCAATGTAACCTTAGCTTCAATTTCCACGACATTTTGTGAACTAAATCCTCGGGCTCTCACAACAAGGGACTCACTAGGCTCAATGACATCAAGAACAGTATTAAATCGATACTGCGCAAAACCAAGTCCCGTATCTACGTCCACAACAAACCTAAAAATCCGGTCAGATTCGAAGTCGCTGCTAACGACATTTGGAATATTCTGTACGAGATGCTCCGGATTCACTATCAGCTTCCAAACACTGTGTTTCGGCGCCCTGAGTGTCCATTGACCCGTTACCATTTTTACTCCCCCAATTCATTGCTGCTCTCGTGGTTCTTTAGCACGCGAATCCCATTTGCACTTTTGTCGTGCATGTTTAGTAAGTCGTACACGGCCTCAGGAGAATTATGAGAGTCCCTGACAATCCCGTCACTGACTTCGGAGAGAGCGTCTTGTAAAGCACTGCAGACTGCATGTAAGGGTGCACCGCCACCCTCGCCCATACCTTTTGCCCCGTTGGGACTAAAGGGGGACGGGGATTCAATGTAATCAGTTTTAATGACTGGACAGTCTAACGCCGTAATCGGGTTGTAGTCGTAGAATGTTGTATTCAGAAGCTGTCCATCGTTGTCATAGGTGAGGCTTTCATACAACACGGCACCAATTCCATGTGCTGCAGCACCGTGTACCTGGCCCTCCACAATCATGGGGTTGATACGCTTCCCGCAATCGTCTACGGCCACATAGTCTAAAATTGTGGGCTGGCCTGTTTCAATATCAACGGAAACAACGCAGGCGTGAATCTGCGTCGCGTACGTTAGGGTCAGATTCCCAAACTTCTTATCTGTATCTGGAGGTGTGAATTCGGGTTTGTAGGTGTGCGTAATGTTCAAGGTAAAATTGGTTTCATTGGGGAGTTCTCCATTATTGGTATAGACCAGATTCGCTAAATCGTTAAATGTAAGCTTTTGCTCTGGATTGGCAGCAACCCACACACTACCACCTGCAATCTCCAGGTCATGCACAGTTACATGCAAGCGCAGTGCGGCTAACTCCAAAATCTCAGCGCGCAAGCGCTCAGCCGCTCCTTGCACGGCACCGAGACCAGTGACAGCGTATTGACTGGCGTAAGTGCCTGAAAATCCAGAATATACATTTCGACGGGTGTCATGACCCACCTTGACTGATACATCGTCCGGACTGATTCCAAGAAAATCCGCCACAACCTGTGCGGCCGTTGTTTCATGCCCCTGACCTTGCGGCACAGAGCCAATCGCGCAAACAACCTCTCCATATAAATCAAGTTTCACGTTTGAGGTTTCCCCATTTCCTGAAAAAGGAAGATAGGGATTAATGATTCGCGCCTGACCAAAATTGTTGGTGCCAGAATCCAGAGTGGAACCAATCCCGACGCCAATGAGCTGTCCGTCTTGTGCATACTCCTTCTTTCTTGCCAACCATTCTTCATAGTGAATTCCGTCCAACGCTAACTGAAGACAACGTTCATAGTCACCAGAATCATAAACACACCCGTTCAGTGTTTCATAGGGCATCTGGTCCGACTTAATGTAGTTCTTTTTTCGAACTTCAACGGGGTCTAACTGAAGTTGAGAAGCAGTGATATCGACAATCCGTTCCACTAACCACTGATGTTGCAAGCGAGAATAACCGCGGTTAGGGCCAAGCGGACATTTGTTGCTCACAACCTGCATGAAATCCACATATGCGTGTTTGAACGCATAGCAACCCGTTAGCACCTGAGACCAAATAACCGCACCCAACGGTTCGTACCGTGTATACGCGCCAGCATCGTCAATCGCTTTCACTTTGAATCCGAGAATACGTCCATCCTTCATTACGGGAACCTTAACATCTAAAAATGTCCGTTCGTTCCCATGAGCGCCAGCAGCAATGTGCTCACTGCGCCATTCGGTCCACTTTACGGGACGACCCGTTCGCTTCGCCAACAATGCAAGTAGTGTTAAATAGGTATACGTGGTTATCTTATTTCCAAATGCACCACCAATATCCTTGGTGACAAAGTGCAGTCTATCAATTGGCACCCCCAATGCCGGAGACATATACATCGCTGCAAACTGGGGCATCTGGTTATTGCAATAGAATGTAAATTCACCGGTGCCCCTGTCGTATTCAACTACGGCAGCGTTGCCTTCAATAGGTGTACTCGTAAAACGATGAAAATGAAGCTTATCTATTTCTAGAACATAATCGGCCTCTTCCAACGCTTTGTCTATTTCTCCATATTCATAGACACCGTGCCATGCGATATTTCCTTCCATCTCTTCATGAAGGGTAGGACTTTCAGGACTCGCAGCATAAACGCTGTCAATGACTGCTGGCAACTCCTCGTAGTCCACAATCACCGTATCCCCCGCATCACGTGCTAACTCGGATGACTCAGCAACAATTGCCACTACTGGTTCCCCGACATAAGTAACCTTATTTACTGCCATACAGTAGTCTTTTAGCTGACCGCCTGGTGGCGGAGACAGTTGGATATAAGGCTGCTGCAGCTTTTCAACTTCAGCCCCTGTCAGCGTCGCGTATACGCCCGGCATCTGTTGGGCAGTCTCAAGGTTGATGCTCTTGATATACGCGTGCGCATAGGGTGAGCGCACGAGATGAACGTACCCTGTTCCATGACGCTTTACGTCATCAGCAAAACTTCCGTACCCACGCAACAATCGGTCGTCCTCTTTACGCAGGACATCCTTGCCTTGCCACTGTGCAGCAGTCTGCTTGGCGACCGGTTTTGCCTCAGCGGTATCAGTCGTCGTAGCCAACTCTACTCAACTCCTTTTATTGAAAATTTAGTCATTTGTATATTCAGATTTTTTCGACAAGAGTTTGTTCTTCTTTTGTTTTTCGAGCTGCATCCTGAATCGCAGAAATGATATTCATGTACCCCGTGCATCTGCAGACATTTCCTTTTAGTCCTCGCCGAATTTCAGCATCCGTTAAGTCTAACGACTCTTGCAGCATGTCATATGAGTTCATCAAAACTCCTGGCGTACAATACCCGCATTGAACTGCGTGCTTCTCCTTGAAACTCTGCTGCAATTGAGACAGCGGCCCACTCTCCTCTGCAAGTCCTTCAACAGTACGAATATCTGCTCCATTTGCCTGCACAGCCAGCATCATACATGACTTAATTAATTGACCATCACATAGAACCGTACATGCCCCGCAATTTCCGGTATCACACCCTATGTGAGTGCCAGTCAAGTTCAAGTCCTCACGGATCAGCCTGACAAGCAAGGTCCGTGCGTCGATCAAACGTTCATACCACGTACCATTAACACATACCTTTACTGTTTGTGACGTAGCCGGTGTCCTCACGCAGGTCGCTCCCCTTTCGCTCTTTTTATGGCAGCTTCCACAGCCCGAGTTGCATAAACCGTTGCCATTTTTTCACGGTAGGACGAAGTCCCATGAGAATCAGAAATCCCTTCAACTCCGAGCGAAACTGTTTTTAACGTTTGGCGGATTTGTTGAGAATCCGGCCCCAATTTTAAAATGGCCTGCTCGGCATTCTTCAGCCTGTACGGAGCGTTATAGACACAGCCTATAGCAATGCGGCAAGTTGAAATTGCAGATTCGGTAAGCTGGATATAAGCTGCGGCATGAAGAATGGCAGGACCATCATTTCCAACACGCAGTGACAAAAAAGCAGCTCCGGATTTGTCGTTGCACTGAGGTAGAAGAACTGCGCCTAAAATTTCTCCCCGTTGAACGTCTGTCTGGTAGGGCCCCACGAAGAATTTTGAAGCCTCCACAACTCGTTTAGCTCCATTCCTGCCTAAGACTTCAAACTTAGCCTCTAACACACTTAGGAGAGGAGGAAAGTTTGAAGTAGGGTCGTTAAAGCAGCAATTTCCGCCGATGGTTCCTCTATTTCTCACTTGCCGATCACCAATGTGGTTTGCGACATGAGCTATTTCTGGAACCAACTCCTGCACCAGCGAACTTTCCCCAATCGTTCGATACGCAGTCATTGCACCAATTCGAATATAGTTGCCATCCTTGGAAATCCCCTTGAGTTCATGTAAGCCATTCAGGTCCACAAGCCGATTAGGTGAGGCTATCCTGAGCTTCATCACGTTCACCAAAGACTGACCACCGGCTAAACATCTCCCGTTGGCACTCTCCGAGAGAAACGCGATAGCTTCTTCTATCGATTGGGGCTTAACATACTCTACTTCCTTTAACAGCACGTCGAGTCTCCTCCCTCAAGTGGTATTGTCAGAACCTAGTCTCTGTTTCATATCCGCCTTGACTATCTCCATCGTTCGGTGTAGATGCTCTCCCATCAGGTCTGATGCTCTTTCAGCTTCCTGTCGCTTACAAGTCTCCAAAATTTCCATATGCTCCTGCATTCGGTCTTCAATGCTCCCGCGATGATGGATAGAAAGTCTGCGAAACCTTTCGGAGGTATCCCAGAGTAAACGGATCATTCTAACCATCCAGACGGAGCCTGACAACGTGTACAGACCAAAATGGAATTTTTCATGAGCAGTCCGCCCTGCGTCCTCGTCACCCGAAAGATAAGCTTCTCGGTAATCGTCCAATATCTTCGACAAGGACCGATACGTTTCTTGAGTCAGCTTCGGAACCGCTCTATAAACGGCTCGGCTTTCCATAGAGATGCGAGTATGGTATACGTCTTCCAAATCGGCAATATTCAGAGGACTGACTCTCGCACCTTTTTGCGGCAATTGCTCGACAAGTCCTTCAAATTCCAACCGCCGCACGGCTTCTCGGACAGGCATGATACTCATGCCAAGCCGTTCAGCTGTGTCCACTAGTGGCAGCGGTTGGCCAGGGTCCAATTTCCCGCTCAAGATTTCCTCACGGAGTTCAAGGGCTGCTACGTGAGCCAAGGTGGGAGCCCTGCCCCCTCGATTTTCATTCCAGATTGATTCCAAAGACATCGAACATACTTCCCCTTTAGTCGATTTCTTGCCAAGAATGAGAGGGCCGAGGAACCCAGAAAAACGTATCCTCCCCGCATCTCAGCAGTTAAAGGTCAATCCCAACCTATCATTCAGTAGCTTCTTCGCGAACTGACATGTCTACCTGCACTAATGAAGTGCCCATCCCAGGCTTTAAAACAGCCACCCTCAATCCATAGTACAATACCATTGTTAATATCAGGGATGCCAGAAACCCAAGTGGGAAAATGTGTGACTGTTGAAGCCAATAACTGATTACACTCGCACCGATTACACTGACAACCCCCGCAAGGTTGACCGACTCGACTTCGCTGTGGTGTGCTAACTCACGCTTCCGAACCCAATAGTAATCGGAAATCATTACGCCGCTGAAAGACATCGTTAAAATACCAAGCATCCCTAACCAAGCATTGATAGTTCCAAGAATGCCGGCAAACACCATACCCATACCGATTAAGTTACCTAAAATCACCATTAAAAACCGCCCTGGTCGCCATTTGAACAGCACATCAAAGAAGTTTGTCAACGCTAATGAGCCAGAATACGTATTTAACACCTGCGCTTTAATCTGAGCAGCATACATCAGAATAAAACCAACGACCGCAGACAGTATAATAAAGAATGCGCCTGTGTTGTTCTGAGCAAGTTGGCTTACAGTCGTTTTCGCCTGGCCCGGGGCAGCCATGTGGTGAGCAACAATATATTTAGCGGCCGGTCCTGCGCCGCCTACCATGATAATCGTGCCGCACACGACGACGAGGATGTCCATAATGAACAGCCCTGCAAATGCCATGACAGCAACGTCACGGCTGGATTTAGCATAACGCGCGTAGTCAGCGTCTACCATGGCTAATCCACCGGCGGAGCCGGCTAAAGTGACCAGTGCCTGCATAAAACGCGATCCCGTTCCACCCATGTTGGGAATCAGTGCTCCATGGCTTAGAATTGTGCCAATTGATACTCCACTGGTGAAACCCGCCTTCCACACCATAAAGAGCAGGAGTGCAAGAAATATAATGGTCAAAATGGAGGACACCCTCATAACCAACTTCACTCCGAAGGTGGTCAGCACAATCCATAAAACCGTCAGAATCCCATACAGCAAAAGTCTATGAGCCGTTGTATCTTTCCAACCTAAGGCAAACAGTGTCCCGTAGTACAATAGTGCATTTTCCAAGGCCAGAAAGCCGAGGATCATAAACCCGTATATTGCTGACGCGATGATAGAGCCTCGTGCCCCCAGTCCGTAAAAACGCGAAGCAACCGTGCTGGAGACGCCCTCCATAAAAGAAATACGTCCAACCAACCACCCCAGTGTGCCGCCAAACAGCCATACACAAATTCCAGCCAAAATTCCGTACCCTACACCGGCCATGGCAGTAACCACACTGCCAATCAACAGTTGCACAAGTGTACTGGTAATTCCCATCGTCAACCATGACAGCCACCATCCAGACTTTCTTTCATTGGACGGCACACGATTGAGTGCATGGTCCTCAATCATCTCTGCCATTGATTTGTCTCTAACTACGGCTTCATTCACTGCTAATACCCCCCACTCGTAAACTTTTATCAAGCGAGTTCTAAGGAGTTGTGTGTTGTTCATTGAAACAAAATATTTGATATTTGATAAATCATGAACCAGACTGACATATATTCGACCTGCGCCTCACCTCCTCTTCAGTATTTGTTGTGCAGCTAAGTATCCCGACGCGGCATTAAGTCCACCGCCCGGCCACGTGGAAGCGCCACATAGATAAAGGCTGCGAATCGGTGTCACATGCTTAGACCAACCCGGAAATGGGCGAAAAATATAGTTCTGGTCCAAATGATGACTGCCAGAAACGCTATCTCCTCCCTCCAAATTTGGGTTATCCACTTGTAGATCCCACGGTGACAACACTCTTTTATCAAGGACAATGTCTTTCAAGTTGGGAGCATACTGCGTAACCTTTTGTAACACTCGGTCGGCGAACGGTTCCTTCATTTCACTCCATGTGCTGGGTTTAATCTCCTGAAAGGCATCATTTTTTACAGAAGAAGGTACGGCACGAACTTGTATCCACAAGGTATGCTTACCGTTCGCGCTTCTCGAGGCGTCGACCATAGACTGCTGTCCTACAACGAGCATTGGACTTCCAGGCAGCGTACCATTTAGACACTCCGTATACGTCCTAGCAACGTCGGCAATATAGGGGCCGATATGAACGTAACAGTAATCTTGCAGGTCTGAACCAGCGTTCCATTGCAGGGGGCCGTCCATTGCCAAATGGATCATCATTGTTCCTGGACCGTATCTGAATTTCTGCATCTTTTTCACATATTGAGACGGCAAGGCCTCAGGTGGAATCAGTCTTTTAATCAATTGACTTGGGGTCACATTGGCGAGCACACCACGTTTGGCCACGATATTATTTCCGTTGGTTGTCCTTACACCGACAGCTTTATTTTGCCGAATGATAATCTCTTTTACTTCTGTGTTTAGGACGAGTTGTCCGCCCATTGATTCCAAAAGTTGCACCATTGCAGAGATAAGATTCCCTACCCCACCTTTTGCGAGCGCCATGCCATTCATAAAGTCCATTGGAACCTCAATAAATGGGAAGAGCGCTCCTCCTGCAACATCCGGTCCATAGTCTAAATGGAAGCCCCAGGGAATAAATAGGGAACGAATCTTTTCCGAAGTAAACCACTGTTCAGCGAATTGACGAGGTGATTTGAGAATGAGTTGAATTAAGTCCAGTGCCCGTTCACGCCCGAGATACCTGTATGTACGATATAGGTGTCTTGCCAAAGCTACAGACGGCATCGGCAACTGTAAAATAGGAAGTAAATAGGAGGACACATCCTTGAAGTAATTTAAAAGTTCCTCCCAGGACTCTGCATCCCCTTCTGACTGTCTTGCAAATTCGGCTCGGGTATGTGCCGAATCGGTCGAAACTCGAACCGCGTCGTTATCAGGAAATACGCTCGCAAACGGTTTGTCAGAAGCTGCAATTTCCAACCCGTGTTGATGAAGTTCTGTACCAAATTCACTGTAAACTTGGGAGCCCAAGAAGAGCCCGATATTTGTTGCATATAAATCGTGCTTTAACCCTGGTAACGTTAGTTCTGCAGTTTTTGCGGCTCCCCCAGGAACATTGGATTGCTCGAGGACGGTCACCTTAAGCCCAGCTTTTGCAAGGATCAATGCTGCCGCCAGACCATTATGTCCAGACCCTATGACAATAATGTCTGTATCAAACACCCCTCTCACACCCCCCCACTTCTAACTGGACAAACCATTTTTTAAAATCTTCAATTAACTTATCGTAATCAAGCGCCCACAATTCTTCGGAGAAAATCTCAAGTTCGTATGGACCTGTATACCCAGTGTGTTCAATCACCGCCATAATATCTGTAATGGGAAGTACACCATGAGACGGAAGTACACGGTCCATCAAGGTTCTTGCTGGGTTCCTCCAATCGGCTAGATGAACACCCTTAATTTTGCCTTTACAATAGTTGATTTCCTCTAGAAAATCAGGGTCCCAACCATTATTGTATGTATCTAGAAAGAAGCCAAGCCGCTCTGAGTTAATATCGTGAACCAATTCAATGGCTGCAGATAATTTATTGAGAACAGAAAAGCTCGTTAACTCCAAAGGATGAAGGGCTTCTAAGCCGAGATCAACCCCTTGCTTCTCTGCGTATTCGGTTACTTGACAGAGTCCGTCCTTCACATAGGCTAAGGCTTGCCGTAAGCTATGAGATTGAATGGGACCACTGACTATCAGCAGACAACCAGCCTGCAATTCTTTTGTATAATCTACAAATCTTTTTGCGTTGGCTACTGCCTCTTGGCGCTCTGTCTTAGACGTTCCCGTGAACATCCCGCTGAAGCATAGATTCGACACACGCATACCGTGTTGTGTCACTAACTTATAAACATCCCCGTATAAACTATCCTCACATTTATGGGACCAGATGCCTATGTGTGGAATTCCATGTCTTGCGTATCTCAAGACATCTTCCTCCAGAGTCCAGCGATTCGTAGTAATGGCACTTATCCCCAGACGTTGGAGATCCATGACTCTACTCACCACTCCTAGCCGAGCAAATTTTCATGAAATAACCTTCGAACCTACAGTTCAACAGTCATTTCACTCTAATTTGATTTTTGATATTTGATATTATGACAAAGTATATTTGATATATTCTGTTTTGTCAAAATATTTGTTCGTTAGTGACGGAAAATAATTGCCCGGGGAACTTGCGTTGAAAAAACTGCTGGGTCGTAGATATACTTCAAATTGTACAAAACCCTTGAGAAAACTTTAAGGAGCAGTCACGCGCTTCAGTGATGTGATTGGTATTTCTTTGTTGATTTTTACAATCACAACTGGTACCTCTATTTTTTTGGAAACACGATGACTTACATTCGAAGAGAGCCACCATAAGAAGCGTCTTTGTGGCCCCGAACCCATTACTACTAAATCTACATCTTCCAGCTTTGCTGTTTCCAAAATCACATTCACTGGAGAGCCAATGTAGTGCTCAAAGCGCACCTTGTTGTGCCAATGCTCCATTGAGAAATCTTTAGCTGATTCCTCCACTTCCCGAGCCAGTGATGAAACCTTTGTAAGCTGATCGTCCGGAACGAGCATGCCATAAGGGAGGTCATTGTCAGACGTAACATGGACGATAACTATTTCAGCATCTAAGTTTTGCTCAGCAAAATCCCCAACCCACTTTAAGGCTTCAACAGAAGCATGCGTGCCATCATGTGCGAGTAAAACCTTCATTCGAATTCCTCCAGGTTATCCGGCATAACTTTCCAACAATAGAACTCCGCCGGGGCCTCAAACCCAAATTCTAATTATAACAAGTGTAGAGATAAAATTCTCTATTCTTAAGACCATTATTCACTATTGAGTATCATCCATAAGTATCCGGTTTTATAGTCTAATTGGAGCACCACCGCTCGTGCGAAGTGAGGCATGAACATGAAAAGTTTGGTATGTGGATTGGAGAGGTACTTGATAAGTGATTGAATCATAGTTAGTTTAGCGCTTGCACTCATTTCGTTCTTCAGTGAAACCCCTCAACAAGCTGCAGAATTATCAGGTATCGCTTAGGCTGATGGCTAATTACTGGCTGCCATCGTCCTCAACGTCTCATCCATGAGGTGGCAAGGACGTCAAATATGCATCCACCTCAGCATTGGTCCTCAAGCGGATGACCTGTTTGCCTTCTTCGATTGCATCATTGAGTCTTCGATTGATCTTATCGTCCTCTCGCCTTCTGAATCCCCATATGTATTGGATAAACTCCAGGTCAATCTTCTCGGCACACCCCTCTCCCATGTCGGGGCGAGTTTTGCCTCGAAACTGCACAGCTCGCTTGATTGCTCTCCACAGACAGATGTAACGAGGAAAATCCAGAAAAATGACCGTGTCTGCAGCTTGAATACGAATGTCCATGGTAGATCCATAGTTCCCGTCGATAATCCACGATGGACGCTGTACAAGTTTCTCTTGCAGCTGTATCCACGCTGCTCTCGGCGTTTCGACCCAACCGGGGTTCCAAAAGAGGCCGTCTAAGTGGAAGACTTCAATACCTGTCAGGTCACCAAGGAGGCGAGCGAAGGTAGACTTACCTGCTCCGGGTGAGCCAATAATTGCGATTCGGTTCACAGAACCATCCCCTTCACGTCAGAAGCCTTCGCTGACTGTTAGCTGCGGTAATGCCATTCCGCCACTGGTATTACCTATCTGTTATTCATTAGGGCCCATGGCCACCTTCAGCACGAATTTTTCGGAATGTAGACAAGATGGCATGTAGACGCTCGAACCATGAGCAGAGGGACATCTCAACCCCCAAATTTCGCTGCCACCTCTCGCAGTCCATGCGAAACCAGCACCTCATCCCCGGTCTCCAGTCCGTACAGCACGCTGTGGAACGGCACCAACCGACGGTAGAATCTTTGTCTAGCACGGAATGAGCTGTCCATTGGATTATCGTACCAAGGCAGAAGCTCATCCATCACGTCGTAAGCGGGATCGCCTATACCGCTGTCCCCAAAGTCGATTACGCTCCTTCATTTCCACACCTTCATTCGTCCCGCCAGGGTGCCCGTGTGAAACTCGAGCTGCGTACCATCGCCATCGAGAAAATTGACGGTCCAGCCACCTCCCCGTTCAACGGGACCTCGCACAATCGGGGTATTGCTTGCCCGAAGGACTTCTACCATCGCATGAAACCTGTCTTCAGTAATGTAGAGAGCCACATGATCGACGCCGATGTGGGATTGCTGTGGAGCAAGCCCCGACTGCTCCTGCAGGCAGACCCATGCCGTGCCCCACTCCAGGTAGGCATCCCATCGACCTTGATGAGCAAGCTTCATGCCAAGCGTCCCGGTATAAAACGAAAGAGATTGTTCCAAATTTGACACGTTGATGGTCACGTGGCTGAAGCCTCTCGTCGCGTCGGGCAAATACCGCTCTGCTTTCAGTGGCAACACCATATGCACCTCATCCCATGACCTCTCTGCTGTTTTGCGTGCATTCGGCTCGATTCCAAAGGTCTGAAATCCCATCGACTGATACAGGGAAATCGCTGCGTCATTGTCTCGGATGACACTCAGTCTCAGTTGCTCGACCCCGTCAATCTGCCTGGCTCTACGAACAATCTCGGTTAGCAAATTCCGACCGACACCCTTCCGGCGGGCATCAGGCGTCACATACATGGCGAAAACGTTGGCAATGTGGCGCATCTTGGGTGCGTGCTCCCGCACAAGGGCTGCGGTCCCAACAAGCTTTTCACTGCCTTCCATGAATGCACCGAGTGTGAAATGGTCCGCATCCGGATCTAGCTGAGCGGCCACCTGCTCGATGGACCTCAATTGGTAATCCTCGTATGTCGTTGCAAACGCCTCGGGATTCGTTCTGAGGGCTTGAATTCGAACATCCCGATATGCGGCAGCATCCAGTACTGTCAAGACACGGATGTCTGTCATATCGAACCTCCGTATGTGTCGGGGTTCCTTGATGGCATCTCTCCGAGGTACTCTGGCACAATTTCCTCTTCCCGCACCCCGTTCTCCCCCATCGACAATCGATATCCTCGAGCATTCGGTCGAGAACTGACGGTCGCCTTCAATTCAGTACCAATAAAATGGAATGCCACACCATCTTCCGCAGCCAGGCCAGGTCCAATCCGCCGATGTTGAAGCAAACGATGAAACGTTGGACGCCGTTCTGATTCACCGTCATAATGGGGGCAATTGGACCCAGGCAAGAATCCCAGGCAGGACAGCCCATCGAGCGTCACACCGAATGAATCCGTAAGTCCTTCCTCAAACCAGCAGATAGAACCAGCGCTTACACCGGCCAGCACAATCCCGTTCTCCCACGCAAGCTTCATGATGCTATCGAGTCCCCAGTCTCGCCACAAAGCAAGCAGGTTCTTTGTATTCCCGCCACCCACGTATAGGATGTCTTTTTCCAGTACGAAAGACTCTAAGTCAGTCGTTGGAAGGCGGAACAACGAGAGATGCGATGGTTCACAATCTAAATTCCGAAACGCAGCATAGAATCGCTCAACATAGGATTCAGAGTCCCCGCTGGCCGTCGGGACAAAACAGACCTTTGGCCGATGCTTCGGTACCTGACTCAAAACGTATTCGTCAAGCAGCGGGTTGTCTGGTTGCATCGAAAATCCACCACCACCCATAGCGATGATTTGGCGCATTCGTGACACCCTCCTCTACATGACTTTTCATTTTAGTCTCTCTATATTATCTGGAATATAGGTTTCAAGCATAAGTCAGTCCTTAAAGGCAATTGACCCATGAGTTTCTTCCCATACAAGCATGTCCAAGTTTTGTGAGATTGTAAATACACCCCGATGAAACAACTTTAAGGCTGTTTTCGCAGACATTGTTGCTCAAGGAACAGGAAGTTGAAATGCGGTGAAAATCTCAAGAAGGTCGCCCTGAATGAGGCTTCGCCTCACCTTGAAACCCGGTTAACACTTCAGAGTCGTACTAAAGTTTTTTGCGAGAGATCCCATAGGACAATTATAGTCCCTTATTCAAAAACCGCCTGGTGGCATGAGATCGACGATTGCTTGTAGTAGGTCTCCCATACCCTTGACGATTTTTCCTTTCCTTGTGAATTTCATGTCTAAAGATGGCGTTTGCTCCGACTTAATTGTGTATTCGGGTTGGAAATAGGTTTCTCGCAACTCCTCCTCCTTCATTCTTGCATCTTCCTCTTTATCGAGCAGAAACGCTTCGACAATGTGTTCTTCGTTCCATACTTGTACACGCCACATACTTATCACCCCTATTATCTAGTTTATAAATGTAAACAAATTTGTCCAAAACAATTTAATATAAACATTCAAGCCACTCTAACGTACTCCACATGAATTTTAGCCATTTGAATAACGAGTACCCGTGAGTGGGCTTCCTGTGAGGTCTTTGAACGTCTTTATACAGTTTTTCAAAAATATCTCTGGCGGGGACGGTATTTGCCGGCGCGTCTGACCGTCTATTTCCCAACATTATACATATTTGTTCCGAAAGCAACAATCTATATGAAAAGAGCCTTTTTTGAATTCCAGTGACACATTTAGTCTCCATATGCCATCACGAACCAATCTTGCGAACGGTTGCTCCAGGTAAATTAATTTTATAGGTGGTCCAAACTCAACCAGAAGGTGTCTTAACGGCTCTCGAACATCCTCATACTTAAGATCTGTTTGTCATAGTTCTGATTCTGTCCGTAAGCAAAGAGGATGAGCAGGGGTTTATGCGGAGGTATCTGGACATCCAATGACACTGA
This sequence comes from Alicyclobacillus sp. SO9, assembly GCF_016406125.1. Taxonomy (NCBI): domain Bacteria; kingdom Bacillati; phylum Bacillota; class Bacilli; order Caryophanales; family Alicyclobacillaceae; genus Alicyclobacillus; species Alicyclobacillus sp. SO9. The sequence goes on along the minus strand of NZ_CP066339.1, from coordinate 1,940,354 downwards.
CTGGGGTATAATTTGCAAAGGTGATAACTTATGGACAAACCGCTTGACACCTTTCATGTCAACAGAGTGACCCTTTGGTATGACGCGACCGCATTTTCACCGCTTTATCCGGCGAATGAAGGATTTGATAAGGCCCTGGAACTCCTAAAACTTACTTCATCACGACATCCCGAGACTATTCAACTGATAGATTCCAGTGCGCTCTCTAGGAAAGAACTCGTGGACATTTACTTTTATCATGCCGCCACATGTCCGTGGTGGAAATACAAGGTCCGGCGTGTGTTTGGGTCTAACCGGGAGCCTGAGTGGCAGACCGCAACACGGGTCCCTCCTCTTACAATCAAATTCGATGAAGATATGCCGGAGATGGTCGCACCCTATGCGGATTGGCAGGTTCAAGGAGAACCCGTTGTACCTATATTGAAAGTTTTCAAAATGCTTTCTGCAGAGGAACAGACTCGACTGTTTGGACGAGATGCACGATTGAATTTGGAACAACCGAAAGAGTTGGAAAGAGTCACTGCAGCCAATGAGGGTTTTGCTAATATAACGAGTTTCATAGTTGGAGGGGCTAGGCTCATTGATACCTGAAAACATTTCCCGAAATCATGTCCTGAAAGCTCTTGCTGACATAGATGCTAACGGGATACCGAAGCGTCGTATTTCTGCCGTTTATGATCTATGGTATGAAGGAAAGGGTTACTCCCCAAAGTATGTTGTTTCAGTCGCCAATCAATTCGCAAACGCCATGGAACTCCCTTCGTCAGCGTTTAATGGCGGAACAGAGACCAACACATTCCTTGCCTCACGTGGTTTTCAAATCGTTACACGTACACAGACTTCTCCGACTGGCAATCCAAAGAAGCATGACGTTCACTCATCTAAGACCCACCACAATTCTCATTGCGCCAAGTGCAAGGATGTGGTCATCCAATCCCTAAAGCATCTGTATGGAGAAGTGATATCTACTTATAATGCCAACGTTTCATCAAAGTTGACTGCCTATGAAGACAGCCCGTACTACCCTCAACTAGCCAAAATCTATCAAGGGTTGCAGCAATTTAGAGGTCACCAAGTATTTGTTAAGCAAGACAATCTCTCCCCTTGTGACATTTACCTACCCAACCCTGGATTCGTGCTGGAATTTTGATGAGGTGCAGCATTTTACTGACGCCCGTCGACTTACGCTTACCTACTACCCGTCTGACTTACTCTTAGGTTTTGACCAAGAAAAATGGAAATGCCTATGCAGTGTGATTTCCGCAAAGGATAATGACCCTGCGTATCGAGACGAACAACGAGCTTGGTACGATACCTTACGTGACTTCTTACCTGCCACAAAGGGCCTATTGCCAACGGTTCGATTACACATGGGGGAGATAGAGTGGTGCTCCATGGACCTGGATTCTGCTACGGAGCGCCTCGCAGCGGAACTCAGTCCCCCCAAACCTAAAATGTAACAATGGGGGCATGTGACGGGTTGAAAGCCATTGACCTGTCAGATGGTACTTTGGTGTTTTCCACAACTTAAAAATGCAGAAAAGCGCAGCGTTCAGATTTGCTGAGTTGTGTATTTATGCAGTTCTTAAGATGCCCCTATAGGTCAATAAATATTTTGTCAAAATCTTGGAGAGGCTATGTGCCTGAACCCACTTTGTTACTCGCAAACTGAGTTTCTCTCGAATTGAGAGCGTTCATTTATCCTGTGCTATAGCACTTGATTGCCTGTCCAATCGATATAACTTTGCAAGTTGACCCTCATGTTTAAACCCTGAACCAATTGTAAATTTGTTAACTAACTCAAACCCATTATGTTCCAAGACCATTGAAGACCCAACATTATCAGCAAGGCAAAAGGTCTCAAACGTCTTTATGTTCAGGTCATTGAATCCATATTCAACGGCGGCCTTAACCGCTTTTGTTCCAATTCCCTTATTCCAGAATGGTGGTGCCACCCAATAATCTACGGCACCCATGCCATCTTCTTCTCTTCGCCTGACCGATATACTCCCCGCAAACTCACCACCAAACAAAATAGCGAAAACGTACAGAACCCCTTTTTCTCTTTTTTGAGAGATGAGTGTATACTACTGGCTTGCACCATCCTCGGGATACGGGTAAGGGATATTTGTCGTTGCAGAAACTTCTCTTGTTGAAACGTATTCTTGAACATATGGGAGGTCAGATTCTTCAATGCAGCGAAGCCAAACTTCGTTCATAATGAGCACACCCACTCTCTCCGATTTTTAACAATATGATAAAAGCGTCGTCCTTAGTATTGGTATAACGGTTAAACCTATATCTATGCAATGGAGACAGTAACGGTCCACTCATCTCACATTCGCCCCTTTTGAAACGTCTTTCCAATAACAATACTACAGCCCTACTCAAAAACTGCAAATGTCACGACTCAGTTCTTCTGCCGGAGGGAGTTTAATAACTGGCTGACTATATTCAAAATGGCTGATGCACGGTACGAGCAGACCAGTTGGAGAAGTATTTTTCACTGGGCCTAGGACCACAGAGAGCCGACGAACAGTTATCCTGCCACCGACGGTCATGCCTGTTCTTCGCAGATTCAAGACTCACCAAAGCGAATACAAGTTCAGACTGGGGGACTTCACAAAGACCATGGGCTACTGTTTACAGAGATCAAAGGAGGAGCCGTGCATCCTGGTTTGCAGGCCAGCATTGGTTTAATTGCCCTGGCGTCGCTGGCGTCCCGAGGAGCTGCTTCCACGACCTTCCTCACACACACGAGTATTTCTCCTGAATTTAGGATGCATCTTAAAATTGTCAGTGAGAGATTATGACATTCACAGGTAAGTATCACCCTCGATCTTTACTCACATGTTGTGCCTGGTCTCCAGGAACAAGTTGCTGAAGACATAGAACATGAGCTCTTTAGTGACGTGGCAAAGTGATGTGAAAATACGTAGATGAGCAGCAGCCCCCAAAGCACCAAAAATCGGCAGCCCTGAAGGTGCCGAAATCCCTTGCTATGTATGGCGGAGAGGGTGGGATTCGAACCCACGGAGCCCCTGCGAACTCGGCGGTTTTCAAGAGTCGAAAACGGTATTTTAAAGAGTCACTGATAGCACCTAAAAACATTAAAAATCCCGTCACTCCAAGCTTTTCAGGCCTTTTAATCCCAGGTAGTCACTAAGAGTTTTAAGGGGGTGATTAGCAAAAGATTAGCGCTCTGCAGACTAGGTATACAACCACATTGTTTCAAAAAGAGCAGGTGTAAGGGCAATAACAATACCTATCGGCTTATTTTGGAAGGGCATCGGGGTAACGAAGTTGAGGAATCATTTACAATTACAATTTTAATGTTCAGATATTTGATAACGCAGAGAGTCGTTGGTACAAATTTATAGAAACTTCACTAAAGGACAATTCCACATTTGAATATGTATGAATGTGGAAATACAAGATGGCATGCCTTAAAAACTACATGCTCCCCAACTATTTCAACCGGCGAACAAAGCATCAGCTCAGGATTTGGCTTTGCCCCAGACACGACCACAAATGGTAAAGTAGTGACCAAATGAACTCAATTCTGTCAGGAGGCATCGAGTACTCCCATATAAACACTATGTTTCCGACTTTCAGGCTGATTGGGAAGGGATTTTGTTATCGTGGAATGTGCGCACAGTTACGTGGAGTAGAAAAGGAAAGTACCACATTAAATGTCCCAAATGCGGACAAACAGCCCAAGATTAGCCGCCGGATTGTGGTTTTTGAAGCCCGACATTTGCAGTAAAGGCTTCCACTAAAGAAGAGCGCATAACCACTGCCAAGGACACTTCTTCAACCTTATTTCCTTATATCTTGACTGTCCGCTGATGTAATAGAACGTTCCACACTAGTTAAGTGTCTGTGCATTAGAAGACGTGCTTGCTCTTTGTCCTTCAGTTCAATTGCTTCTATTATTGCAGCGTGTTCTTGTAAAGAATCGATGGGTCGTCCAGATATTTCCAGCGCCTTTTGGCGACTCTCGCCCAATGCGTCGAGTAACATCCACATGATTTTCACCAGCAATAAATTTTGTGATGACTCAGCGATAGCCACATGAAATTGAGCATCCTTTTGTGCCAGAAGTTTTAAATCGGAGGTGTCTTTTAATGCTTCATCTACAGTCTTCTTCAAGCGCTCAACATACTCTGTGTTCGCTCTCTCCGCAGCCCATGCTGAAGCTTGGGTCTCCAAAGTCTGACGTATTTCAAACAAATCTCTTATCTTTTCCCCGGTAAAAACCAATTGTCTGGTTTCGTCTCTTGACTTAGCAACAAAAATCCCAATCCCGTGTTTGACATCCAAAACACCACGGCCAGATAGGACTTTGATGGCATCACGAATTACCGAACGACTAACGCCGAAAATCTCCGCCAATTCACGTTCAGGAGGGATTCTGTCACCAGGTTCAAGTTCACCTGTGATAATTTTGTCTGTAATTTGAGCAATGATTTTTTGACTGAAAGCCATTCTATCAGAAATGGGTTCAAACATGGAAACTCCCTCCCAATTCACCATCACTCCACTGAAAGTGGAGTTATTCTGTTCTAAGTCTTTGAGGAGGTTCGACATGTAAGTTCTCGGCTAACGTTATCAGCTCGTCCCCCGTTTGAGAGGATAAGCTAACTCCAGACTCTCTGTTCACCTTTTCCAAATATCTTCTTCGTTCCCCAGGTAGGTAGACGACGTCTGTATCGGGCGCCGTAGGAATAGAATGAATGAGGTCCTCCATATACTTTAGGCGTTCGGCAAATGCCTTCTCCCCAATATACATTTCAGGATTAATAGCCAAGAAAAACATGCCCGTATTAGGTGCCCCTGGTTCACTATTATATATCGATCCGACCTCATTTCCTATTGCCGCACCAGATAGTACACCAGATAAGACTTCAACCATAAGAGCCAGACTGTACCCTTTGGCGCCGCCTACTGGTAACACAGAGCCCAGCAGAGCTTCCTGAGCATTGGTTGTAGGATTCCCTTCCCGATCCAAAGCCCAGCCCTCGGGTATTGACATCCCGGACTTGGCGGCCAATATAATGTTACCGCGGGCAACTATGCTTGTAGCCAAGTCGATGATAATTTGGTTGTCACCTGTACCCGCCGACATGGCAATGGGGTTTGTACCAAAGAAAGCCTGTCTGCCCCCCCACGGTGGAATTGCCGGTTGAGCATTAGTTACGGCAAGACCTATCAATCCCTGATCTGCAGCTCGAGAGGCATAGATGCCAAGCGCTCCTGCGTGATTTCCATGACTTACAGATACTGCTCCGACGCCCACTTTACTGGCACTTTCAACAGCAGAATCTATCCCTATTTTTGCAATTACAGGACCTAATCCGTCATCTCCATTGACATTGACTGAAGCGTCCGTAATGCGACTCACTTGGATATCAGGAACAGGATTAATCTTCCCGCGTTGAATCCCCTCAACATAAGCAGACAAACGTGAGATGCCATGCGATGAACGACCTTGTAGCTCCGCTTTCATCAGGACCTCTGTGGTCCAGACCGCATCTTGCTTAGGTACTCCTGTACTCACGAGACACTGTTCTCCAAATCGCTTTAGTTCCTCTAACATAAATTTTAATTTAGTCACCACATGGCACCTCGCTTATCCAGAATTAGGCACTGGGATACAACTTCGTTAAAACAAACTCTTTATGACCCAATGTTTCTGCAGCTGTCATCCTTCCGTTCATGGTTTTAACCATCATGTTCTCTAACATGTCTGCAGCCTCGGTAAGTTGAATATCGTAGGACAGCAGTCCACTTACGTCCACGTCGATGTGCTCTTTCATAACATCCGCTGTATTAGGATTACCCGTAAGCTTCACAACCGGTTCGACGGGATTACCCACGATGTTACCTTGACCAGTGGGGAAGAAATGCAAGACTGCCCCGCCTGCGCACATGAGCGTGACGCACTCTGCCGCCGCCGACGAAGTATCCATAAAATTTAATCCCTTTGCAGTTGGGGCTTCTGCGGGCTTAAGCACACCCACCACCTGCTTGGTCCCTGTTTTTTCAATATTCCCCATAGCCTTTTCCTCAATGGTGCTAAGGCCGCCTGCTATATTCCCTTCAGTTGGCTGAGAGCCAAGCAAATCAGCAGCCTGTGATTCTATGAAATTTACATATTCGTTAAAAGTATTTAAAAATTGTTCTCTGATCTCGGGAGTCGCACATCTTTCTGCAATCAAATGTTCACCACCGGTTAGCTCGGACGTCTCACCGAAAAGTACCGTACCGCCGGCGTCAATAAGCTTGTCGACCACTCTACCCACTGTTGGACATGAGGCAAGGCCAGTCGTTGTATCCGATTCACCACATTTGATACTCACAATCATTTCGGAAAGCTCAACGGGCTCTCTGGGAATCTCTGTGGCGTATTGAACGAACTCTTGAGCCTTCCATGTCGCTTGTCGAATTGTCTCTATTTCACCTTGTCCTTCAATACTAAACATAGCTACAGGCTTACCTGTTTCCGCAATGCCGTCAACAATTCGTTTGGTCCAGTTGTTTTCGATTCCTATAACAATCGCCGCTGCCACATTTGCGTTCCTACCAGTACCAATGAGCGTCCTAAAATGAAGTTCTAGGTCCTCACCATATTGTAGTCTTCCATACGGGTGTGGTAGGGCTATAGTCCCTTGAATTTTACTTGCAACAGCTTCACACGCAGCATTGGAGATGTCATCAACAGGAATGATTACTACGTAGTTACGAATTCCTACACTTCCGTCGGGACGGCGATAACCCATCAATTGTGTTGTCATTACTGCCACCTCTTACTTTTCAAGTTATGTGTATGAACATAGTCTCCGGTTGTCCATGCCTCTTTTGTAAGGCCAATCACTTGTCCGTACTCAATTACCTCTTCGTTCTGTTTAAGACCCACCAGTGCAATTTTGTGTCCCAACGGAACTTCTCCTCGAGAGATAACCTTAACCGTCGAGTTGTCGTCCATATAGATACCGGTTACCTCTTCTCCTGCATCGATTGCCTGGGTTGCTACGCCCACGTAGTCGCCATGTTTGTGGATAAGGAACTTGTGCATGTGTCTACTTCCCTTCCCAGAATTTTTAATATGGTATGTGGTATGACCACATACCATATTATATTAACGTTCAGAATATTTATCAATACTCTTTGCCGACATATTTCATCTACATTTATGAGTTTTACGCACGCGAGCTACATTACAGAGTTAGAAAAATTAATACTACTATGTCTCAGCTAGATTCAAACCAAACCGTGAACAGTCTGGCCAGACAAAGCATTTTGCACTTGAGTCAATATAAAATTGGCTACTCTTTCAGATGATTCCGCTGTAATCCCTGCAATATGCGGTGAGAAGTGAATGTTATCAAGTTTACCTAAAGTGTCATCTGGCGATGGCGGTTCCTGTTCTCGCACATCAAGATAGGCGGCTCGAGCGGATTTTTCATGTAATGTCGCGTATAACGCTGTCTCTTTAATTACACCTCCTCTCGCAGTGTTAATCAAAACGCTATCATCCCGCATGAGGCTTAACTCTTGTTCAGCAATTAAGTATTGAGTTTGGGGAGTTAGAGGAACATGTACGGATACAAAATGAGATAGACTTAATAGAGTCTCCAAGTCCACTAATTCAACTCCCAAGTCTTGGACAAGAGAACTTGTCGGCAAAACGAACGGATCGAATGCCACAACTCTCATTCCAAAGGCCTTAGCTCGACTGGCAACACGCTGTCCAATATCGCCAACGCCCACAAGTCCTATGGTCTTGCTATATAACTCTGTACCGGTCCCAAAACTCCGATTCCAATTCCCTTCTCTTACGCTGTAGTTGCATTTTGCCAAAAAGCGACTATGGTCTAGCAAACACGCCATTACATACTCTGCTACTGACAAAGCATTACATCCTCGCGCTGCAACAACTTGGATACCTCGGTTTTTGCAAGCAGAAACAGCAATGTTATCGAGTCCTACACCAAGTCTTCCAACGACTTTCAAATTCGGTGCGGCATCTAGTAATTCAAGGTCAACTTTTGTTTTATTTCGAACAATAAGAGCATCCGCTTTTTGAGCCTTCTGAAGCAGTGCTGCTCTATCTAAAATCAGGTATGGATCATATTCAACGGATTCCCCTTCGCCAAACCAAGATGGAATCGCCTGCCACAGATCCTCAGAGATAACAATAGACATACACTTATCTCCCCTTCTATTCCTGCATTATATTTCTGCTGCGATGTACTTCAACTCCATAAACTCCTCCATTCCCACACGGGCACCTTCCCTGCCCAGCCCGCTATGTTTCCAACCTCCCATCGGGGCGTAAGCAACCGAAGGCAGTGCACTGTTCAGACCCACGATGCCGTATTCCAAACCTTCCGTGACTCTTGTAGAGCGGTCAAAGAGAGTTGTATAAACATAGGCAGCCAACCCCATATCTGTACTATTTGCCCGTCGAACAACTTCATCTTCATCCGTAAATTTAAAGACAGGCGCAGCAGGACCAAATAGCTCCTGGCATGAGAATGCGGTATCCGACGGAACATTCTCCAAAAGTACAGGTGAGAAATAGCTTCCTACATCCGGAACCTCTATGGCTTTGGTTAGTTGGTGGGCACCGCGCTCTAAAGCAGATTGAGCAAGTAGCTCAAGTTGCGCTTTAGCCCGATTGTCTATAACAGGTCCAAGACTGCTGTACTGGTCTGAAACAGGATCACTAATTTTCATGTTATTTATACGCTCGACAAACTTGCTAACAAATTCATCATAAACTTTGGCATGTACATAGAATCGATTTGCTGCAATACAAGACTGTCCATTATTTCTAAATTTAGCAATCATTGCACCTCCTACAGCTTTCTCCACATCCGCATCGTCAAACACTATGAATGGCGCATCTCCACCAAGCTCAAGCGCCAGTCGCTGAACCCTTTCAGCCGCAGTCCTCATGAGAGATTGGCCCACAGGTGTAGAACCCGTGAAGCTCACTACCCTCGTTGCTGGATGTTTCATCATGGCTTGTGTCGTTTCAGATGCTGGGCCGTATATAAGATTGGCAACTCCTGGCGGAAAGCCGGCATCCTGAAGACACTGAAATAATTCAATTACAGAAAGCGGAGTCTTCTGAGAAGCACGACCAACGACAGTACATCCTGCAGCCAGAGCGGGCGCCAACTTACGTGCTTGAATCGAAACTGGAAAGTTCCATGGTGTCAGTGTCAGAGCAACCCCAGCGGGCTGAGATCTCGTCCAATGGCGTTTGTGACTCGCTTCCTGAGGAATCCACTGTCCTTCCGGTCTCCGAGCCTCCTCTGCAAACCACCGAAAGTATTCTGCAGAAAAGCGTACCTCTCCAATCGCTTCCACCAATCGCTTGCCTGACTCGTTGGCCAAAAGAAGTCCTATGCTCTCTTCTCTTTCTCGAAGTAGCTCCGCAGCCTTGAGCAGCAAATCGGCTCTTTCCCGAGGTGTTGTTTTTCTCCATTTTTGAAAGGCATGTTTGGCTGCATCTACGGCCTCCAGGGCTTCGCCTTCACTCCCGTATCCCAGCTCCGCAATGACTTCATCTGTCGCAGGGTTTACTACCTCAATTGCATTGTTACTCGCAGGGCTTCTCCATTCTCCGTTTATGAGTAAACTATTCCGATAGTTCTTTGTCAGCATAACAATCTCCCTTTCACTAACCATCGAGAATTGGCCATTAATTTAGTATGGACTGACTTATCTACTGAGCCAGCCACCCAACTGTCAGGGCCTACAGTAGTCAATCTTCTCTTTAACAACGGTACGTAAAGCTTGTTTGGCATGCTCCCCAAGACTAAATGGGTCGTCCGGGAATTTTCCTACTGCACTTCCTAGTCCTTTTACGTAAGCAAGTCTCAATTCTGTATCAAAGTTAATCTTTGCGATTCCGAATTTTATAGCTTTCCTTATCTGTGTCTGGGATATTCCGCTACCCCCATGCAACACCAATGGCACACTGGTGTTGTGATAGATGTCTTCGAGGCGGACCAAATCTAGTTTGGGTTCTCGCTTATACATCCCGTGAGCGGAACCAATCGCCACAGCCAACGAGTCAACCGCTGTACTCTCTATAAATTCGACGGCAGCTTCGACAGAGGTGTAAACGACATCTTTATCATCAACGCTAATATCGTCTTCTACCCCACCAATTGCTCCAAGTTCACCTTCCACGGGCATATTAATGGCGTGACACATCTGCACGACTTCCCCGGTTAAACGTACGTTGTCGCTGAAAGTCTGCGCTGACGCATCCATCATAAATGAGGTCATTCCTGAGCGAAGTGCCTTAACAGCCTGCGACGTATCTCTGCAGTGATCGAGATGGATTGCAATTGGTATTTTGTATTGAGATGCAACCAAACGAATATGATTCGTAAGTGTTTCCATTTGTCCATTTCTAATTGCTCTTTGCCCAATCTGCAGCAGAACCGGCATCTTTTCAACTTCGGCCTCATCAAGTACTGCGTCAACCATATCAGTCGAATGCACACTAAAAGCAGGGACAGCGTAGCCTGCTTTGTATGCATCCTGCAGAATAAATCCTGTCGCAAGAGTCATACAAAATCACCTCCGATTTATTTTCCCATCCTTAGACGAGGGTGTTGTTCAATCTTATCTATCTCAACTAGGGGCAGAAGCCACTCTACAAACTGCTCCTCCAGAGATAATTCTTCATTAGTCATAAGCCGATCCTTACCGGCCACATCCTTAAGAGGTAAAAGAGTCTCAACAAATCCGTTTGACCCATCGTCAGCCCGCAACAAACCTGCCATAAGACCGGTCCGTCCTTCAAGCAGTGCTCTTGCTCCCAATTCGCCGAGTTGCACAGCGTGACGTCTGTCTGATTCTAAGCTGGAATCATTCCAGCATCGTTGCAAAAGCCCGAGATTTTCATATCGTACTCCGTACCCGAACGACTCACGTACCTTTTCTGCAATCAAAGCGCCGATACCGCCCAACATATATTTGGCTGAGTTATTACCTTCACCCGCTTGTAAAACCATTTGCCCGCTAACATCGCGTACCCCTTCACTTACAACTACTAGTACCTGTCCGTCGTCTTTAACACGTTGTTCAATATTCTTAAGCAAAGAGTTCAAATCAAATTCCTGTTCCGGAAGACAAATTATAGGTGTCTGCGTACTGCTACTCTCGGTCATAGGTTCCTTCTTGCTCACCTCTAAATGTGGTAAAAGAGCTGTTGCAGCAGCAAGCCATCCGCAACGCCTTCCCATCACTTCGACAACCCTTACTTGCTCAAACCCAACCATTGCTTCGAGATCGATCTGCAAATCACGCACTGCACGAATCACAAAGTGCGCCGCGCTGGGGAATCCAGGGGAAAAATCGATACCCACAATGTCATTATCTATTGTCTTAGGTACCCCAATGATAGAGAGATCATAACTCTGCATTTCTGCCGCCTTTTGAATTTCATCGGCCAATCCCATTGTCCCGTTACCGCCCATCATGATGAGACCGTTAATCTTGCGCTCTGCCAGAATGCTCACTGCACGACGACCAACTTCATTCTGACCCGCGTATCTGCCTGCACGGAGGGCAGCTCCTGGAGTACTTTGCAACCAACTTAAAGATGATGAATCAGAGAGGTCTACAAACGACCCCGAAAGAAGTCCCTCCACTCCGCCAATGATTCCTAAGATCTCTGCAGACCTGTTTCTAAGAGTTTCTAAAACTCCATAGAGGGAGGCATTGAGAACTGTCGTAGGAGCTCCAAACTGTCCAATGGCTACTTTCATTCTCATACCTCCTTAAAATCTAGTAACAGGGATCCCTGAATATTTAAATAGACGAGCTAGTTCATCCACGACATCACCGTAGGCTAACGCGTAATGGGGTTCAAATCCCGCCTCAATAACCCTTGTCACGCGCTTAATGGCGTCATCATTTTTCTCACCATCCAGCAGACGTACGGTTCCTGAAGTTCCCTTAAATCGCTGCGGTACATCCAGCATCTCCCCCCTGCCTATGAGAGCTCTCAAATTACCGTCAAGATCCTCCCCAATTCGGAGAATCGTTACAAGTCCTGGTTTCAACCCAAATTCTAGGGTAAAGCCGACGTTCCGATTTGGGTGCTGACCCGCTACCGCTCCAGTACCTTTATTTGCTAGTGAAAATGCCCCCGCACCACAGTGCCAGAAAGTTATTGCCTGCTTTTCTTCATTAACTTCAACAAGATCACCAAGGTATGAAGCCGAACCTGTAAGCTGATGTACGATATCCATCGAGAGAGAACCTAACACATCAGCTTCGCATGCGCCCATAATTCCAGAATCAGAGAGTGCCGATAGTGTACTGCAAGCAGCGGCGCCAAAATTGGTAAAAAACTCCGGCCAACACCGAACGGCTACTGCATCGGCGTTCAATGCAGCCAAATCTTTTTTCAGCACTGTTATCATTTTTGCAAATTTGGTGATATTGTCCTTTGGTAATTTGTCAATGCCTTTAACAGATGTCTTAACGCGTTCGATCTCCTTCTCAACGTCGGTATCGTTCATCTCTGATGCACGCTGAAAAGCCTCATTTAAATCAAGACTTTCAATCCTTAGGCCTAATTGATCAATCGCCTTTTGTCCTGGAGTCGAAAAGAAAAATCCATCAGGCGCGTCGCCAAGAGTTATTACCTTAAAACGTCGCAGTTTGCGCCATGCTGACCAGAATCTGAATGCAGCCTCCAGTCGCCCCGAGAAGGTGTCGTCTTCAACACTCCCGTAGAGAAATTGAAAAGGCATACCAAGTCTATGAAGTTCTCGCCCTGCCATATTAGCGCCTGTAAGTGAATTCAAGGATAAACGCTGTCCTGGTTTTTGATTGGGTTCACGAATTGCCCAAACAATTATCGGTACTTGGAGTTCCTTAGCCATAGACACAATGAACCTAGCATCTACAAATGTCGTGAACTGAGCTAACAGTACGTCAATGGTTCCGTTGAGTCTCTTCGCAGTTTCCTCCGCATCGCTGACTGTTGTTATGGTTTCTTCGACAAAACTCCATACCCCATTTTCATTTTCTAACGCTTCAATAGATGAATGAGTCATGGCTTTTGCCTGGGTCATGTCAAAAGTCGCCCGACCAAAGGAGACATAACCCACTCGAAGGCTATCTAAATCATTTAACGCTGTCATGAAATATCCACTCCTCTCAGGCAGAATTTTTCCTCGTCACTTCATCATGACATCATGATGAATTATCATACCACAGTGGTCCTAACGTCAAGGAATATGGAAGAATAGAATTTTAACCTTGATGATTCCTAAGTACCCTCATTCATCTTTCAAGGTGAACATGGTACTTGTACCTATCGCCCCGATAACGGGTACATGTGTATTCAATCAGTCTTTCAGAATTATCATAGGTAAACCGAGTCATTTCAATCAAGGACGAGCCCAGTTTAATTTTGAGTGCCATGGCATCGGTAGTATCTGCGTTTACAGCTGAAATGTCCTCTTCCGCATATCGGAGATATATACCCTTCTCCTCTAGCACGCTATAATAGGCAACAGTTTCTAGATCCTGCTGAACAAGTATGTCTGCAATTCCCTTTGGCCAGTACGAGCGTTCCACCGCAATAGGTTCTCCACTAGCTAATCGTAGCCGTTCAATCTTGACCCACGCGTCTCCTTCAGGCAATTCCAAATTTGCAAAGTCTTCATCTTCGGAAAGGTCTGTAAATACGCCGATTAGCCTTGCTGAAGGATCATATCCATTTTGCGTCATTTCTTCTGCGAATCCGGTTAGCTTGCCTAGTCGCTCTTGTACGCGAGGCTCACGGACAAACGTTCCCTTTCCTTGTTTTTTAACAAGATACCCTTCTTGCACCAGACTAGAAACCGCTTCTCTAACGGTAGTCCGGCTAACACCGTATCGATTCATCAACTCAATTTCCGTAGGAATGGCTTGATTAGGACGCCACTCCCCAGTCTCTATATGCTGCATAATAAGATTTTTCAGCTGATGGTACAAAGGCAGTGGGAGGTCGGGATTAATGCTCGCAACGAAATCTGCCAAATGAGTTCACCCCCTGATAATATGAAATAGAACGATCCACGTACCAAACTGCTTAGCCTTTAATTGAGCCTGCCGTAAGCCCCTCCATAAAGAACCTCTGAAATATCACATAGAGAATAACTATGGGAATTGCTGATATTAAAACTCCAGCAAACAGTGCAGGGTAATTGGTTAAGTACTGTCCTTGGAAATGCAACAGTGCTAGCGGTAACGTTTGTAAGCCCTTCGATTGAATAAACAACAGAGGATAGAGCAAGTCGTTCCACGACATTACCAGAGAGAAGATAGCTACTGTCGCAATTGCAGCACCGCTCAACGGAGTTACAATACGTAAAAACAACATCCATTCACTTGCGCCATCTATCTGAGCTGCCTCCAACAGGCCATAGGGCAATGTCTTTAGGTATCCCCCGACGATAAAAACTGTAACGGGCAGTAGAAATGTGCAATCTACAATGACTAGGCCAAACAAGGAATTTAATAAGTTTAGTTTATCAAACTCAATGTATAATGAAACCATGTTTACCTGCGTTGGAACCATTATACCGAATGACACAACAGCCCAAAGCAGATTCCCCCAAAAACGGCCCATACGATATAATCCGTAGGCCATCATCGAACCCAGAACAATGGAAAGAACAATGGCACTGCTCGTCACAATTGTACTGTTTCTGAAGTAGAGAAACATCTGTCCTCCATGAAACAAAGTTCTAAATGCCGCCAAACTCCATGGATGCGGAGCGTTATACGGAGCCATATAGACTGCCGCGTCCGTCTTAAAGGCAGCAAAGAAAATCATAACAAACGGAAAGAGTATAAGCACTGCAAAAGCCAGTAACGGGAACTGTCTCAAAATTTGCACGATACCAGATGGACGCCTCATACGCTCACATCCCTTCGTCCGATAATCAGGAACTGTATAACAGTAACCAGTATCATCATAATAAGAAACAGAACTGCGCCAGCTTCAGCATATCCATATTGATAATTTGTAAAGGCTTCCTGATAAATATACACAGGAAATACTTCAGTCGCGTCACCTGGTCCTCCATTTGTTGTTGCGATTACCAGGTCAAAAACCTTAAACGACTGAATGGTTGTATACACGACAGCAATAATGGCTGACGGAGCCAACAATGGCCAAGTAATATGTCTGAATCTCTGCCAAGGACCGGCTCCCTCAATTTCACCAACCTCATATAAATCACGCGGAATTGCTTGCAGACCAACAATATACAATAGCATGACTTGGCCAGTATGCATCCAAAATTGAATGAACGCCAAACTGAAGATCGCGATATGCTGACCACCCAGCCAATTCTGTGTAAGGTTTGAAAGGCCTATGATGTTTAAAAAGTGATTTACCCAGCCCACCGTAGGGTCAAACATGTATTGCCAAATAAATGCCACGGAAACAGATGCAATAATGGTAGGGAAGAAATAGATTGATCGGTACATAATATTTAATCTGGTATTGCGAACTAATAGTAAAGCAAACGCCAGCGCCAGCGCGGTTTGAAACACAACAACCGTAATCGAGAACTCTAGACTATCCACGACAGCACTTCGAAATATCGTATCTGACCCAATCATTTCAATGAAGTTTTTTAGACCTACAAACACAATGTGTTTTGAAGTAGCACCCCAGTTAGTCATACTAAGAGCCAGTGAGGAAACAGTCGGGACAAGAAAGAAAATGCCGTACAGAAGAAAGCCTGGTAGTACAAAGGTGAGAATTGAAAGTCGCTTTCCCATGCGATATACATGCCTCCTTACTAACCCTGCCGTAGGCAGGGCGTACCAACGTCGGTACGCCCCAAAACTCAATAGGAGTACACATTAAGAGCCCTGCTTAATAGCTTGCTGAACTTGCTTTTGAGCTGTTTGCGCAGCCTTTGTAACAGACATTCCGCTCATAATGTTGGATACGGAAGTTTCAACAGCCTTCTGCACACCAGGATTCTTAATTGTATAACGTGGTTGAAACATGAGATTCTGCTTAGGTAACCACGTCTTGGACAGATATTGCAGATCCTTTGATGTGTACGATATTCCTTTTTCCGTAAGAAATTGCCCCGTTCCGTTAGCATACAGAGAAGCCATCTTCGGCTTCGTTAGAAAGTTCAAAAACTCTTCAGCCTGCTTAATGTGCTTGCTATTCTTGTTTATCCCAAGCATGAACGTAGACGTATAAATGCCACCATATTTGGGACTGCTATTGGTTGTGGTGTTAGGGGCAAGCATTCCAACCTGTAATTTAGGATTCAATTTTTGTGCGTTGACCATATCATAGCTACCCATATCAAACATAGCTGCCTTTCCAGAAGCAAACAAAGCAATAGCACCCTGCTTGCTAGTTCCTGTCGGATCCTTCTGGAAGTATCCTTTGTCATACAATTGCTTTATCTGAGTTAAGGTCTTCGTGTACCAAGAACCAGTCAGCTTAGCCGCACCGGAGTCCACTTTGTCAAAAATATTAACGCTTGGCATATTGTTCATTAGCATTGGGTTGATGAACTGAGTATTACTGATTTGTCCCACCCAAGCCATTGGGATAATGCCATGTGACTTTAAGGTCTGACAAGCACTCAAGAACTGACTCCAAGTCTTCGGAACCTTAATATTATATTTTTTGAACATTTTAACATTATACAAAGGATCGTTATACACTAGCTGCCAAGGTACAGCATATTGCTTGCCATTCATTTGACCGGCCTTGATGAGACTTGGTGAAAACCGACTCAACCAAGACTGACCGCTAAGGTCCTCATATACACCCATTTTATATAAGGTGTTAAATTCAGCGCCCGGGAACGTCGCAAAGATGTCAGCCCCATGACTTCCGGAAAGTGTAGTTTGAATCTGAGCTGCGTATTTGCTCGACGGGAGGACCGTCATCTGCACTTTTATGTTAGGGTATTTGGCTTCAAACTGTTTGATAATCTTCTTAAAAGTTGGAACGTCTTCACCGCGCCAATGTTCAAACTGTAACGTAACTGTTTTAGCATTTGCTGAGGAATTTCCACCGGACTGAGTTGCTCCATTACCACTACCGGAAGTCGTACTATTACCGCAACCGACTACGCCAAACGACAGTGCCACCGCTACACTAGACCAAGTTAACAGTTTTTTCATAACAACACGCCCCCCTAATTAAGTCTCGAAAACCCGCGCAGCCCCACATCACATTCCAGTGCTATCACCACCCCCAAATGGTGTTGTTCTCTTATATGGATACGTCCTACAATCTAAAGCATCTGAATATTTAGCCTACTAATATAAAACATAGTAACATCATGATGTATGCGTTTTCAAGTATGTAATAAGCAAATTGGAGAAAATAAGTTCATTAGGCTCAACACACAAGATACCGCGTCATTGCTTTGTTGCTGTCCTAAACTACCTCATGCCTTAAAATGAGAAGTTATCTAAGAACTCCTTGATCGACACTACACGACCTGTGCTAATGGACTTGTCTGCTGCTGCAGCAACGATAATAGACCACAATCCGTCATCAACACTAGCCGTGTTAGTTTCTTTTCCGTCTATGTTGTCAATAAAATGCTTATGCTCATAGTAAGTAGCTCCGTTGTGGCCACTATGTTGAATAGCAGTTGGATAACATGGCGTTGAAATTTTGGAGGCACGATTTTCACCTGACAATACCTCTAAATGTGTTTCCGGTCTGGCATCAGGCAAAAAGTCACGGTTTTCATAGGCCTTAAGACGACCCTCATCGCCACAAAGTACTAGCTCCTCATAGAACATTGGAGCAAACATACACAGGTTAAACGAGGCCTTGACTCCATTCTCATAAATCACAGTTACAAGAGCATTATCCAGGATATCGGAAGTTTCCGCGTTATACTTAAATGATTTGAAATTTACAGCCATATCCCCAGAAGCGTATACTGACTCCGGCTTAGAACCTGCAAATAGATTCATCAAATCAAAGTAATGGCAACACTTTTCCACCAACGTTCCGCCTGAATACTGTGAGAATTTGTTCCACTGGTTCACCTTGTCAAGGAAAGGAACCCGATGTTCAACAATGTTAATAAGTTTAAGATCTCCTATCGATTTGCGTGATAACGTTTCATGGATTGCCTCACTATAGATAGCCTTGAAACGATATTGGAGGCCAATTTGAAATACACCGGTATAGTTTGCAGCTAGTTTAGTGATGGCAACTGCGTCATCTACCGTCGTCGCCATCGGCTTTTCAAGTAAGATGTGCTTCCCTGACTTTACCGCTTCTCTAACAATGCTAAGATGGGTGTAGTTTGGCGAACATATGATTAGCGCATCGACTTCAGGATCGCTACATGCTTCTTTCAAAGTGTCATATACCACCAATTCTTGGTCGGGGACGTAACTTTTGAAGATATTAAGGTTAGCCTCGATGCTCCTTTGATTACTATCAAATACGCCTTTTATTTTCGCCTGACCCTCAAGCATGGTGACAAGGGCGTGTTCTAACCCCATCATTCCGAAACCGATTACATTGAACTTGTATCTAAGCTCAGTGGGGGCATACAAATACTTATCAGAATCGCTTAAATATTGAGTCACATGATGCCCCATGAAAAAATTACTACGAATCTCTTTGCCGCGTTCCATCAGTGGATAACTCCTCTCTTTAGCGTGCCATCCGTTATCTCTCATGCCCGTCCTTACTAATCATCTGCTACGCCCACGACTTCTAAATTTTCTCCTTTGATACCGGCACAAGCACCCTCCTGAATGAGCTTTTGTCGACTTGGGTGAACCAGTAACCACTTACTGCGCATAAAGAGTAGTTTGTCTTCTAGTGTAAATTCTCGGGGACCATACTGTAAGGGGAAATTCACTCCTTTCGGAAGTACCACAACACACTTAAACCCCGACGAACTCACTTTGCATGGGGCATAGTGCAATGTGGTACCGTAAAGTTCCAACGCAGTGTCTTGAGGTACATAAAATGCCTCTACTTGTTCCACGGAATACGTGTTACATCTAATGTCTTGGACTTTTCCAAGCAAAAGAATGAAATCAGTTATTGCAACGTTCACTTCAGAAACTTTATGATACTCGAGTCCATTCAGGAAAGAATTCATACCATTGCAGTATCCAATCTGAATTTCTAACCCACCATACACACTGGATTCAAGTAATCCTTTTAGGTGCGTCTCCTCTAATTCGTGAATTGACGCTTCATAACGGTTTCCAAACTCGGGAATTGTGGTTCTCTCCATCAACACACGTAATTGAGAGACATCATAGTCCTTAAGAACCCGTCCATATGTAGCGAACGAGGATTCGTGAACATGCCGCAAAGAAAGGTCTGGATTTGAACTCTTCAATCTTTCGAACCGCTCCATCCAAGGCCTCAAATACTCACCTCCAAAACAATTATTTCAGAAATTTCAGCTCTCTCACAACAAACATCATGACGATACTATGTTTAAATCTTATGACATTTTCACTGTATTTACAAGGGAAAATCCAACTTACTTACGAAATAGGTCACTTGATTGTGTAGTTAATTAGCTTCCTTTTCACTTTAGTTAATTATCGACATGGATAAAAGGTGGAAGAACATGCGGAGATATTGCGGAAAATGTTGGTTAAAGCATTTGCTTAAGTAAAGGTCATGAATGTTATACGGCGAAGAATTAGACTCCTGGTTGAATTGAAGCAGAAGAGTATAGGCGAGTTCTACTATAGTGCTGTTTGTTTGAATATCGACTCGAGAAATGTAACCTGTCTGGCCGACCCATACCAGCCAGACAGGTCTTCGACTGGGATCAGAGAAGGGCTCCGTTCTCCGCGCGGATTCGCTCACAAGAGATATACTCGAAGTCATAGCCGAAGGCTTTGGGTCCGGCTACACGCAGAGCCTCTGGCGTCCGCCACTTTTCATGGCAAGGTATCGCTAGTACCTTGACCCGTACCCCGTAGCGCAGGACCTCAGTGGTGAGCGGTTTCGCGTTCTCGTAGTCCATTACCGTAATCAAATCGGGGACTGTGGCAACGGGTTTCCCGTCAAGTAATGCAACAAGATTCTCGTTCTGGAACGAAATGGTCATCTCAGAGCCTTTGTAGGGGCCCATTCCTTCAATGCTTGCCGACCCACGTGCAAACCCCGCGACCATCTTCCGTTCGATGTCTGAACACTTTCCTTCAAACAATATGTGCCCATCAACAGTGTCCAGTACTTCATTCCATACGTCGCGACTGTACCGAATGACGTTACCAATACGTTCAGCCAACGTGTATGTGCTGGGGACACTGGTTCGGATGAATTCACCAACTGTACTGACGTAGCCGAGAGCGTCAGCGTGTCCACCCTCAACGACGCAAGTTGCGCGTGCGATCCGTTCTGTCCATACATCACTGTAAGCGTCAATCAAATTTACGTTTCCGCGTTCATCTGCGACAGCCATGGGCGATGCCTCAATTCCGTACACAGAGTAGGTTACCATTTGAACTTCGGGGAAGGCGCGGCCCATCCCGTCGAGATTCATCACGGGAAGGCCTGTCATGGCACCGAGTGCGAGCGGCAGCATCGAGTTCACACCCCCGACCTCAATCGGTGCAATGGCCTGGAACTTCTTGCCCAAGTAACGTTCAAGCGTCTTCATAGCACGTATACTTTCCGATCCGTTCCGGATTTTCTCCACCCCTACGGTTGGCGCACCAATACCAAACATCGCGACCGCCACCAAGTCCTCCTCCAGCTCTTCGGGTTCGGTGAGCTCAAACTTGTATCCCTGCTTCATCACTTGTAAGGCAGTAAGCAGTCCCATATGTGCGTTGCCACCACCGCCCGTTCCGAGCACAGCTGCACCCATAGCGATATTCCGTAGATTCTCTTCCGTCAATTCTCTCATCCACGATCCTCCTTTGTACCAATTGTTGCAAGCCTGACGAGCGGGCCTGCAGCCTTCACACGGATTCGGGAGGCGTTTCCCGGAATGTACCCTAGTGGAACCTCTTCCACTTCAATCACTTGAACTTGGTCTTTGTCAGCACCTGCTTTAATCGCGAGTTCAATGGCTTTCGCCTTCGCTCCCGCGAGTGCTGCGCTGCGACCCGCTTCACCCAACATAAAGATTTGGTCAACCTCACCGCTGACCTGTGCAATAGCCGCACCTATGGCATTGGCGACGTCACTGTTCTCGGGTCGGAGGACTTCACTTGCGCCTTCAAGGTCATTGGGAACCAAGAAACTGCCACCCCCAACTGCAATCAGAGGTACCGCTGCCGCGGAGGTCTTCATTCGATCAAGACCGTCTGCAAGCATTTCCCGTGCTATGATGAGGGAATCACGTACGGCGCCTAGAGGGACTTCTGAGACAAGCTCCGGATCACCAATTTGAACCGCTCCAGTGCGCGTAGCAATGTCAGTCATGGTCAGCGTGCCACCACCGAAGACTTGGGCCTCCTGTGCCAATCTGTAGCCAACGCTTTCGGGTCCAACTTGTACGGGTGCTTGACCCTCATATCCGTTCTGTCTCGCGTACTCTGCCACAGTCTCGCTCTTGTGCGCGTGCCCAGTGGCACCCGTCTGTACGGTCGTGCCGGGATACCAGGAATGGTTCGTGTTTCCTCCGATAATGACTTTCGTACCACCACCTAAGCCTTTTGAGATGAGGTCTGGCATTCGGAAGTTCGTGCGCACGCCACCAATTTCAACGGCGACTGCGGATTCACGTGGAAAACCGTTCGCGAGTACCCCAATGTCGGAAGTAGTACCACCAACATCGATAACGACCGCATCAGTTCGACCAGTCAGATAGGCGGCGCCACGCAGACTGTTGGTTGGCCCAGAGGCGACAGTCAAAATCGGATGCCTGAGTGCATACTCGAAGCGCATCAAGGTGCCGTCGTTTTGGGAGAAGTACTTGTCAGCTTCAATACATTCTGCTGACAAGGCTTCGTTAAACGCAGACGTGGCCTGAATGGCTACATCCGTTAGTGCAGCATTCAAGATGGTCGCATTCTCCCGCTCGAGAAGTCCCACACTTCCTATTTGCGACGAGAGAGTGATAGATACCTCATCTCCAAGAATCTCTCGCAATATTCGCTCGGCACGCCGCTCATGTGCATCCGACACAGGTGCAAAGATACCTGTCACGGCCACGGCTCGGACGCCGCGCACCCGGTGTGCGAAATGCTGAATAGCCCCCTCGTTGAGCGGGACAATTTCTTGTCCGTTATACTCGTGTCCCCCTTCGACAATCTCCACTTGAGCGTTTAGCTTTTCAACGAAATCTTCCGGCCAATCGGACAGCGGAGGTATGGCCAAGGAAGCTGGAGCGGCAATGCGAAGAACAGCCACCCTGGAGAGTCCCTTTCGTTCTACGATGGCATTGGTGCAGTGTGTAGTTCCCAACATCGCCTGTACAATAGCTTTCCTCTCTATGCGTTTCCCTGCTTCACTTTCGAGCACAGCCCGCAGTACATTACGAATGCCGTTTGTTACATCACTGGTTGTGGGGCGCTTTGCTTTAGCGAGGAGTTCGCCGGAAGGATTGAGGATTACCGCATCTGTATTGGTGCCACCAACGTCAATTCCAAGTCTCAGATTCAAATGCTACTCCTCCTTGAAAACCCGTCGAATGTAAAGTCAATCCTTTCTTTCAGGACCGGTCCTGATTAAAAACTAACCTTGAAACATATCGCAATCTGCATTATAGTGCGTGAAACGGTTGTCGTCCTGGCGCCACCTCGGAAAAATCGGTGATGCCTTGTTCCTTCTGACAGCAAAAGTCAGCAATACCGTGGTGATTAAAGACACGGTTACCTTTTGTTGTATCGATAGACAAGATAGCATCCCTCTTTGGAGATACCTCGTGCTCATTTTTCGTCAACATGTCGACAGGGGACCCCATCACACGTAGGCCAGTTACCTGTGGGTCGTCGAGCAGATCATAAATATCCAAGGTCTGCCTCAGTGTCACAGCGGACCTCTCCCTCCTTTACCTGGCACGAGCTGCAGATAGCCGAAACTCCTTTTCCGGCGGTACACCCACGTGCTGGTAAAAGGCCGGGTACGCCTCCTCAAGCGGGATAAACGGAATGTCGAGGTTGAACTGCTGTGGCCCCCACACATTCAGCATCGCCTTACTACGCATAATTTCCGGCGTTGGAATTCCAATCACCACCATACGCTGCCCATAACGTACACGCTCGTTCGTTACCGCAATGCCCGTTTCAGGGTCCATCAGCGTGATGAGGTCTGGTACACTAGCCACTACGTGCCCATCCACCACAGCGATAAGGTTCTCGTTTTGGAAGTCGATGACCATGGTTTGCCCACTATATTCGTCGAGCCCCTGTAGTTGCGCCCGTCCTACGGCAAATCCATCAGTGGTTCGGCGGGAGACGTCAATCACCTTACCTGCGAACACCTGAATTCCGTGGCCATAGATGCTATGTCGAGTAGCTTCGAGGACGGCTTGAACGGGATCGCGAAGATCACGCTGTGCCGCTAGCACAGCCCTGCCAATCTCGATGCCCATCGAGATTGTTCCGCGTACCGAGGTGTCCCGCACCTGCTTCCCATTCATCGGGTAGTCAACAAGATGTGAGTAACCCCCCATCTGAATCGTGACTGCCCTTGCGTATGATTCAAGCCGCATATTATCGATTGTCTCAAACAGCACCACATCGCCCCACTCATCCGCGATGCATGCCGGTGTCCCAGGTACACCAAGCACACCGAAAGTCTCCATTTGCAGTTCCGGGAACGCGCGCCCCATACCATCAGCGTCCACCACGGGCACGCCCATGCGGGCCGCAACAACAAACGGGATCATGCTATTCATCCCACCACACTCAATGGGACACAACGCTGTCACCTTTTTACCAAGGTGGCGTTCCATCCTCTTCACCGCTGCATACCCTTCCTGACCAGCTGGGACCTTCTCCAAGAACACCGTCGGCGCGCCCATCATGGCCACTGGAAACACAACGTCATCTTCTTTCAAATCGTCCACTGATATCAGTTCGACCGGGCCGTACTCAGCAATCGCTTGCTGGGCCATCAGTTTCCCAATCAGCGGATCGCCACCACCGCCTGTGCCAAGAATAGCTGCTCCAATAGACAATTCCTCTAAGTCTTGTTCAGTAATCCGCATTGGCGTCTGCTCTCACATCTGGTGAATTGACCCTGCTCTCTGCATGGTATGAAGCGAGTGTTCCGGCGACGGTTACCTTGATGCGCACGGCATTCCCCGGTAAGTACGCAATTGGAACCTCTTCCACTTCCACGACTTCCATCGTGGAAGCGTCTGCACCAGCTCGAATCGCTTCGGCAAAGGCAATCGACTTTGCCTCTTCCAGGACCTCATCGCGTGATTTTTTATCCATGGCAAAAATCCGATCGACTCGTCCACTAACCTGCGCAATCGCAGCACCAATCGCATTGGCAACATCAAAGTTCTCTGGGCGATGGACCTCAGAAACACCCTCAAACTCGTTTGGCAACAGTACGCTTCCACCACCAACAAGCACTAGTGGGACAGGTTTGGCGCTGGTTTTCATGCGATCGACTGCTTCAGCCACTTTCTGTATTGCCATTTTGTACGCCGTGTCTGCTAGTTCGTGCGGCACATCAACTTCATGTGTTCCAACTTTGGCTTTGTTTAAAGCAACGACAACATCTGTAAATGTCGTTGTACTTCCACCGAATGCACGTCCTTCTTGGACGATCCGGTATCCGACACTCTTGGGCCCGACGGTAACATCGTCACCTTTCTCTATCACGAGGCTGCCTCCCCCAAGACCAAGCGAGTACAAATCGGGCATGCGAAAGTTTGTTCGAACGCCACCAACGTCAACGGCAACAAACGACTCCCGTGGAAACCCATTGACCAGCACACCAACATCCGTTGAGGTGCCGCCGACGTCTACGACAACGGCATTTGCCATGCCTGTCAAATGTGCCGCACCGCGCATACTGTTGGTTGGGCCACAGGCGATCGTCAGAATAGGATATAGCAACGCGTAGTCCACCGACATCAAGGTTCCGTCGTTTTGCGCCAAGTACAAGTCTGCGTAGACATCGAGATCGACTAGTGCTTGCTGGAATGACAGCGTTGCCCGCTTGGCAACATTTGAGACCGCCGCATTCAAGACCGTCGCGTTTTCGCGTTCCAGCAACCCTACGCTGCCGAGTTGATAGGATAACGAAATAGGGATATCCTCGCCAAGCACTTCGCGAAAGATTCGTGCCGCACGTTCTTCATGGGACGTATTTACAGGTGAGAAGACACCAGTCACTGCAACTGCACCAACATTGCCCTTCACACAATGTGCAATAGACTGCAACTCTTCTTCATCAAGGGGGGCAATCTCTCTCCCGTCAAACTCGTGACCGCCTCCAACAATCCACGAATACTTTGCGTAACGTTCGCGCAGGTCTTCTGGCCAGCCTGCTAAGGGTTTCACTGCCCTCGTCGCGGGCGCACCCAAACGTATAATTGCGACATCATTAAGCTCACTGCGTTCAATGATGGCATTTGTAACCTGCGTGGTGCCCAGCATGGCGTGAGTGATTTGAGCAGGATTGATCCCGCTTGAATCAAGAACCTGTGCCACTGCAGTCCGGATTCCGGTAACAATATCAGTAGTGACAGCAACCTTTGTTTTGGCAACGACCTCGTTGTCACTGTTTAGCAACACTACGTCAGTATTGGTTCCCCCGACATCGATTCCCAAGCGATGCGACATTGTATCTACTCCTTTGCTGATAGTCCATAAAAGACGACAAAGCGGTCCATTAACTCACACGTCCATTCATAGTGATACAGGAACGTCGAGTGGTGTGAAATTTATGTCGTATCCAAAATACCGGGGTCCCACCAGTTCCAAACACTCCGGACGGCGCCACACATCTGCGCAAGGAATACCAATGACAACGACCCGTTGCCCATATCGAAGCTCCTCCGTGGTAATTGGACGGATAGTTTCCTGATCTAGCACTGTTATGAGATCAGGCACAGTTGCAATTGGTGTCCCATTGCGTATGGCAATCAGGTTTTCGTTTTGGAACTCTAGCCGACAGACCGCTCCTTCGTCCTTACTTAGACCTTCCGCGCTCACAGTTCCTCGCGCAAAGCCCCCCACCGTACGACGCATGACATCTGTTATCTTCCCTCTAAAAAGTTCCTCTCCACCTACGAATTTCAGCAGGTTTGCGAGCCGGACCGACGTGTCTTCATGCTTCGCAAGGAGCTTGCCAATTTGAATTGCCTTGGAGATAGTACCGTGCACTAAGTTGTTACGCATGCGTTTCGCCTCTGCCGAGTAAAGAGCTAACATAGACGATCCGCCCATTGTGATAGTCGCATTTCGGGACAGCGCCTCAGTCCATGCATTGTCTTTTGTCGACAGCAGGACGGAGTTCCCTTTCTCATCAACGACCATCATCGGAGTGGCTAAAATACCGCCGACATGCAATGTCGTCATGGGGATCTCAGGAAAAGCTCTCCCCATTCCATCAGCGTCGACAACTGGGATCCCAAGTTCCGCAGCAACGACGAAGGGAATCGTAGAATTCAGTCCACCGGCCTCAATCGTTACTGTTGCTGCGGCTTTACGACCCAAGAACTTTTCGAGTTGCTGAAAAGCCTGAATGGGTTCATCTCCGCTTGGCATCTTCTCAATCATGACGGTCGGAGCGCCCATCATCGCAGATGGAATCACGAGTGCGTCGTCGTCTAATTCATCGATGGACACCAGTTCTATTGGCCCATGATTTTCGATGGCCTGCACAGCCATTAATGCACCGATGTATGGATCGCCACCCCCGCCAGTGCCCAGTACGGTTGCACCCAATGCGAGGTACTCGATGTCTTCCGCATGAATCAGTCTTTTCATTTTCCCACCACCTGTAGTGTAAAATCTTATATTGAAGCGATGAAGACGGGTCACCCCGTCTTCACGTAAGAGTGAACCTCAGATGAGAGCAGCGAAAAGTACTATAGCGATTCGCGAACCTCTGCTTGCCATTCTCGCGTTTCGACTTGCCCATATGTGACAATCTGCCTGCGGTTTACAGCTTTGCTTACGATGAAATACACCACTGCAGAAACAACTAAAGAGTTGAGTGATGGAATACCCCAGTGTACAAATTCACCGATAAGGAATGCGGCGACCCAAGCAATAAGGGTGACTGGATTCCAAGATTCATAGGCTGAGGGCAGCGCACCGCTTAAGCGCGAACTGTCTAAATCGCTTTTGTACCGACGGATGAAGAAGTATTCGACCACCAGGATTCCACCGATTGGAGGTACTGCAACCCCCAAGAGTGTCAGAAAGCCGATGAAGTGATTTAAAATTCCAAAGACAGACAATAAGGTCCCAAGTACACCAAAGAGGATAGTGACGCTTGCCCGATGGATTTTCTTGTGGAATACTACATCAAACAGATTCACGATACCGAGTGACGATGAGTACAGGTTCCAGTCATTGATCTTAATCGTCGCTGTGACCAAAACAACGGTACCGATAACGCCACTTGTAGACATGACTATCGTTATAACGTTGCCCGATTTCACAGCATGGGCCAACAACACGCCAATCAGACCAATTAGATATTCACCCAACGTGATACCGAGCACCGTCTGTTTGACTACATCAGTAACCGACCGGTTATACCGAGTCATATCCGGTGAGATAATCGCTCCAATGATGAATCCACCTGCCACTATACTGGCCCCTGCTGCGAGCGAAAGTACATGACCTGGTGCCCCCATCGCAATCAAATGACCCAAGGATTGATGGCTGAGTGCCTTCCCAATAGAGATGAACGCCACAACCATAAACAGCGGTACAGCAATATAGGCGGTGTACCCCATGGAGAGAAAACCATATACAACGATAACGGTAACTAACAGTCCAGTAACAATCGACCACAGCCACACCGGCCCGCCAAGCAGTTGATTCAACCCGTCGGCAAATACCTGGTTCTGTACGCCAAACCAACCAATCAAGGAGATGGCGATGACGACACTGACGAGAACTGATCCCAATCGACCGAATCCACCCCAGCGAACCAACATAGTCGTGCTGAGGCCCTCTTTCATACCAGCAATACCAACGAAGATTGAGACGATTTCTAGAATCACTGCACCCAAGGTCAGCGCCCAGAATGCCGTCCAGAAACGCATCCCGAACCCTAACGTCGCACCAAGCAGGAACTGTGACAATGCGGACATCTGGCCAAAGCGCATCGTTGCAATCCCAAACCAGTGACGCCTATCGTGCTCAGGAACCCTGGACAGCGAGTAGTCGTCGAGCTTGTGAACTTCGTTCTCCGGCTTTCTCACATTTGTTTCCTCCCCCCAAGGTTTCAGCATAAGCTGTACACTTATCTTAATTTATAATCAATTCAAAATATATGGATATCTTGAACGAAAAAAAAACCTATTTGTGCGCTTTGCACAATCGGATCTTACCAATAGTTACAGTGGTTACACTTAGGGAGACAAGGCTCCCCCCGCATCACCATTGTTAAGTCTCCATGTGCGTACGGCGACTTGATAAGTAAAACGCACTTCCGCGTCTGCGAGAGAAACACCCAGCAGTTCTTCCAAACGGTTCAACCGATAGCGCATGGTGTTGCGATGAAGATGTAATCGGTTTGCAGCAAGTTGGATTTTACCACCACACTCCAAATACCCCTCAAGTGCTTCTATCAGTGACAAGTGGTTTTTATCGCCAAGGATTGGTTTTAGCAGTCCCAACGCATGTTGGTATGAGGTTTCTGGACTCGTCCCTTGAAGAATGACATTTGCCATATCTCGGCCAGTTTCGGAGAATTGCAGGCTCTGTGACCCGCTTGGCTGACTTAAGAACTCTGGATAGGACGTTTCCAAGACATTAACCACCTGCGTCAACAGGTCTTGAGCCTCTGTAACGTCCTCAAGCAAGTCCTCTCGATGAAAGAATGCGCGAAGTGGAACCTGAACTCGTGCCGACAACTGACTGACAAAGTCGCGGATCATGCGCTCTGATGGATAGGTAGCAGTTTTTGCAAACGGAACCCAAATGACTACAATCCCTTCATTCGACTTCCAAGTTCGCCACGGAACACAAGAGAGCAAGTCATACTGCATCCCAGTAGAAAAGCGCGCGTGGCGAAGAAGATTAAGAGCATGGCCGCGCAAGACAAGCATGTCATCCCGAAATAACCGATAAGCATAGGGTCTGGTTAGAGAAGTTGCACCTTCATCAACACCGGTTTCCGCGTGATCGCTAGATCCCTGATGACTCGTTACACTTGTAGAAGTCATCCATAGCACTGAAATAGACGGGACCGGAGAAAGAGAGAGCAGGTCGAGGCGACGTAGCATAGATACGGGCTCAACCACGTCTGGCACAAATACATCAGAATGCCTGTTTTCACCTTGATTAGATGCGTTTGGCATCGTGAACATTGGCATGCTTCTCATGCTTGAGTATACGAGACTCTCAAACGATGTTACCCAATTATGCTCCATGAGAATACCTGGTGTTTCCAGCAACAATAGATAGGAAACTTGCGCAGCCAAGAGACCGGCTAACTCGTCTATCCACACTTGCTGGATATCGGGATCGTATAGAGGACATGCGGCCGAAGGAGAGACGCAAAGCTCATAACGCTTCTCTAGGATCTTAATAGGCACAACGAGTGTATCACGCCCAGTGTCACTTGAAGAGCGATAGTTCTGCCACACCGGTTTCGAAGCGTCTAACTTGGATAGGCGTAATCTTGTCGTCGAATCAAGGGTCTCCGCTAGGTCTTTCAACCAAGCATGAAGTGTAAACGACTCAAACAAGCGAGACTCCATGTCCCTTCGTACTCCGGCGACTTTAGCCTGCTGCCGCCGTTGTTGAGCAATTAACGAACTGTAAAAGTGTCGGGCCATGGTAGAGTATTTCACAGGATTTGGAACCCAAATTAACGGAAGTTCCAAATTTTCTGCAAGCATAACGGTTGCCTTGGAAAAGTCGGATCGGTTACCGCCTTGGAAAAGGACCCCCACTGCCCCGGCTTGTTTGAGAAAACGCAAGAGCAAATCAAATGCAGACAGATAGCCCGGAAACATACGCGACTGAACAAACACCAATGCGCTCTCAAACTCGTCCGTCTTTTGGCGAGTAAGCCAAATTTGGTCTTGGTGGTTGAGTAGTACCACGTCTCTTGCTAGACTGTCCATCCGGTTCTGCCCCGCAAGTTGCTCAGCGGAACACTCTAGTCTGTTGAGAAACTCACTAATAGGGATCATACCAACCCACCCGTTATAGTTTATATATTAAGTATACATTTATCCCCTACGAATCATCTATAAATTCAGATTTACATGCTTCGGTGCTTCACATCTGGCTTTAATCTCCCTTGGCCCAGAGAGCCTTCTGATTTCGCAAAGCCATCACCTTACCAGAGGAAGGAAAATCTCATCGACAATCTCCTCAATCGTCGCCAGTGACACCGGTTCGTAGGTAATTAACATCTCATGCCGAATGAGATCGACCGGCAACCGTGAAATCCGTGGCGTAATTTTTCCGCGTTGAATTTCTCCTCTCTCGATGGCTCGGTTGAGAACCGTTGGCATGGCATTGGTTCTTCGAAAATTCAGCAATTCAGAAAATGGAGTCCCCGGTAAAACGGACATTAATCCGTGAATTGTTTCCGGCCCGATCTGACGAAGCATTTCATTGGCTCGACTCAGTAGGCTGATGACATCGTCTCGCAGATTACCGGTATTGGGGAGCTCGTCCGGCGGCGGTAGATTCTTCTGAATGGCCGCCAGGACCAGCTCTTCACGATTCGGCCAGCGCCGGTAAATCACCGGCTTACTGGTGCGGGCTCTATCGGCAATCCTTTCTATGGTAAGGCTCTGAAAGCCGACCTCCATCAGTTCATCCCACGCTGCTCGAATAATGGCGGCTTCTAATTCTTCTCCTCTTCTTCGCGTCGGGACCTGTCCTTCGTCTGCCTTATTCATGCGCATGTGATCACCCTTCTTTAGAATACGTTGCATTTCTTATTGTCTTATTGTATCATATCCTCAAATAAGAAACGTTTAGTATCTTACACGCCAGAAAGGACTGTGCACACACATGAACAAATCAATTGGGAAGTCGTCCGAGACCAAGATAGACCCCGCTGTGATGAAAATGGTGGCGATTTTGTTGATTGGAATGCTGGCCCCGTTGTTCGATGCCACCATCATGGCTGCCTCATAACAAAGGGAGTAAGCCTTAAGGCAATGACCTTTAGTTGAACTGCTGAATTGCGATTTGGATTATCATACCAAGGCAGAAGCTCATCCATCACGTCGTAAGCGGGATCGCCCATACCGCTGTCCCCAAAGTCGATTACGCTGATTTCACCCGTTTCGGTGTTGACAAGGATGTGTTCTGGAGACAGGTCACCGTGAATGAGAACAGGATGTTGCTGTTCGTCCAGGGATAGCGCAATTTCCTGTCTCACGCTCTCAGCAGTCGAGGCGTTCAGCAGCGGTACAACGTCTTCCATGATACGAAGTGTGAACGCTTGCAAGCCGCTCTTCCAACCGTGTGGTCCCTCTGGACTGCTGTCCCCCGTCCATCGAAACCACGGCGCATCAGATTTGGTCAGCACACTCGTCGGGATAGCACGGAGGTCTCTGAGAAACTGACCAATCCTCCTGCCACTGGCCGAACCATTCAACAAGCGGGATTCGGGCGTTCACATAGGGTCGAATCGCTTCCAGTATGCGTACCTCTCTTGCCATCTGTCGTCTGACTGCTGGGCGCTTGGGAACCCGAACGACAATGCTATCGTTGACCAGATATGCAACGCTGTCCCAGCCCTCGCCGAGTATTGAGATATGGCGCATCTCCAGGTCCGGAAACAGAGAATGGAGAACCTTCGCTGCTTGCTTCGTCGGCTGCGCTGGCTCCTTCATTTCCACACCTTCATTCGTCCCTCAAGGGTGCCCGTGTGCCCTCCAATTCATGTCGTCATGTTTACCCTATCGAAAGCGATTGCAGGTCGTGGTTTTGGTCAAGTATGGTGGAGGCGACTTTCCTTTAATACTAAGGATTCGAGGCGTATCGAACCAGCTTGTACCCGATGTGACACACGGAGAAATGACCTCTTGGTTCCGACTTATTTAATAAATACAATATGAACTTTGTCCTTGGTTAACAATTGACCCTCCTTGTAAATCGTTACCCGTTCCTTGAGATCCGTGGACAAATTTCTAATGAGGTGGTTCACAGCAGATATAGTACGGTCCCCGAAGTCATAAATGGCTGCAAATTTAAACGCTTGGGTCGGGTCCACAGACGTTGCTTTAGATTTACCGTTCAGTAACCCCTGTATATCCTTTACAATTCCTGCTTTCTGTTGCGAACCAAACTTGTAACCATCGTTTATCGGTCTGTTACATTTTACTTCGGCTATGATGTTGACATCTCCCACAACTGTAAGGTCGTATCCGTTATCATTCGGCTTCGTCTTTAGAACCTGATCCAAATGAAATTCGTAATTATCCCTAACGTACGGAAATCGGTCTCTCACCCACTCTAGCAAGCGGACTGTGGCCTTATATGTAATAATATTGTTTATGTCTCTTAGAGTGGTCTTAATATCCTCGAAGTCCTCAACTTTCAGTCTGGCATAGTAATCGTCAACGATTCCAGTTATTTTGTCAGAAACGAATCGATTGAAACGCTCTCTCAACTCTGCTTCCCGATTGTAATGAGGGCCCATGTCTTATCCCCTTTGTGAAAATACTGCGGCACATTTCTAGCATTGAGTACAAAGACGGGTGTCGCGCTCCGGATCAAAGCGCGCTCTATATCCCAATAATTATCATCACATATAGTCTCATAACATATCATTCTTCTGACTCAACTAGATACCCCTCTCAAAATCCTTTTGTGAACCATAGCTTCGTGTATGTGGTTGTTGCGCTCGTTCCACCGCTTAGGCTGTTCCACGGACTTATCTTACCCAGCAGATTCCTCACCAGACACGTCATCCATTTTGAACCCGACCATCGCGCCGACCACCGGCATGTGAATCCAGGCTCCAATCACCGGTTTGCCGGTGGCCTTAACGACTGCATCGCGGTACACGCGAAGTTGCGGCAGGTAGCTCTCTGCCTTTGCTACCCAGGCCGAAATCTTACCGGGAAAACTTTTATGGTCGACGATGACCCAGCCCTTCTGAGTCTCAATCAGTAAGTCAATCCAGCCTGATGCCGTCTGCAAACCACGCCGCAGGTGAATGGGCCACTCGTGGTGTTTACTGATGACATCTCCGTAGTGGTCTTTGATAAACCGGTGCAGTCTATCGGATGCCTCGACCATGGCATCAGCAGGTATCGCGTGGATGCCAAACCGTTGCTGCAGTGCCGAAGCCATCGATAGGCGATTCGAAACTGCGGCGTCCCTATCGTCCGCGGCAAGAAAAGCGTGGACCATGTCACCCAATTGTGCCATATCCACATCGCCCGTGAGCGGAAATCTATTCCCGATTGTCACCAACTCAGAGGCACCCTCACCCGCCTTTCCATCGTGCCCATGAGGCGAACCAGACTGTACAGAATCCACCTCGTCTTCATCCGTCAGTCCACTGGCCCGGAAAGTTGCTGGCACAAAGGGGGCAGTCACTGGACTCGGCTCTGCAACAAATACTTGGCTCTCGGACTGCTTTTGTACAGCGATGTCTTCATCTGCTGGTGACAGAACACGAACTCTGCAATCAAAAGGCTGGCCTTTGACTGCTATGACCTGATTCACCGGGTCTTCCGGAAGTTCTAGTATCTGCCTATCGTTCTCGTCTTTCAGTTCTTTCAACCATAAGCCTTTGTCTGCTGTACGGGTGGCCAGGATGAGGTAGTCTCTGGCTCTCGTCATGCCCACATACAGCAATCTACGATTCTCTTCCAAAAGGCGCTGCTTGGCTTCCATATATTCCGGAGCAGACTGCACGTGTCCATCGAGGCCAACGTTCGTCGACTGCTGCCCGTAAGGCCAGGGCCAGAAGTACAGTCTCCTGCCAGACAGAGGCTGGTTTACGTCAAATCCTGTGGTGCTGACGGCTGTGGCGGCGTCAAACACAGGAGCAATCTTTCGCTCGGATCCACGAAACAGAGAAGACAAAATGACCACAGGCCACTCTAATCCTTTAGCCCTGTGATAGGTCATTACGTTGACAGCCGCGTCATTGGTTGTGTCCGCCACTTGATTCATCTCACTGCCTTGTTGGCCGGCCTCCTGCAGGAACAAGACCAACCCGCCGGCCGATGCTGCACTGTCGTTGGTTTCGGCAACATCTTCGTACTGTGTTGCAAGGGACCGGAGTTTATCCAGGTTGACCAGTCGGTCATTCCCCTGCCCCCACCGAAGTACGAGCTCATCAATCTTTGCTGCAGTGATTGCCACATCCAGGACTTCCGCTGGACTCATGTGTGCGATGCGTTGTCGTGTCTCATTTAACGCCTCAATGTATTCATCGTGCTCAAAAGCCGAGCGCGGCTGGTCAGATTCCAACCACTTTGACAGCCAGCGCCCTTCCGACCAGTCCGAAGAAGCGAAGTGCAACAATTCTGCCAAGGCCAGTGTATCGCGCTCATCCACAAGATAGCGCAAGGCTGCCATAGCCAGGATGGCCTCGGGTGTGGAAAACAACCCGTTTTTGCCCACTGTCGCCACAATACCCACCGCTGACAGCGCTTCTGCCACCACTTCACACTCGGCGTTGCTGCGACAAAGAACCGCGATATCACCCGGCCGGATGTTGCGAAGTTGCTTACTCACTCTATCTTTTATTGGATAATGATCCGGTTGACGCAACATGTCAGCAACACCTTTTGCTAAGCACTGCATGTCTTGCGTCTGGTTTCGAGCGGATGGGAACAACCATGTTTCAAGGGGCATCCCTTGCTCACCATCATCGCTGCGATTCGGTTTTAAGGCGACTCGGTCTGGGGCCATTCCGCTGACCCCAAAGGCAGGAACAAACACAGCGTTGACGAACTCCACCAGACGTTGACGCGATCGATATGATGTATCCAAAACACTCACATCAACTTCTTGAAGCTGATCCATAGCCAGATTCATCAACGAAGGGTCTGTGCCGCGAAAACCGAAAATAGCCTGCTTCACATCCCCTACCCAAGTGGCGCTCTGCGCTAACCCTCGTAAACGAGTGTTGAGAGCCAGTTGCAGCGGACTGGAATCCTGAAATTCATCCACGAACACGTGACGAATCCTGTGCCGCAGTTCGTCGCCGTAATCCTCGTTTAAGAGGAGTTCCAGTGCGAGCGATTCTTGATCGGTAAAGTCGACTAACCCGCGCTGACTCTTTTCTTCCGCATACGCCTGCATGGCTTCTGCTGCACAGTAGAACACCACCTCGATGGCCTGACGCATATCTTGGTGAAGGCCCGGATGCTTATCATGAACCTGGGCTGCCCGTATCAAGTCCTGTACAATATCTTGACTGCGCGCGCCTGGTTTGAGTTTGGCCAACTGGGCCCAACGCTGCCAGGTGATGTCGTCGTACTGCTCCCATTCGCGCAGGGCATCGTTAATTGTGTCCAGGACTTGCGCAGTTCTTTTGGTCGTGTCACCGCCAGGCAGCATGCTGCGAACGTTTTGCATGGATTGATACAGCGCGTCATTCAACACACTACTTTCACCTTCAGCCGCTGGCAGCCAAGCAGACAACGTGGTCCATGAGTAATTCGCACAGGCCCTGACATCTTCAGCAGACATCTTGTTTTGGCGCGCCTTTTCGATGATGG
The DNA here is from genome assembly GCF_016406125.1 of Alicyclobacillus sp. SO9. Classification (NCBI taxonomy): domain Bacteria; kingdom Bacillati; phylum Bacillota; class Bacilli; order Caryophanales; family Alicyclobacillaceae; genus Alicyclobacillus; species Alicyclobacillus sp. SO9. Next base: position 1,904,511 of record NZ_CP066339.1, on the reverse strand, counting down.
ACAGAACCACGCCGCGCCAGGAGTCCTGCATCTGCAAGCGCCGAAACACCTTGCGGTAGTCCCTGTAATAGCGGTTCAACACCGTGCCCACCACCGATTGAAACAGTGCTGTGGCTTCCCTCTCCGGCAGCACCGTTTGTACGGGTGACATACCTAGTTCCAATGCAAATTCCCGCAGCAAACGGCCAAACACGCTGTTCATAGTCCCTACATAGCCGTCTAAGATTCGTGTCGCCGCGTTTGCGTTCCCCGCTTCCAGTAACTTGATGCGCACTCTCTCAATCAACTCATCCGCAGCCTTGATGGTAAAGGTTGTGGCCATGATAGATTGTGCAGGCACACCGCTTTGTACAGCCGCCACGATTCTGTTGGACAAGTCCGTCGTCTTGCCAGCCCCCGCACCGGCACTGATAATCTGCAACTTTCCGCCTTCACTCATGCCGTCACACCTCCCAAACCACACAGGTTCTGATATTCACAAAAGCGACAGGGCGGCTCCAGTAAGCCATCACTTTCATCAGGTGGAACGGGCGCTACAGCAACAATGGTTGATGCATCGGCCGCTTGATGACCCGCCGCATCCGTCTCGCTGTCGTCCATGGTGATGGCGCTGGCAACAACGGTCCCCCCACTCAGTCGCTGCCACTCTTGCTCCATCCCGTTTCGCAGCTGTGCCACAGATTCGACGAGAGATGGACCGTTGACGTGATGTTCCACCGGGATATCGGTGTGGGGATGGGCAAATAGATCTCCACTTCTGAGCATGAAGTATGCTACGGGAATCTCCTCTGCCTCATCCTCTGTCAAGAGCCAGTGATACAGGGCCAACTGAGGCGACAGCTTCTCCAATTTTTCACGGTACTTATTCGGTCGTCTTGACCACTTTGCGTCGAAGAGAAGACGGCTCCCCGACTCTGTCTTACCAACCAAGTCAAGACGTCCTCCCATTTTTATGCTGTCTGACCACTGCTTCTCTATCGGATACTCTGTCTCGTCGATTTGAATGCCCGTCTCATTCAGGAACTGACAGAACCTGCCCAAGGCTTTTTGTAACAGTATTCGAGTTTCCGTCAAGAGTACGCCGTTTTGCGGTTCCAAGAGCGGACGTGCGTACTGGGGCACCAAATCATCGAACAAATCACCCGCACGTCTCTCCGCGTCTTCCTTACGCCAGTGTGAGGACTCATTTAAAAGGTGACACAGCACTTCATGGGCCAATGTGCCTAACATAATGGACTCATTGGGCAACGACAGCATACCGCCTTCACGGACCCCTGCCGCATAGGACAGCGTCCAATTCAGAGGGCAGCCCAGCAACTTCTCTACGCTTGTGGCTGACTCCATTTCCCGAGGACCAATGCGGCCTGCTGGAGCTTCCCAATTACGAAGCGGCCTTGGCAACTGCAATGGCGCCAGCGCGCGACGTGTGACCTCCTCGCCAGCAATCCTCACCACGTGCTCGTACCGAAGATTGCTTGCATCACATGTGATTTTCTGTTCATCCCCCGATCTCGGTGGTGCAATGGCCTGCCGAATTTCATCCCACAGTGGATGCACAGGGGCAGCGGCACCTCGAACCTTATCCGGCGCAATCATAATAAACTGCGTCTTGGCCATTTGCGCTGCCCGTTGCCAGGCAAGGGCTTCTCTCTGCCTATGAGCGCCTTCCTCCGGCAACCACACCCCCTGTTGCTGCAGCCATTTCCGCTCAGCCCGCGTCCAGGTTCGAGTACTTGTTCCCCCGCTACGGTGAAATCCCCACCAGACAATCTTGCTAACAGGTGCCCAAATTTGCCCGGGATGCTGAACTAACTTCCACGGGGACGCCTGTTGCTCCATTTCTGGTAGCGTAATGCCTTCCCCCAACACAGAATCCAGAATCCGGCCCACTTCAAGCCGCGTCAGCCGATCGACGCCCAGGGACTTAACAGCATCTGCAACTTGGGCTGTCTGTTGCTGAGCCGTCATATAGAGGCTGTCGTTACTGGACATGGCACGGCTCGCTGCCCATTGACCCACCTTTTGGCAGATTCGCACCAGATGCTGAACGGGCATCCCTTCGTTGGCATCGAAGTAGGGGTGATTCACCCAGACATCGATGATGTCTTGCAGCCGGTCTCTTTTCTTGCGAATTTCTTTCTCGTCGAGTTGGTCTTCGACCCACTTCTTTTCGTAGGTCTGTACGCCTTCGTGAATGGCCTTTTCCCACCCTGGCCCTCCAATTCCCGGGGCGCTCGCAAGTATCTTAGCCAAGCGATAGCGAAGTTGCGACGGTACCGGAGACTGCGGCAGCGTCAGCAATTCCAACAGCCGGCCCGCCAATAGCGGTTCCCAGTAGGTATCGATGGTCAGCGGGAGCACTTGAAGGATAGATCGCCACTTGGAAGGCTGCTTGACTCCTGCTGCGGGCAGTCCGCGCCGATGGAGTAGTTCATCGAGGAAAAGGGATCCCCCGCCGTCAATAATCACAGTGTCTTCGTCCCCATGCAGTTGGAGCCAAGTAACAAGATAGTCTCCGGCATCAAACTCTTGTTCCGCATGGATAAGCCTAAGGCTTCCATCTCCTGTGATTTTGGCCTCGAACTTGTCGGGATCTTCCGGTCTGAACTTTCCGGACACTACCCCTTGGAACCTGGCCAAGTCTGATGACACATAGTCGGTCCTGGAAAGAGAACCTAAATCACTTTGAACGGTTACGCCGTGGCGTTCAACCGCTTCCATTAAGTGGTGGCACCATGGGTCCCATAGAGCGGGGTTCTCATCCACAACGGTGATAGTATCCATGTCCAACCTTGCCGGTTGTTGCAGTGTCGTGAGCAAGGTGCTCACTCTGTCGGAGAAACCTGGACTTTTTGTCTCTACGATTTTCTCAAGCCGCGCCAGTGCGTCAATCAATGGACTACCGCCGACGTGAGTGTCCGGGTCCCATCCTGCGATAACCAGTTCGTCTCGTCTTCGAAGCAGCTCTTTAGCCGTATTCCACGAATCCACAGCGAAGGACTTGACGAATGGAAATCTCTCGTCAGCACACCGCCTTGCGCGCTCTTCCCATTCTGCTATTCGCTGGATTTCAGATACTTGGGGAGAAATCAGGCCCAACTGTGTCTCCAACATTCCTACGAGCCCTCGAAAGCCCGTTACCACGGTACCTACTGCAGCCTCATGCTCTCCCAAAGCATCCGGAAAGGTGTTTGAATCCAATTCGTAACCCAGAATGATGTGCAAGTTAAATCCCCCTTTTCCTGGTTCTTGCATCGCCGTTACTCACATTACTGCTGTGTACTCCATAAGCAATGGATGCGAAATGCGTTGGTTCATTCGTGATTACCCTCCCTAGCTATAGCCTAGCAAGGAGAAGTGTCAAGTCTTGTCACGGGAACAAAAGTTCCCCGTCACGTTAGGTACCGTTGTGCCTGAAGTTGAACATGTCTGCGAATTTCCTCCACGAGGTTATCCGGACCCAGCACCTCAACATCTGCACCATATTGGAGCACCCAGTGCACAAACTCAGGATTCAGGTGGGCACTGATCTTCAGTTGGACGCTTCCGTCATCCCTCTCGGATTCCTCCACAACACTTTCCGGATTCTCAATCTGCTCCTTTACGTATCGCACACTCGTTCGGTCAAAACACAGCACCGCCAGGATTTCTTCACCATTGGCATCAACGCCGAAGGAGGTGGAAAGGACCTCAGCCAGTGAAAAATCTGTTTCTTCGACGAACCTTTTGTCCAAAACACGGACGCTGCGCATTCGACTAACCCGAAACGTGCGGTATTCGTTTCTGAGATGGCAATACCCAAGAGCGTAGAGACTATTGTGGCGAGGGAGTATGTAGTACGGATCAAATTGGCGGGTTAAAACAGTGTCTGAACTGAAACTGTGGTATTCCATTTCTACCGTTGATCGCCGCTGAACCGCGTCTAACAGAGCAATAATGGCGCCGTCGTTCCCCATGCCATTGAAATTGAACCCCGCCAACATACGTTCACTCAGGCGATCACTGGTCTCGTGCCCGTCTCTTTGCAAGCCTAGTTTTTCAAATATCTTTGCAATAGCGCTGCGATATTCCCGGGAAATTTTCGCTACCTCTTGAGGGGACCCATGCGACAGGGCCAGTTCAGGCAGAAGCTTTAGAGCCACTCTTTCGTCTTCTGTGAGACGCATCGGGAGTCGAAGGGGGTCCCATTGAATATAGTAACCCCCTCTATTTTCACTATCGATGATATAATCCAGTCCTCTAAGAACTCGGATGTCTCGAAGCACAGTTCGCTTACCCACGCCAAAGTGCTCCGCCAGTCCTTGCGCAGAGTATTGTTTCGGTTCTGCATTGATAAGGTGCAATGTTTGAAGAATGCGTGCGGTTGAATCAGGCATAGCTGACCCCTTCCTTGCAAGTATATTGACACAAAACAGGATAAGCGCGATTAGACGGAAACTAGTAGTACCAGAAGAATTTTCCTAACTATGTCTAGTATAACCGAGATAATCCCCTAACGGTCCTATTCTCTAATTAATCGTCACTCGTGCCCCTGCCCATTCATACTCTCACATTGCCTGATTCGATTGTACGTCTTCGTAGCACTCTCTACACTGTACGACTTGTAACACCCGCATTGTTAACAAGCTCATTGTAGCATTGGATATGTGCTCTTTAGTCATTTGTTCCAGCGGGTTGAGACGTCATTCCCAGCATCGATTGCCTCAATTGATACAAGTCTTCGGCTGCTTTCTCCAACTGCTTACGATTGCGTAACTTGTTAACCCATTCCTGCGGCAAACCAAAGCTTTGGGTGGACAATCCTTTGAGACCCCCGGCAATCGCAGCGACTGTGTCCGAATCATAGCCCTCATTCGTCGCTTGCTGCACAACTTCCGCAAAAGAATCATAGGTCCATAACAGGTACAGGACCCACGTAAATGTATTCACCACAAATCCATCCGGAGAGCAGGAAGGACGGTCTAAGAACACGTTATGGTAGCGTGTACCATCGGTCTCCGCCACGAGGGCTAACAGCAAATTATCACCGTTCAACACCCTGGCTGCAATACGGTTGTAAATCAGACACGCTTCACTGGCGATGTCGTCATAATGAGTCATTTTGGACTGGCGCTCTGTGATATCTTCCATTTTATCGCTATCCGTGTACGCTAAGGCAACCGGTAGACACCGCATAAGCGATCCGTTTCCACCCGTATAACCATCAAATTCAAGGTGGGTCTGATAGGCGGCCTCGAGCCAGTCACCATTAAAGTGATCGAGTGAAGAACGAATCGTGTTGCCGATATCTTCTGGATCGGTTGCTTCCCAGCGTAAAAAAGCCTGCCCAATTGCATCAATAGGATTGTCCGGGGATTCCAGGATCCCCTCGGCCACACATAGACTCATTGCCGTGTCATCGGTGGTTTCTCCAGGTTTCAAGTGTAACCAGCCTCCACCGAGGATGTCTGTGACTGTGCCGTATTTCCGGCATATCTCGTTTGGTTCCATAAATTCCGTTGTTGCACCCATGGCATCGCCAATGGCGTGTCCAAGAATTGCCCCTTTGATACGATCAAGTGCGAATTCCTCTTCATCAAAGAAGTCTCTCTCCATCGCCAACTCTTCCTGCTCTTCCTCCGTATACAGGTCCGGTTCAAACCCATTCCCCAGTTGCTCCATCTCACGAACCATTTTCTTAAGCCACTGATTCTCGTTTTGAATAATGACGGTTGGGGACTGAAGCTCAACTAAACGCCGTAACCGCCGCAGGCGGTTTTCGATGCGAAGCCACTGAGGAATGACACGAGAGGTGTCTTCTTTTCCTAGCATTTGTTTAAGCTGATATACGAAGTCCACAACTAAAACAAGTTGATTGTTCAGTAATTCTTTCCGTCCTTCTTCTGTACCCGAATTCTCCATGATTTGGTCAATGTTCTCTAAGTGGTGGGTTAATCGCGTTAACACTCCATCAAATCGATTCATCATTCCGTCAAACTGACTCATACTAACCCCTCCCAGCGAATTATCTTGCTATCGAAGTAACCATCTTGCTTTCGAAGTAACCATATGGAAACAGTCAGGCCGATATCTCCTTTCATATCAACTAGACGGGATCATAATCAATGCATTTACTTGTTCAAGAATTTCACCAGCCGTGCCGTGAATGACCAAATCAAACCCATGGTCAAAGTCAGTCTCCTCCATATTGATGACCGCAATTTTACCGGCCGTCATAGAAGGCAGCTGGTTGACGGGGGATACTTGGAGACTCGTGCCGATGACAAGCACGAGATGGGCATTGGTTATCGCCCTAAGTGCCACATCCCATGCGCCTTGAGGCAGCATCTCTTGGAACAGAATGACGTTGGGCCTCAGATTCCCACCACAGTGAACACAGGCCTCCTTATTCAGAAACTCTTCCAACTCAGCGGTTGCATCACACCGCGAACAGCGGAATCTCCGAATTGTGCCATGTAATTCAGTGACGTTTGTACTACCCGCCAACTGATGTAAACCATCCACATTTTGTGTGGCAATGGTGTGCACCAGACCTCGTTCTTCCCAGTCACTGATAATTTGGTGGCCACGATTCGGTTGAACGTGGCCAAGAGCACGCAATCGACTCGAGTAAAATTCATGGAATAGGTCGTAGTTACTGCTCAGCACGGATGCGGTACTAATTGTTAACGGATCAACCTTGTTCCACCAACCATCTTCTGAACGATAATCCGGCACCCCGCTTTCCGTCGAGATACCGGCTCCAGTCAATATGACTGTAGACTGTGACCGTTGCATCCACAGAGCCAGCGTCTCCATTTTGGTCTGTACGTCCTCACCCAGACTTACGCGCCTCATCCATCATCCCCCTTTGAGCTTATAGCGGTTAAAATACAGGCATGTTCCAATGTTTTGACTGCGGGAAACTGATTCTATATATCGACACCGTAGCGTTGTTGATTCAACCTTACCTCCAGGGGGTGACAAAATACGTCAGTGCAACTCTTGTGAATACCCATTTCCTTGAACTGACTATGCAATCCCCGTACTCTTCCCTGCTACAGCTTCTTGACATTCCGGACACTGAAGCTCCTTTGGGACACCGTATAGCGTTACCGTCTCATTGCCGCATTGAGGACATAAAACTGGATGCATCAACTCGTGCGACGGGAGATAGGCCAGCATGTTTCGTACAATTGCGCTGCATTCAGAACAATGTCCAAGTTCCCATGACAAATACAGCAGAGGTTTACGCGGGCTGCCCTGTGCCTGGCCGGGTTTGAGAAAAGAAGGAACATCAATCGGCTGGCTTCGAACACGCGTACTCTCCTCTACCATGAGTGGGTGGTCAAGAAGTTCTGACCAGACCTGTAGCAAATTTGCATGTATATTGGCGGCGGTTCTAATCTGACGCTCAACGATTCGGTACGGATCCACAACAAAGTAATGTATGCCAAGCCACCCCTCGTATTGCCACCCGCAGGTACAGTCATATTTCATCCGCTGCATGTCAATTCCGCCTCTCCTTCTCTATTTTTACATGATTGTAAATCGGGTCAATCAGTGCGCTCGTGCACGTCTGGGGCTCTGCGCCGTCCCACGCCGCTCAATCTCGCGTTGCAGTTGAGAGGACCAAATCTCTTCACCCTTAGACCTATATTCAATCCGCTCACGCCAAAACCAGCTGTCCAACCCGCGGAGTTCATCGATGGTATCCAACAAACGACTGTTGAACTGCTGGTATCTAGACCGACTAGCACCTGCGTTGACTGCGCCGTGATGGAACACCAAGGGCCAGATTTCACGATACGTGAGGCCAAAAATCTTACCCTTTTGGCGATCACGATAGAGAAATGCAACCATAAGTCCCTTTGTGCTCAATCCGCCTTCAATATACAAAGTCTTAAGAAGTTCAATCGGGTTATCCGGATGACTGGGCCTCCCCATTTCTCGTACCCAATCATCTGTCTCACTGTCATCGTGATCCTCTACACAACACCCTAAAATGAACGTCCCATATTGATTGGTGTAATTCATGTCTACAATTCGGTACCTGCTCCAGGCGAGATTATAAGTCTGCCCCACTGTTACCGGAAAAGGAATGTCCTCTTTTACAAATAGACCAATTCGGTTTGTCAATGCGATAACCCCCTTGCAATCACTTAAAGCTGGTTGCATATGGATCTTGCCAAGTATAATTCGAAGGACTGACAAAGCGTGTCACTCATGTCGAACATGCTCCAAGAACGGGGGTCTGTATGAAATGAAGGATCGATGAGACTGAAATCTCACCGATCCCTCACCATCAGGACTCGAAGGCTGCAGAGATATATTGATGCAAACTATGAGCGATTTCACTTCTTTTAGGTTGTGTCTCTAGAACAAATCGAAATGAATCCACCAAAGCCTCAAGGAAACGACCCTCAAAATCTACGGACTGGTCGTCCTCCCTAAATTGACGATAGATTTGGTTTATCTCATGGTTCCGAAACGACAATTGCATAACTCCACAGTTATCATCGCCGAAAAATGATGAGGTAAGGACAGACTTGCGCCCCAATTGAAATTGAGACAAGTAATAATCTAGACTCTGAAACATTACACATCATCCTTTCTGAAATGGAGTTCCATACAGGTACCCATAGGCATGAGAGTACCCATACCCAGGTTGGTAACCAAACTAAAAGGGCCCTCCCGCAAGAAGCGGAAGGGAACCTTTGGTTACCAACATGAGTTGTTCAGATATTAGATTTACTTTCAAGAAGAAGTATTTACGTTGTTATGATATGACAGAATATTGGTGAAGTCAAGATAATGTTGATATTCCGAATAGGGTAACATTCGCCTTTGCAGTCCAATCAATACACAAACACGATGCCACCGTTATCCGTTTCATTCGTCCAGTTTAAACGCTCTCTTAAGATCCCTTCTGTTCGGGTATCCCAAAGTCTTTCCTTTAAAGAACTTTTCCAGATGGTTTCCAGCTATATCAGTCTGAACGTTTCTATATATTTGCTCCCAAGTACATCGTTTAAAACGCCGGTTCGAATTTTGAATAAGGTTCCTGCCAAACTGTTCTTCGACGTGGGGCTCCTTGTCTTCCAAAACTAGATTTACAAGAACAAACTTCTTCCCTTTCTCTTTTGCTATCCAGGTTCCAAGAAGCCACATTCGCATGAGTTCATAAAACCTGTCTTGCACAGCAACTGACTGAAAGTCAACATCATCTTGGAACACTTGACGAAACCAGTTATCCCCACCATCAACGTAATTGCTCTCCACTGCAAGGTTTGAGGGGGTCGTCCTATTTCCGGACGTGAACTTCGCCTCAATAAGCACAATGGTTGAAGGTGCTTCAATGATGAGGTCTGGCTCACTAGGATGGTTTTGATTTTCCTTAAAGATCTTTCTAACATCAACCAGCGGTTTCCACACGCTTTTATTCTCCTGCGAATAGGACCAGTAAATAAGGGAGTAGTCTTTCTCATTCTTGGTACCTAGACAAGTCTGAAGTGCCTTTCCTACCAGATTTTTCTTTTGCAAGTGACGGAATACATTCCATGTCACTGCGTCTTCACTCTTGTCCCGTGCAAGACGGGATTCGGCTTTATTCTCAACTATGGTCTGCATCAGTTGTCTGTCGTTATCATTTTGTTCCAAAAGGTTGTCCCAGAAATTCTTGTATTCCCACGTGGTAGGCGAAATATAAATCTTGTGATCTGTGCATAAGAATTGTTCTTCACGGCGAAATGACCTCCGTTGTCTTTTGACCACGGTCTGGCAGCCCTCGACTGGACATTGAACCGTCGTATCCGTTTCTTTAATCTGCTTCTTTAAGTCATCCCATAAGTACATAGACTCACACCCTTCACCCAATATTCGCTATTCTATGGTTGGACCATTACAAAATACTGCTAATTCTTAATTCTTTACTGACCGCCGCATACCTCTACCCATCTCTCGATTCTTGATGCGGCCAATCCATCCCGCTTCACCTCGCGCAACACTCTTCTGCGGAAATCTTCATGGACCCAGCGTGGCGACAATCGCTTCCACGGATACCTATCCAACAAAGCCAAACCTTCTTCGAAGGACTGTACCCAATTCCGCGGGCGAGAAACCAGTAACACTTCATCTTCATCGTCTAGAAAATCAGCCAGACCTGACTCGTCTCGACCCAATGCAAAGTTCCAGTCCCCATTTAATTCTTGCCGGCCCCATAAAGTAATGGACCCTCCTTCACCTACAACACGGACAATTACCTGCTCTTTACCTGAGTTAAACCCCAACACCCTTACCTCCATAAACGCGTTTTTGCTAAGCAGATTCAAAACTCTCCAAGCGTCCGACCTATCTTCTCTAATCTCTTGACCCGCTTTCTGGTCGGCGGATGTGTGTCGAACCACCTTTGCCCCCAGTGTGACCGAGGAACTGCCGATACGGAAAAGACCATAGACAGCATGGACGGCGCCTGAAAGAGCGAGTCCGCCACCTCCATTTTTTCTAACGCCAGCATCAACGGCCGGGCGCGGCCAGTGAGAAGTACAGCACCGTGATCGGCCATATATTCAGCACGTCTCATCACCACGTGCTGAATCAGCTGCAGTATCACGACACCGACAATACCGACGATAATGCCTAGACCTATCAAGAGAACTCCCCATCCTTCTGCAGATTCGGCTTGCTTTTTTGTCTCTGCTCTGCGAGCCGCCAGCAGCGAAGCAATTCCCATTCCTACTACCACTGCGGAAAGGGAAACAGCCATCCCCGTCAATGCTATCCACCATCCGTCAAAGAAGATGTCTTTGCGTTGGAGATGGGTCACTTCATGTGCCAAAACAGCAGACAGTTCTTCGTCTGTTAACATATTGAGGGCGCCCTCAGTTACACCAATCGATTGAGATTTAGAGAAAATACCGACAGCACACGCATTCGGTGCGTCTGTCGGCATGATAAAGATAGTCGGCATCGCCAGTCCGGTCTGACTACAGAGGGGATGGAGTAATCTCCGAATCCGTGAAATTCCCATGTGCGATGGATCTTCGGATGAATTCACTGATGCTTTCACATGTCCCCCAAGAATAAACACTGAATAGAACAGTCCAATAATGATGACCGATCCGCTGACGATAAGACCAATACGAACCCGTCCGAACTTCCATCCCACCCAGGCCCCAAATACGACAATACCCACCCACATGATGAGATATATCATCCACTTGCGTACATCAGCGCTTCGACGCCTCTTGAACAAATCGAACCGTTGGGATTGAGTGTCCACGTTCATTGCTCATCGCCTCCATCGCTATCAGTGTATCAGGAGGTACTGACAGAACACGTCACTAGAACGAACGTTCGGTCACTGTCGTACGTGGCGTACACATAACGACTGACACTTTGACACGGTGCTTCACAACGACATGCACCAGTAATCCTGCTGTAGTATGGAGGTTGATATCTTGGGATTCAGCGCTTCAAAATAAAGAACTCGACACCCCATAGGGTGCCGAAATCCCCATTTGTGTATGGCGGTCTAGAGTTCGGATCTTAGGTAAGCCCACCTATGTGGTGAAAGAACAGGAACTAATCGATGAGGTAGGGTAGTTTCAACGAACGGAAAACTCTAATAGAGTACGTATAGACAAATTTGCCAGTTTCAAATTGAGGTCGTAGCAGTTCAATGGCTACACCGTTGCCAGTGCATTTGCTATTATTCGTTGATAAACATAAAGCGCATACCTTGCTTGTACCTTGGAGAGTTATCAAACATTTCTTCAAAATCTATTGAGTGCTCAAGCCCATCCGTGTCTTGATAAACGACTTTCCATGCGGATGTGTTTGTGTCGTGAATGACTTTATCGAAGATATATGGATTTCCTTTGAAGTGCCATAATATTCGACCCTGAAAGGTTTTATTTAGTTGTTTAAGCAAGATTAACTGCTGTCGATAGCCTTCTTTCGGATAGGTCGCTGTGGACATTGCTTTATCAATTTCGTGAATAACGTTCCGCAAACGCTCAATCATCTCTATTTGCAGCTGTGAATCCATAACACCAAAGTAGTTTACTTTTTCTCTCAATAATTTGTCTTTTATATCTAGATATTTTTGGATGCGATTATAATCGATGGTTTCTAGAACATCTAGACGAGATGGATCTGAGTTCTCTTCGATATCAGAGAGTTTGGGATTAATTGCAGCCCGTTCACCCTTCAATCGGTCTATATATTCAGCATAGGGTTCGCCAGGTTGCTTTGTCACAAAATCTAATACGCGCACGATGTTTGGATCAATTCCAGCACGCAATAAGTCTTGTTTTGTCCATTCCGAATCCTCTATAACATCGTGCAATATGCCAATGACTTTTTCCGGCAAATTTCGCATTCTACCTGATACAGCGAGCGGATGTAATATGTATGCGATTCCTCCTTTGTCCACTTGTCCAGCATGGGCCTTGAGGGCAATTTCAATCGCCAACTCTAGCTGTTTGTTATAGTACTCGACGTCTATCTTCATTTAATCCATCCTTCTCTCTAGCGATTATTCCTTTAGGTTATCGATTCACTGCGGGTATCACTGCGGGAACTAATCTTTCATGATTAGGGTGATGGTATTGAATATTTACCCCTACGATAATGCAAGGCTCTTGTGACACGCGGCTTTGATGTAATACCTCGTCATAGAGCCAGGATAAAAAGAACGCATTGACTCTCTCGTCTGCTGGATATCGTTGCTCACTCCTCTGATTACCACTCCCTCAAGGTACTAATCCACATCTCTTTCGCCATCTACGACATCGTCTCCGACGGCTCCAACACCACCTTTGGGCTAATCCCACCATAAAGCACGCTCATAATCGTTGGCACATAGCGGTCCATCATCCAGAAGTTCCTGAAGACCACATTTCGGACCAGGGTTGGCGTTACTTCCGCGTCAGCAGCATCAAGCCCAGTACGAAAGTATAGGTCCCCTTCGTCAAAGCTCATCTCAAAGTTACCGTGCCTCAACACATAATTGATTCGGGTAAGTAACTCAGCGATGACTCCTCGTTTCTCAGGCGGGACCTTTACCGGAAATTCTGAGTACATGACCAACTCCCTATCCTCTTCGTCGAGCACCATATGCGCGTCCACATCAAGGTTTTCACCCTTCATGCCAAACCGAAGCAATCTCTCGTTGACATACTCGTAGTTCCACTCTTCCTCTTTGAAAAACGCATCTACAGCATCGTGAAGTGCTTGCAGGTCCATACCATCTTCACCCCTTGTCCCTTGTAATGAATTCAGCTGACAAGCACCAACGCCATTAATCTTCTGGCTGACATCTCTCCGAATTCCTTCCCCAGTTTCGCCAGTTGCTTAATCCGCTTCCTCGTCTTTAGATGAGTATCAAGCATGCGCTGCCACCAATGTGTGGGGAACGGCGGAAACGGAAAATACCATAGATAACATAGACGGAACGTCAAACACAACACCGGCAGATTTCAGCTTCTGAAGCGCCTGCATTAAAGGCTTCGCGCGTTCAGTCAATAGGACGGCTCCGGCGTCTGCCATGTATTCAGCTCGTCGTCATTTAACAATCGCATGGCTCCCTGGGTGACGCCTATCGATCGCGCTCGGCGAAAGATACCCACGGCACATGCATTGGGTGCAGTGGTTGGAATGATAAACACGGTCGGCATCCTGATGCCGGCTCTCTTACACAAAGGCTAAACAAGCGCTTCACCCGCAGCGCATGTGGATGGTGCTCATTGTCGTCAGATTGCACCTCTGACTTTAGATGCCAGCCGAGAACAAACAGGGAGTAAAACAGTGCAAAGCCGATAAGGGACCCACTCGTTATCAAGCCCGCGCGTAGGTGACCATATTTCATTCCTAGCCATACGCCCAGAACCATAGTGCCAACCCACAAATGAGATAGAGCATCCACTTGCATAGGTCCGCCCCGCGACGTCGTTGGAACAACCGGCTCTGGACCATCTCCGTATCCAAATTCACCGTCCCCACCTCCCACTAGCCCAACTATAGCAAGCGGAGGTGTCAAGACATGTCACAGGAACGTATGTTTGATTCAGTTGCGGATGTACGAATTGATGGATGATTCCGGAAAATCGATATAGAGTCAGGGTTCCTTCTCTCTCATACGAAGAGTACTTGATTGTCATCTTCGCGACTTCTCCCTTAATGTGCTCGCGCACCTCTGCGGGAGCCGTCACTTCAACGGAAGGGCCATATTGTAGAATGTAACGAATGAACTACGGATTGACGCGAACAGGAAACCGCAACATATAGCGACCGACACCTGCGAGACTGACTCCAGACCGCTCCACACCTGCCCATATCTCCTCAATTCTTCATATAAATATAAATTCCTCCAAATAAGAGGGGATTCCTGCATCTAGTCACCTTACCCTAACACCTCATCCAATTTCGGCAGAACCTCCCCCGCCTTGCCGTGTATTACGATATCAAACATTTCGTCTTGCTCTGTCTCCTCCGCGTTGATTATCGCAACTTTTCCGCTTGTCAGTGATGGCAAGGTGTTGACGGGTGAGACCTGGAGGCTGGACCCAATGACCACAACCAAATCGGCCTGACGGATAGCAGCAAGAGCGCGCTCCCAAGCATCACGTGGAAGCAATTCACCAAACAGTACGAGATTCGGTCTCAGCTTACCACCACATTGGCTGCACCTGTCCCCAGCAACAAACTCGTCAATGCTTGCCGGACTTTGGCAGTCATGACAGCGAATCGTCCTGATGGAACCGTGCAATTCATACACCTCTTTACTCCCGGCTGCTTGGTGAAAACCGTCAACGTTCTGTGTGGCCACGCAATCAATCAGCCCTTGTTCTTCCCACTTGGCCAGGATGTAGTGACCGCCACTCGGCACTCGTGACTCTAGGTTTTCGATTCTCATCTGATAAAATTCGTGAAAGAGACTATAGTTTTCCTTCAAAGCGTCCACTGTCGCCACCGTGGTGGGATCGATATTACGCCACCAGCCATCCTTTGATCGAAAATCCGGTATATCGCTTTCCGTGGACATGCCGGCACCAGTAAGAATCACTGTGGATTGAGATTTCTTCATCAATAGAGACAATTCCCCAAGAGCACCTCCGTCACCAAAACAGACCCGCGACCAGCGGTTTAGGTCTCGACCGTGATCCATCCAGTCGAGCCGGTTCACTACTTCCTTCCAAACCTTTGCCGCAAAATCCGGATGGACTTTACGTGGAGAGAGCCGATACCACGGGTAGCGCTGCACGAGTTGGAGTGCTTCCTCCCAAGAATCCACAACTTTGCTCTTTCGTACAAGAGAATCGGTCGGCCGATCTGCAATATCTCCAAGTGCGCTTTCCTCCGTGGTACGGCTAAAACGCCATCCATTCTCTGACGATACACCGTACAGAGTAATGCTCCCGCCTTCGCCTCCGACCTCAAGCACAACTTCGAACTGATTGGCCATATTACCCACCCTTTCTACAAACTATCAAAATGTCTTAAACTAGGATTACGTCACTCCGCTTCGATGGCTATTTCCTTTTGCTCTCTCCGGGGTAGGAGCCATTAACACTGCAAAATACCAACACAGACAGTGCAACCCCGATGATCCAACACGTCCGCAATCACTAATATCTCGTGGACGGCTTTACCCGTTTCAGTATCTCTTTAATGACGATTTTATCTATAACGAGAAAATTGCCGCGAGTCACACTCACTCAAACCAAATCGTTGCCAAATATTGCATCCCCGGCCGGTCCCTTCCCATGATTCGTTCCACGCGTATAGACTTCTGCCACGGAGTTCCACAATGATTACAATTCCCGGTGCGCCCGCGTAGAGTCCTGATACTTGTCTTCATAGTCGTCCACCATGCAGTACTCATAGTAGTCGTCAAGCTCCTAATTCACAACAGTTTTGTAGGCCGCTACGAGATCGTTCAACACAGGTTCTTTATTCTTTTCGAGCATGGGACAGGGATGATAGTAGGCCAACTGAATCTTGGGATGAGGCTTACCGAAATAAGCAATTTTCTCTTTCTCAAGTGTGCAGATCCAGCGCTTTCTTCGTTCTTGTAGCCGCCCCCACCTCTCCTTCCTCTTCAGACCCCAGCCAATTAAGAACCAAGGGTGCTGGTGAATCTCTGCGGTCGATGGCATTTCGAAATCCGGAGACAAGCCGCTAAACACCTGTGATTCGAAGGTATCAATCGCCGTTTCAGCCTTTGCACCTTGAAGCGAAAACAGGTTGTAGATATGCAACTGACCGTTTGGTCCGTCCGGGCTTGTGCATATGCGGTTGACAAACTTGATGAGCTGTCTCATGGTCGGGTCCGGTTTCACGATGCCTGAATAGTTTCCAGTACTTTTAAGCGCCTCCTGCACATCTGGATCATCGCTGCCTGCCGCACCGGGATTTAGTAGCGTCACCGCACCGAGTGACGTTGTAGCTGTTCCAAATTGCAAATAAGCCGAAGGACGATACGTGTGAATCCCGTCCTTCCGAAAGACACTGTAAACCGTTGGATCGTTCATACTCCTAACCTCCAATAAGGTGTGTAAATTAGAGCGATGCAGGGAGTGCCCGGCCTTAGTCCAACTCGCCGTCATCGTCGTCAACATCGAGATAGAATTCGTCATCTTCATCAT
Source organism: Alicyclobacillus sp. SO9 (assembly GCF_016406125.1). Classification (NCBI taxonomy): domain Bacteria; kingdom Bacillati; phylum Bacillota; class Bacilli; order Caryophanales; family Alicyclobacillaceae; genus Alicyclobacillus; species Alicyclobacillus sp. SO9. Next base: position 1,887,883 of record NZ_CP066339.1, on the reverse strand, counting down.
TTGGTGGGCCGTCGGGATAGTGCGATTTGTACCAAATCCCCAAAGGCCGAAAGGAAGGCTCAATTGCAACGAAATCCTCAAATGTGATGTCATCAGGTTGCAGGTCCGCATCGTCTCCGGGGAGTCGCACGAATACCCATTCTTCTTCCTCATCCCCTTCCCTCAGGTCATACATAAAGGATTCGCCCCGCTTAACACAGTCCCAAATGTAGTCCTTCAAGTCTTCGCGTGCAGCCATTCTTCCAACCTCGGCGAGCATTGACCCAATTCCTACACGATTCGTCACCAACATTCCCAGTAGATAATCACCCAGCCAATTTGTCACCGTGAATCCCTCCTTTTAAGACAGAGTCTACTGTCGCAGGCGTAAGGAATTTCGCTGGAATCTGTTGTTCCGCGTCCCGGTCCGTACAGCCACCAGAAGTTTGTCTGTGGCCGGAGTTGCCGACCCATTGCTCACCATCGGCGGCTCACCCTCTTGCCGCTAACAACTTTAGGGTATCAAAAAGGGGTGGAAGAAAATCCACCACCCCCGTTGTGCACTATTGTGTTTTGTATACAGGGTAAAGTCTCGCGAAAAGATAAAGTATACTGCCCACACTATTGGCCCGGTAGAGTGTAAGACTGTACCATTTTCTGTGCCTCACACCTCAACCTCTCTGCTAGTTCCGGCGGAGACAGAACCTTGGCATCCGCTCCCCATGTAAGTAGCCAACGAAAGAGGCCCTCACTCACCGCCGCTGGGAAGACCACGATGAAGGACTTGTCATCGGCTACACGAAGTGCTGCTTTTTCTCCAAACCTATCCATCACTACGTTTAACAGAGAATTGTCGAACTGAACGCGGATTTGATTTACCGGTCCTGGATACATGTGAAACGTCTTCTTGACGTGTTGGGCTACATTAAAATTAGGCTCTACAAATGATTCATTCAATTCAGTCACCGCGTACAACCGGTCAACTCTAAATGTCTTTACACCGTCGAATCCGTCTTGCTTCGCAATGAGATAGTAGTTGTCCTGGTTCCATACCAAGGCATACGGAGAAACCACGTAATGAAAGCCATCTCTATGGAACACGAGTCTCTTATTAATATCGAATTTACGGTATTGGAACGTGATCCTTTTCCGATTCAGAATTGCTTCGTGAATGTCTCTAATATAATGCTTCACAAACCCCATGTTCGTTTTCACGTGTTCTTCCACAAACAAACGGTTGCTGAGTCGCTTGGCTTGATGCTGACTTACAAGTAACTTTAACTTTGTAATTAACTGCTCGGAATCCTGAACTGTTAGGCAGTGTGCAGAGGCAACAGCGTCAATTAAAAGGCGTACTTCATGCAGGCCAAACCGTCTGTCCATCCACTTATACCGAGTGGGATATCCGATGGCCTTCTCCTCGCCAATCCAAAAGCCGTGGTCCTGCAAGCTCTTAATGTCTTCACGGAGCACAGGATCTGTTACCTCAAAGGAGGTTCCAAACTTAACCTTAAGTTCTCGGGTTAACTCGGACAGAGAGATGCCATGGTCCTCATCGGTCTTTTCCTGCAGGATTTCCATGACCGAAAGGAATCTACGACGACTGTTGACGCCGGGTACGGCTACCATAATAGTCCCACTCCTTTCGGAGCATCTATTGTGACGCTCTCATGAGGTGCTGAATCGTTTCCGTCGTCCTTTGTACCTTTTCCTTGAATCCTCTTTGTGTGCGTCCCTGCCCAATCGGAAATGGAGAAACAGCGAACGTCATCCCATGGCGCACAAAAGTACTACCCCCAACGTCCCTATAAACCCGCCCCGGGTCGATGAGCGCCAAGCAGGATGAGCAGATTGGGATTGCACAACTCTACCTCCTTCCACAGAAGGTCGCTACTTAAAGAGATATCAAAGCAACCATCGTCTTGCATGCCCCGTTGGTGTACTTTCGCAGCATCCGTAACGAAGCAATAATCGATATTTACTCCCCATCTCTTCATAGCAATCCAACCTGCTAAACCGGAACAGCTTAGGGTCCTGTAATTCATTCGCATAGGCATCGTATTGAACCCGGACTGCATGTTCATACAACGCTATGCTACCGGAATCCGGCGCCAAGCTATCTCGTTCTCATTTCCTTCTCTCAACCCAAGCAAACCTTGCAGGGCCGGACATTGGCAGGAGCATCATTTTGCCGTTTGATACAATAGTATCGCCCATTTCCCCCAACGTTTTCGATAACCTTTGTTCAAAAGTTATCTTCGCTAACGTACGTGCACCCTACTTCATGTACCTTAGTTCCATTCGCCGTATCTGTAATGACAAAATACCCTTTACTCCCGGATCGATACCCGCGGAATTCACTTAACGCCTTGACTTCACGCAACGCTCTCGCCACCTATTCGAATGACGTATTGTAATAGTAAATTCAACCAATCCGTCACTGATTCCTTCAGAAGCTGAGAGTGTAAAGGTCTATAGGTCCTGCCTAAACCCAATTTGCCACTAGTGGCTTGTCAGAGTCAAAAGCTACTTCCTCAAAACTCCGATCTTAAGATTGACCCAGAGAAGTGAACAGAACTAGCCCGCATTCTACTCGGCGTCTGTTTATTTAGCACTTCCCTTTTCGGTTACCACAGATTGACCACACTGTACATCTCCTCAACGCCACTGCTGGTATCTTCAAAGTGCTATGCTTCTTAACGCAACCTGTGGCCTTTCTGGCGAAATAGGCCTTTTCCGTCAGCTTTGCAAGATGTGCATCGACTGGCAGTCATGACAGCGAATAGTCCCCGGATGGATCTATTTAACTCGTATACCTCTTTCCTCCCTGCCGCTTGGTAGAAACCGTCAACGTTCTGTGTGGTCACGCAATCAATCAGTCGTTGTACTTCCCAGTTGGCCAGGGTATAACGAGCGTCATATTGCGCTCGCGTCGGTAGGTTTTCGATTCTTTTCCGATAAAATTATTGAAGAGACTATGGTTTTCCTTCAAAGCGCCACTGTCGCCGCCGTGATTGGATCGACATTAAACCCCCGGCCCAGATACAAATTACCGGATTTCGACTTACTCACCGTGGAACCAAACGGTGTGACACACGATTTCCCATCATCAATGTTCCAGCCGAGCAACCACACGATTAGGTATAGAACTTCGGATAGTTATTCACCTAGGAACGTCACAAACTCCATGCTGGAAGACGGATGGCCCATCAATAGCCCATGGAGGTAATTCGCTCCATCATCCACGGAGAATATCTGATCCAGATATCGAACTTCCCTCGGCAAATCCTTCGTCCGCGCCTCCATGTGTTTGCAGAATTCGTCCTTCTCACTGTCCACGCGCAAGAATGGAATGCACATTGAATGGTGGAAAGAGCTTGTATTGTTTTTGATGGTCAACATTCCAGGGGAGGCATCCAGCCCGGTCGTGGTATGGTGGTTGCGACATTGTCTCCAGTCTGAGTCTTGAAATGCCGACTGCCAAACCTTTGTTGCGGCCGTCAACAATTCCTAATTAACGTCTCGTTGACTATCGGAATTGCCCAATGGGTTTACACACAAACGTAAAAAATCGGCACCCCTGAAGGTGCCGAAATCCCTTGCTAGATATGGCGGAGAGGGTGGGATTCGAACCCACGGAGCCCTTGCGAACTCGACGGTTTTCAAGACCGCTGCCTTAAACCACTCGACCACCTCTCCAAAACCGTGTTTGGAAAAACAGCCTTGGAATTCCGATGAAACCCACTCAATCCCTTAATTCTCAAGGGAAAAAGGCACCTCTTCCGCCCAATTTGTGAACCTATATTTTGCTCTTTCAAGAAACGATCCGTTGCTAGACTCCAACGGTCTATCAAAAAGCGTTCCATTTTTGTGCTTGACCGTTGCATTCACGTACATTATAGATATAGTGACGATTGCCAGCAACCCGTCCAGATATTCAATCGAGTTAGTACGTGACTACGGAGTTCTCTGCTCTTTCACCCCATTCGACTATTGAAATATCTATCCTTCGTTCGGTTCAACCAAACCGTATTAGACCAATTCTTCATCATTTAATCGCCTCCGGCCTGCCTCTTCAAATGCCTCGTAACCTTCGCTCGATTTCCACACCTTCTCATGGAACACCACTTTCTCCGTCCCGCCCTATCCACGAACATAAACAGGCATTCGGGATTCGCACACTTGCGCACATGCTCTAGTTGGCCTTCACCAATCATTCGCAACACATCCGCTGCTACCAGCGAGCACAACTTCTCAACCGGATCCCCAACTGGCACATGGACGACCCGACCTTCATGCAACTTCATCGCAAAAGGGGCTTTTTCAATGTATGATTCCATCTGTTTAACGAACCGTGGACCCACCTCTTCACATTCCGCTGTTTGTTCCACGTTGTCTCGAATCTCTTCCCTTAATTCATGAACCTTCCCCATGGCCTCCTCAGGCCATATTTCAACCTCAAACGGAAGTTGTTCCTTCGAGACTGCTCCTTCTAACTCTTCATCCGTTAGCCAAACAGAAAACGTATCGGCAGTGTCAATGTAATCCTTCCGTATCCCTCTGCGGATCTCTTCCGTATTCACAAAATCGATAGCCAAGTTTCCCTCCACTAATGGTCCTGTGGTCTTCATGGCTTATCCCTCCAAAGCAGCAGCTTTATTTAACCTCATTGTACATGTTTGACAAGTTAATTCAATCAGAATACTATTAACCTTAATTTATACAAAAAGAGGTTAAAAAAGGAGGGACGGACGCATGGTTGATGCCAGGTATAGGCGAATTAAAACTGTTCATCCCTCCGGTCCGTTGACACTCACCATTTTCACGCCCGAAGACGCTGAGTGGATTGAACACCACATACGTGAGATTTCTGTAGACCTACATCGTGTACAATCCGCCATCGTGACAATTGGAAATTCCTTGATCGTCCTTGACCGAGAGATTGACCAAGACACGCTACATTTTTCAGCTCAAAGTTATCGTCCGTCAGGCACCGTTGATGAGTCATCCGACGACATAGAGGTAGATGTACTTGGTGAGTATCCAAATTGACTCACTGTGAGAGAGGAGGCACTCCACGATGCCCCAAAGACGAAAGGATGCCGACTACCTACTCCGACGCATACCCGAACTCTATCGAGACCACATCGCTAAAGAGGTCGCAAATCAACTCAATGCTGACCCCAACGTGATTGACGGGCCAATTACGGAGCGTATCGTATATAACACATTGAACAAGATCCGTCAGCGAGATAAAGCAGAATCCGAAGTTGCTGTTGCTTACAAGGACAAGCCCTGGACAGAACAGGAGGATGCCACACTCAAGGGATGGTACGCCAAAGGTGCATCGATTCCGATGATTTCTCAGCAAGTTCAACGTTCAGTCCCTTCCGTTCACGCCCGTATTAAGACATTAAACCTAGCGAATCGGAAAATCACATCCGATCAGGAGCAAACTATCCGTGATATGATCCGAAACTCGAAACGGAGCCTAAAGGAAATCAGTTACGAACTCGGTGTCAAATATTCAGCGGTCCGGCATGTATCAAATAAGCTGAAAAAAGAGGCAGGCGTCACAAATCGCCATTCTTCAAACACCTCGTTGCTTGAAGACGGGTCCCTTGCGGAGCGCCTGATCCGTGATGCACTTGTGAAGGAGTACGGTGATGCGGTCGTCCCATGGCAACATAATCGAAACTGGTCTGGAGGCCGTGGATGGCAAATCGACATCCCAATCGAATTTCCGACCGGGCTCAAAATCGCCGTCGAGGTCAATCACGTTCGCACCCATGCCGGCCGGCGAAACCGTGACTATGCGAAACGGCATTATGCCGAAGAACTCGGCTGGTTTTGGATTCCTATCTGGTTCGGAGATGAGTTAACAAAGGAGTTCGTTGCAGAAGTGCTCGACACAATCCATCACATTGTCCATGACCTACAGCATGGAGACAAGACTTACTACGAGTCGTATATGTCGAATGTGGAAGAACTGGAGAGGCAGTATTATCACTGGGATCAACCCCTATACGACCCTAAGGAACACGCCAAATTCGGCAACCCCTGGAGTATTGAGGATGAGGACACCGTCCGGAACCAGTATGGAAAGGTGTCTATTGAAGCATTACAAACCAATTTATCTACATTTCGGACCCGCCACGCAGTTATTCACAAAGCCCGAGGCCTTGGTCTGACTCGTGGGACGAAGAACTTCTCACCAGAAGAGGACGATATCATCCGGGCGAACTACGCCAATGCCACTGAGGATGAACTTCTCGAAAAGCTTCCAGGACGTTCGTGGCAAGGTATTGCCACCCGTGCATCCCGCCTTGGCGTTAAGCGACGGGATGTTTGGACCGTGGCAGAAGAGGAGATTCTTCGAGATAACTATGCAACCACGTCTGACGATCAGCTCCTCGGTCTTCTACCCGGAAGATCTCTGGATAGCATCCGCACCCGTGCTCATCGCCACGGCCTAAAGAAGAATGGATGGACTGCCGAGGAAGATGACAGGCTGCGCCGATTGTACCCTGCAGAGCCACGTTCGGTGATTGAAGCAGCGTTTGCCAACAGATCTTGGATGGCGATTGTATCACGGGCAAGTCGACTTGGAATCAAGCGTATCAAGCCGTTTTAACTGTTACAGCGTTCCAATAGATGAACAGCTATAGACTGTATATATAACGGAGATGATTCTATGTATCGACGATTTTCACGTCCTCCCTCTCCTATGGCCCTACGGCGAAAGGACTGGGGGCCATCCAGAGCCAGACAGGCCGAAATGGATCAACAGTTGTGGGACCAAAAAACCATGCGAGTGTACTGTGACTCTTCAATCCATCACAAAACTAACACGTATGGTGTAGCAGCATCGTACGTATACGACGGCTGGGTCACAGTGACATCAGAACGGTTCTATCGGTCAGGTGCGCTCCACGGGACGCTCGGCGAAGTGTGTGCACTACTGCACGCCCTTCGGCATCTCGATAATGATTTACAAGGGCGACGGTTTCTTCCCGAAAGCATTATAATAATGAGCGATGTAGACCATATACACGAGTTATTGCTCCATACAGAGCACGAAGTCTATGGGAAGTGCGTCCAGAAAATTCACGACGCTCAGGCTGCCATTGAAAGAGATTGGCCAGAATTATCCCTCGAAATCACCTATCTACCACCTAAGGAGCAATCCAATAATCCCCACTATCGTGGGGCACATAACGCAGCTCGTAAAGCGGCAATGAATAAGGTGAGATAATGCATTACCCTAAGTCCGTATAGAACCCATTGCCGGCTTGGTGCTCGGTAATGGGCTCTGCTATTCACAGTTGACTGCCTGCTGATACATCCCTAATCCAGTCGACTAGCATACCACCCTTCAAACTCCGTAGCCACAATCCTCTCAGCCGTGATCCCGTCCGATTGCTCAGAAGCCAGGAAGACAATCGGCTCCGCCATCACCTCTGCCTTCAGCAGAGGCATCTTCAGTTGTGTCTTTAATTCTTCGGGAATCATTCCAGTTTCCGTCGCCCCACCAGGCAACAGCATATTCACTGTGACCCCATGCGGCAATAAGTCTTCAGCCATGATGTAAGAGAGTGATTCGGCACCAGCACGAGACGGGCCATAAGGGACAAAACCCTTCCTGCGCATAGTGGAGTGATTCATGGAGACGTTGATGATCTTGCCCTTTCCCTGTTCTACCATCATCGGTGCAAATCCACGGGATACGAGGAAATAGCCAGTGAGATTCGTGTCAATGACGTCCCGAAAGCCGTCCGAAGTCACCTGCCAGAATGATTGGGGCTCGACCATGAATCGTGGATTGACTGTCCTCATTCCAATGCCGGCGTTGTTCACCAGCACATCAAGTCCACCCCACTGTTTATGCACCCAACTGACCGCTTCTGCGACGGACTCCTCGGACCGAACATCCAGAGGCATCTTGTACGCATCATATTCTTCGTCAACGAGGCGTTGTACCTCTCTATCCAGCCTAGCTCCAGAGCGAGCTGCCAGGGCCACGGTTGCTCCTGACTCGAGCAGGGCCTCTGCCATAGCCAATCCCAAGCCCCTTGAAGCCCCTGTTACAACAACCCGTACACCATTCAGATCGATAACCTTCATCTCGTCTTGCTTGGCCATTCTCTGTCACCCCGCTACTCATTAGTTATGTTCTTTCATCCAGATCCGTATTTAACAAGTAGTATGATTATCCATACATAACACCCGAACAGCGCTTGAATACACTTCTCTATCGAAGTGGCACTTTGGGACCGAAGCAACCTTTCGGCAGAACAATAACGACGCATCACACGACAAAGGTCTATCTCTCACCTGTTCCTTCGTTTCAACGAATCCGGAAACCGGACTTTTCCACCTTTATTCGTTGCAGTTTATTGTAATAGAGTAGTTCCTTTACTCCCAATTCTGTATTCTCATCGTTATGGTATGCAGGTCCCACCTGAATGCTCTGTATACAGTTAAGCATGTCGCCACGATTACCCAACGAGACTTTAGCATATGGTACTATAGTACCTCGTACAGCTCGAAGCCCTACATTGGGCCAATGACAAGAGTCGTTTCCTTGAGTAAGTACAAATCGAAACTCTCGTTCTGGGTGGAAGACAGGAGATTTGTATAGAAGTAATTTGAAGGATAAAGCAAACGAGATTTCGTCGATTAAAATATTTGATAAGTATTTTCGGTTTTCATCATGAAAATTCCGTAAATAGTCAAATACAGGGGCGATAAAACTGTGAACATCGCCCATTTGATCCTCTGTACTATAGAGGACTTTCCCGTAGTAAGCCATAAAACAATTTACCTTATCCTCTTCGCTATAAAGTCTATTTACCAATGCATCCTGCTTAAATCCAATTGCGTATCCGTCTGTCTTAGCGTAGTGAGACCACAGCATCAATGAATCCTGGTCCGTCGATAGCGATAAAACAAATTTCCTTTTAGCTCTTTGATCGTCAATGACACGAAGGATTTCAGTTAAAATTTTTCTTTCGATCTCATCTGAAATGGGGTATGCGTGAATCGCTTCATGAAGGACATTGATTCCATATGTCATTTCTTGAGGATCGTTCAAGAAATCACTCTGTGACAACCAAAGTTCTCTATTTTCTATAATGCTAATTAATGCGCCTGCAGTCGTATAGTGATATAAAGGGCCCCCTGCTTTTTGAATGACATGACTCTTCACGTGCTCGCTTAACCAAACCAAAAAACGATCCTCACTCGATAGATGACTATATTCCCTGTCTACATCACGCACAGAAGCCCCCCTTTAATACGCAGACACTCTGCTCCATCGTAGCGGAGCAAGCTGATGTCTCAGATTTCCGTTATATACAAAGCGTTTTGCCCAACGTGTGAGAAAAAGAGGTCGTTTTGATGAAGTTCAGACATAGAAGTTTTTGAACCCATTGTCGTTTTTCCGATAGCTTCAAGAGACGAATCTGAACGTGGCTTTATGTATGTCCGGTCGACAGGACCGGATTGGGACGTTCTATCCTCTGCGTAGATACGGTTTATGTGTAGCAGAACTGGCTTGACCTTTCTTAGCACGTGTAAAGTAGCTTACCTCTCCAGTCACAGGGTCTGTACGACGATATGCTTCCTGCTCTGCAAGTCTCTTACCCTTCGAATTCATCTCCGGAATCCGTCTGTTGACCGAGTTAGCAAAAGCTTGAGCTTCCCCTCGTGAACCAAATCTAGTTCTTTTTTTCGCCATGACTGGGAAAACCACCTTTCACATTAGATTGCCCATATTTTACTACTTGATAAGTATTATGTCGACTAGATAAGTAGATGTATTGTGGCTGGTCTTAGTGTGCTCGTGATTTCCTCCTACCATGAGTCAAATTTGAACATAAGCAGAATGGTGTATACTGGAATAAATCCAAGTAAACCACAGTAGGATACTAATGACTAGTAAACTACAGTAGTTTACTACTGAATTAGAGGTCAGACACAGTGTCCAAGTTTGACCACTTTTGAACAATGGCTGGACTCAGGTGATCGCCGCAACGACTGCGATATCAATACCACCCACTCATACCGGCCGAAACGGATAAACGGAAACATGCTTAGGCTTGTAATGCATCAAAAGTTGATACATATTATCTCGTCCGACGGGGTTTGACGTATGGAGATAAATAGACGATGGCCAGCGCCCATGTTCAACAATCCATTTGGCTACATCATAGCCTGTTTTTTCTTCGCCCAAATCATGGTCCAGAGACAGCGTGCTGACATCGCACTGCTCCAATAATAGGATACATTCTTCGTAATCTCGTACGATCACAAACCCGTCAGGAGACTCACGCAAATCGTCCAGATATAGTTTCACTCTATCCCTTCTCGTCAAAGAAATTCCCTTGCCGTTTACCGGTCCAAATTGTGTCCTTTTTTCACTTCGGACATTGCAAATATCGCCGGAGAAATGAATCAACAATTCTTACTGTAGCACACGTTGCGTAAAACCTTGGATTTTTCCCATTTATGTAGGGACCGCCAGCGCAGCCCCATAAACGTCATCTCTCCTTCCTGAGCGCCTTCTCCAGTTCCTCATTGATCCTCACTTGTAACATCTGAAACATGTTGTAACCCGTCGATTTGCGAGTTTTCCTGATTTCGTCCCAGTCTCCATGAATGTCTATCACGTATCCAGACACATTCGCCCTCCAATGAGGTTTGCTTGGCAACCCAATTCGCTCCAGGGTATTACTGCGCCGAAAAAGGTTCCGTGTGGCCGGTGTATACCCCACCTGCGTTCCCTGCACGTAATATTGCAGTCCTGGAGTCACGATAGCCATCATCGTCGTCTGTGCGAGCAGTTCTGTCAGCGCCCCCCATTGCTTTAGCGCTGTTTCTTTGTCACCTGTATAACGGATCGCCGTACCATTTTCAAGTAAAACTTGGTCAAACCGGCTCGTTGGCTCAGCTATGTTCAAAGTGGCCTTTCGCAGCAATCTCCGGTTTTGGTCCCCCGGAACAGGGATGAGTTCCTCAGCTCCAGACGGCTTGGCCTTCTCAATTCCAGCCTCATCACTTGTCATAGTGCTGAACCTGTCCATCATGCCCAGAAGGTCAAACGCCTCCTGCATTGCAGCCTCCCAGACCCCGTAAAACTCTCGATCAGCCCACTGTGTCACAACTCGCTTCCTGTCTCTCTTCTTTCCATACCACACTAAGTTATTGATCTCATTCAGACGAATCGGTTCTTCTTCTCTCACGAAAAACACCTGTCAGTTCCCCTTCCTTCCGGTGTCTACCGGTTGAATGGGGATAGCCTACGGAGGGTTGATCGGACACTGCAAGTTACAGGTAGAAGATTTTCTTCGCTATTTCAAAATGCGCACAGATTCTCCTGAACAGCATGTCGTTTTATGCAAATTTGAGACATACTGCTGCTGAAGGAGATGAATAAAATGGCGCAAAGTCGCATCGTTCGCCGAATTGATACCCTGGGACGAGTGGTCCTTCCTATCGAATTAAGAAAGACTTTAGGGATTGATGAGAAGGATGAAATAGAGATCTTCATGGAAGGCGAAAATATCGTAGTTACGGCATATTCTGCCGTATGTCTGTTCTGCGGTTTCCCTGGGGAACTAATAGACATGAAGGGAAGGCCTGTGTGCACGCATTGTGCAAATGAACTCCACTCGTGGGGAGTATGAGAACTTGTGCACTATATCCAGAACTGAGTCTTATCCGGTGAAAGAGGAGTTTAGAATCTGGATGTTTAATTGAAATGATAAGTTAGATTTTCTTAGAAAGGAGTCGCATATGACTCTTGCAGAACTGCATGGAAAACTATCGGCTCAAGAAGAATCCGAAGACCTATTAACGTCGGATGTCTTCGGAACGTTCAAGTACGTTAGTCCAGGTAGAGGGCTTATTCCATTCCTCAGAACTAGTAAAAATCTCCTCGGAGAAAGTTTCAGGGAGCACGGTCCTGTTGTTGATGCTGAGTATTTGTTCTGGCCTAAAACTACAGGTTTTCACCGGGAACCAGATGTCTTGTGCATTCTTACAGGGCAGGACGGAACCGTTACGACAATCATAGTCGAGTGTAAATACACGTCGCCAAAGAGTAATAGTTTGGACAGCCATTCGTGGTCACATGGGGACCAGTTGGCCGAGCAATACTACGATTTGGTGACGAATCGTCTTAATGTTAGTGATGCCAACTATATGAAAATCTCTTCCTCAGAGCGAAAGTATCTCTTTTATGTAACCGCTCACTATGCGCTTCCCAGGGCTGACATCCAAGAATCTGCTGAACTTCTTCGAAACAAAGGCGTGAATGAATCCTACAATTGCCTTTTTTGGACTTCTTGGAGAAAAGTTAATTCCATCATCGAACCCCAAATAGCAGATTCGGAAACCGATACTATGACAGTTCGGCTACTAACCGACCTACGCTTGCTACTTCACAGGAAGAGACTCGTTCCCTTTCAGGGATTTAAGGCAGTCGATTCATTCGACGCTGATGGACTAAACCGGCCATTCTTTTGGCGCCAAGCAGGGGCAGAATTTTAAGGATGAGGAGATGCGTCTTTGATAACAGGAAAAAGAATGAAGGAAATCTATATGGCGATGACTGCAATTTGTGAGGAAGTATCCATGCTTCTGAACTCGATAAACGATCAGCTTGTTGAGCTGGGCTATGCGGCAAACGGTACTGGGGTCATGTGGGACCGTTCAAATAGTTGGCATGGCCCTAGATTCTGGATGCCATATTTCCAACAGAAGATATGGATCGGCTCGCAGCGGAGAAACGAAGGGGTTGGCGTCAACATCTTATTTGACTATGCAGACTTTAATAACCAGTATCCGGCCATCACCTGTGCCTATCTTAAGGCAGAAAATGAAGGCTTGTTTCATAAATGTGACCCACTTTTCGATGCCGGGTGGTCAGATGAATCTGATTATAGAGAGGACGTCAATATTAAGTTGTACCACAACATCGACGACGGCGTGGAAATGTGGTACTACTTCTTACCACTCGAGACCGTGAGTGGAGAAGAAAAAGTGCTGCAATATATCGTTGAACCGCTCCATCAACTCTTTCAGTCACAGGGAAATAACACGGCCAAAATTAAATCTCTCGGCGACGTGGTTAAAACTGTTGAGGAGATTGTTGAGGGCTGTTAATGTTACGGCATTGACGCACTGGTTGCCGCCTATAAGACCAACCTTAAAATCCCCGCAAATATTTCGGCACTTCCTCATGGCTTAGACATGGATTCGATCGACATGCTCACAACTTCTTTGAGTTCTGCTTCGTTGAAGTTCTTGATATTTATCCATCCTCGAGCATCCGTTGGATAGTCGGCCATGTACCGTCCACATACGTAGCCGTTGCCACTGTGATACAATTCACGGGCCACGGTCTTGCCTGGTTTCTTACTGCTAGAGAAAGTGAAATTCACGTAATGACCGTTACTTATCGATTGCTCACGCAGCTCAGGAAACGACCTTAGTATTTCACGCTTGTGTTCAAAGGAAAGCATTTTTACCACCCCACATATATGATACCTCTAGCAGGCCTTGAGCCCTCTAGTATTTGAGTTAGATCCATCTACGTTCGCCGACCAAATATCGGTGGGTAAGGCAGAATTTAAGAGCTGCCGTTAATGTGTTTATCCCGAATAGCAATTATTTGTATATTTAGTTTCGCAAGCTCCGATAGTTTACTGTAAACGTACGTTTGGTCTAACGGTTGTTGCAACCGAACATCATAATATAGTTCTTCATAGAGCGTCCCCATAACTGCTCGGATTACCTTCTTAGTCTCCTCGTTCTGTTTTGTGTAGCCCAGGAGATCCTTGTAGAGTTTGCCTTGTTCTTGCATGACAACAATATCCCACAGTGCATCGATGTTCCTGTTTTCTTTGTAGCGTTCTAATCCCCTTCGAACAAGTTCAACATACAGATGAAGGTCATATAATCGATCCACAAAAGCGTTCTTTTCATCTTTGAACTTGTACCACTCAGCTACTAGCAACCCTGAAATTAACCCTGTTATTATGGATGTTACCCAAGGATTATTCATAAACTCCAGTAACCGATGATGCGCAAAGGACATCACTTACCCCTCCGTCTCATATGTTTGTACCAGCAAACACGCAATGTGCGCCAATAGGGCTGAAATACTGTCTTCAGGGGGCTGGTCCATAGAGCAAATGAACAGTTAGAAATTGAATTCAAGGGACCGAATCCCGTCTTCATGCCCTATATATCCATTCTCTGTAAGGCATTTCTCCAGAGCCACTTTGAAGAAATCCCCCCAACTCTGCTTGTCAGAGATAGATGTTTTCTCTATAAGACGTGCACCGGTCAAATGTCCTTTTCGTAAAGACTCATAGAAAGGTAAGAGTGGGAACAGATCAACTCCGTTTGCTGGCCAATGAACTAATGCCAATCCAAGCTGAGTTGCTGTTAGAGTTTTCAAATTGGGCTCACTATGAATCCAGTTGTAGACATAGCAATACATATCTATCAACCACTCTAGTGATATCACGTCCCCTTCTTGACGAAATTGCAGCCATAACACACCAGGGTGATGATACTTTAAGTGAAACGATGAGTCATTCGAAGGTGCCCAATATTCTACTACTTCACTGGTACTATTCCGAAATGCATCGTCTGGGGAGTAGCCTAAGTCTTCGGTAATTTTACGTGCGAACTTAAGCAAGTCCCACTTCCTATCGGAAGTCAATTCACCGTATTCAACCCCATAATTCACCATCACGGAAAAGTATGCACCATTGGAGTTTGCACCCGATGCCCACCTCAATTCCTGATCAAAAGTGGACAGCGTGCCGACCCCCATAGGTGAGTCCATTTTTGTAAGATACATCCTATCCAGGTCGGGCCGACTGATGCAACGTTGCGAGCTTCCATATCTTACCCAGCTTTGCCCACGCCTGAGCTTGCCATAGTCCTTTTTCATGAGATAGGGCGGATCCACCGCTGCGTCAATTTCAAAAACACCAAATAGCCTATCATTAAGTTCTAATGGAAAATATCTGAATGGCAGGCCCGGTTCTACGTTGTCACTAATCAACTGCTGATATGTTGCATCATCTACGAAATCGCCGGCGTCAATTGGTGAAAACTCTCTGGTGCCTGCGGCATGATGCTTTACTCCGATAATTATGTACCGGCAACCTTCAACGTCGGCGTTTGCCATTGCAATTAAATCCTTTATTAAGTTCTCGTACTGATCCTTGCGATATTGCATCTTCTTAAAATCCAATTTTGTATATTCATTCTCAAAGTAAACCATTTCCTCTAAATCCATCTTTCCACCCCAGATAAACACTTTACCACAGTAGTAGAAGTTACTCTTAGCAACTGCTGACCAGCCACTCGTTCTATAATACTCTAGTTACTGTATTCCCCAACACTGTTGCCATTCCCTTCACAAAGTCTCCCTTGCCCCCGAAAGAGGGATGACGGACTGTAGCAAAACGAAGTACAGAGTCACCAATCCTCAATTCCCCAGTGGACTCTGATACATAGGGCTTGAGTCCTGTCTCTGCCTTCCTTCCCACAGCTACAACCATATCCAGATCAGACATACCCACCAACTGTTCCAAGAACCCTCTACCCTCTTGCAACTCTCCTGCGACTGGGGCTCGGTTTGACTGTAAACTGCCCGACTTGTGAGGATGCCAAGGGAATGAATTCCACATAAGAGGCAAAGACTTCAGTTTACTTAAAATCTCCCAGATTACCGTCGCCGTAGACTCTTTCAATGGTCTAGTACCTAGAGAGGCTTTGCGATATCCCCGCTCCGTGCCGAAGATGTTGTGTCTCTCATTTCCCTGTAACACAATGGCCTCGCTTGTAAACGGAATACCTGTCTGTGCGCATCCTCGATGCCCCGGAGCCTCTCCTACGAAGAATCCGTGAACGCTCCATACTTTTTAGATATAAGTGGAGGTTTTTTCTCCGGATACGTGCTTCTGCGCTCTCACCGTAATACATATTGTTGACGGTGCTAGAGGAAGGACGTGCAGCTAGTTCCGCAATAAACGATTCAATAGAGTTCATATGTTACCTCCAGACATTCACATCTGTTCCCCGCCCACCGTGAGTAAAACCTACATCCCAAACAAATACATGTATAAATTCACCATCTAAAAGAGGAATCTTTTTCCACTCCGGGAATCTTGTACATACCGAGTCCTAACTACTTAATATACGTTGATTTGCCACTGGATGGAAGGAACTTTATTCGTATTCCCAAGGAGGGCAATGGAATCCTTCTGATCACCTCTGCCGGAAATCAACCTATATCATCAACTATAATGATGGACAAGCTTGGACCCTGGCTGGGCGTGTGTATGATTGCGAATAAAGAGAACGAAGAAAGCACCCGTTCTCCTCATTCCTTCATTTACAAAGGTCCTTTTCGTAATATTTGTCGCTCCTGCCATTGTGGGTTCGTAGGTTCCCACTAGGAGGGCTTAGAATTGACTCAATGAAGGGGCAAGAGACAAATTTCTCATAAAGAAGCACGTAAACGTAGTGGAAAATCGAAACACCAAGTAACCAACAGTCTCGTAGGTAGCCGCAGCGTGACCGCTTTCACATTACCTGCCCCCCAGTTTGTTTTACACTGTTCTCTCGGGCATAGCGAATTTCACACAAACATCACCACTTGATTCTTTCAGTTTCAAAAATATTTCATTCAGGATTTCTAATGCTCTTTCATTTGATTCGTACGTCCCTAAAACTAGTCTCGAAGTTCTAACAATGCCTACTATTTTTTATCCTTTTACAGTAACTTCACTGACACTGACCAGACTTTCTTTATCTTGTGTATAAATCCATAGCATATAAATTCATCCTTTTTATTCTTTTATTCCCTATAATATGCTTACCGTACATCTTGGAGAAAGTTCACTTTATTATCCTCCCTGTTCGTTCCACAACGAAACACCAACAATCCATATTATACCATGCATGAAGGTGATTCTATCAATCTACATGTTCTAAACAACAATGTTTGCGAAAAGAGCCTTTACAAATCCATGCTGTTCAGCAATTCCTTCAGTGCTTTGAGTTCTTCTTCAGTCAGCGTAATTCCCTTCCCCATCTTGTCATGCTCAGGAGCCCAATCCCGAATATCATATTTAGGTTTGTTACCGTTCCACGACATTAGATTCACTTCTTTTTTCCAGCCTTTATTGGATTCTGATAGAATCCCCATAGTTTCCTGTATTTCAAATTTAATGTCTGCCATGTGCCAATCCCCCATTGTAGATTTTTACGTTTGTACTGTTATTGCGAAGGTTGGTCAGGATTGTGAAGCTTCGTGTACACCGATTTCATGATCCAACTCTTCACAGCATCTTGGAACTTTTGCTCGTTCATGATTTTTGCAAAAATCTCATCATTCGTTCCTATGCGGTCAATGACTTTGCTCAGAAAGACATCGTCAAAGGCATAGCTGAAATTCTCCATCGTATTGGAGCGAGCTGCTTGTACGATATCTTCGTCCTCCATGATGTCCGTTTCAACTTGTTCGAAAAACAACCGGTCAGCTTCTGTAAAATCTGTACCGAAAGCCTCATTGAGCACAGAAATAATCGAGGAAAGCTGTGCCATCTTCTTCTCATTGGTCCCGGTTCCAGCTTGCGTAATCCCGTCTACTTCCCCTTGTTCACCCTTTGCGAGCGCAATATTTCCATTCCACGTTTCCTGAAGGCGATAATATTCCATGGCGACTTCATCATCCAGATCAAGTGTGACCCGGCCACGCTGTGGAAGTTTTCTAAGCAAAAGTCTCGTATATGTGTAGAACTTATGCATAGCCACGGATTGGAACGGAGCAATTTGTGTCACGAAACTGTACACTCGTACAAACGTCGATAAGGTAGACCGAAATTCCTCTTGCCCATCATTGGGAAGGGCTTTGAAGCGCTCAACCGCTGGGTCAGTATATTTGTGCAGTGCCGCAGCATTCTTTGCCTTTCCCGAATAGAACACCTCACATAGTGCTTCAATATCATCAGGCCATATAAGTTGCACCTGCTCAAGCCGACTCTTTAGGTCGAATATCAGATTAAGGTCAGTGGCTTCGCCGAGATTGGTAACCTCATAATAGTCTTGGAATGCCTTTCGAATGTCATCCGCCTCATTGGCAAAATCCAACACAAAGGTATCCTCTTTCCCTCGTGTTTTCCGATTGAGACGAGACAACGTTTGGACAGCTTGTATCCCGCTTAGCTTCTTATCGACATACATCGTGTGCAAAAGCGGTTGGTCAAAACCGGTCTGATACTTATTCGCTACGATAAGAACCTGATAATCATCCGTGTCGAATTTCTCAGGGAGTTCACCTTCGCCAAAACCATTGATCTCTGGCTCGGTATAAGATATATCCTCATCGACTACAGTTCCAGAGAATGCAACGAGGGTCTGGACGTCGGTATAGTGCTTGCGCTGAATGTATTCATCGAAGGCTTTTTTATAGCGCAGCGCATGCAGACGGGAACTGGTGACGACTATGGCTTTGGCTCGTCCTCCAATCTTATTTCGAGTAACGTTACGGAAGTGTTCAACCATGATTTCGGTCTTTTGAGATACGTTGTGAGGATGAAGCGAAGCAAACCGTGCTATAGCTTTTTTGGCCGGCTTTTCTTCAAGCGTTGGGTCGTCTTCAACCGCCTTGGCCAACTTATAAAAGGCCTTATAGGTCGTGTAGTTTTTGAGCACATCAAGGATAAACTCTTCCTCAATGGCTTGACGCATACTGTACAGGTGAAAGGGCTGTGCGCTTTCTTCTGGAGAAGGCTTACGCCCAAACATTTCGATAGTCTTTGCCTTTGGTGTCGCAGTAAAAGCAAAGTAACTCAAGTTCTTTTGAGGCCCATCTTTCGCTACCTTTTCGACAATTCTGTCTTCCATATCTGTATTCCTCGCATCCACTTCACGCTGGATGTGCTCTGCTTCTTCTAATGATCCAGCAGCAAGGACTTCCTTAACAGCATCAGCAGCCTTACCGCTTTGACTGCTGTGTGCTTCATCAACGACAATAGCGAAATTTTTATCAGATAGGTCTGCCACCTGGTTGGAGATAACACCAAACTTTTGGAGCGTAGAGATGATGATCTTTGCCTCTTTATTTTCCAGAGCGGCTTTGAGTTGCTTGGAATTCTTGTCAATCTGTTGTACGACGCCTTGGACATGATCAAACTGATATATCGCATCTTGAAGTTGTCGGTCGAGGACTTTGCGGTCGGTAATGACGATAATCCCGTCAAAGATGGATTTATCATCTGAGCCATGTAGATTAGAGAGCCGATGCGCCAGCCAAGCGATTGTATTGGTTTTCCCGCTACCAGCAGAGTGTTGGATGAGGTAATTATGGCCCGGTCCCACTTTGAGCACGTCCGTAAGGATACGCAACACGGCGTCACGTTGATGATAGCGAGGAAAAATCATCGTTTCGGTGGTCGTCTTTTTTCCGTCTTTGACCTTTTCCTCTACCTGAAGGTGAAGAAATTTCTGAAGCAGCTCGAGGAAGCTGTCCTTCTGCCAGACATCTTCCCACAAATATGCCGTACGGAAGCCATCCGATGGTGGGTTTCCAGCACCAAAGTTGTAGCCACGATTAAACGGTAAAAAGAAGGTGTTTTTGCCATTGAGCTTCGTGGTCATATAGACTTCGTCAGGGTCAACCGCAAAGTGAACTAATGCCCTCTTCTTAAATTGAAAGAGCAGTTCTCGTGGATCTCGGTCCTCCTTGTATTGCCGTATAGCATTCTGAACTCTTTGCCCCGTATATTGATTCTTCAGTTCTAGGGTCATGACTGGAAGGCCATTGATGGATAGTACCATGTCGAGCGATTTCTCTTTGTCCTTGACGCTGTAATGCACCTGCCTGGTCACCGTCAGGACATTCTGTTCATAACGTGCAATGGTCTCGGGATTCAAACCACTTGCGGGTTTGAAGAACGCTGTCTTGACGGGGACGCCATAAATATCAAAGCCTTTGCGTATAACTTTGAGCATCCCATCTCGTTCGAGAACCTGCACTAGGCGTTTTACAATCTCTTCATTCGTCTTTGCGCCAAAGAATCCCACGAGCTTCTGGTAATGGTCTGGCTGTGTCTCTTGGACAAATTTGGTGAAGGTTTCCGGGAAAAGCGCTCGTTGTCGGTCGAATGTGGCTGGATCGCCCTTGGTCCATCCATAGTCAATCAAATGACCTTCAATCGCTTCTTCCAGAGCTTTTTCTGTGTGTATCTGGGTCATCGTACCGCATCCTTTCCTTACCCCTTAGCTTCGCTCATAGGCCTGTAACAACAGCGGCTCCACTTGCTTCAAGTCCTCTATTGAACTTAACCTAATCTCCAAATCGCCAGTTCCCCAGTGTCCGCTCTTACCTACGTTCTTGACATTACTCAACGCAGAGTAGTCCACCGTGCCTGGATCGTAGATGTATACTAAGAAGTCCTTCTTCTGAGGTTGAATGACAATGCTCGCCACGTTTTTGATTCGTTTGTAAGCCTCATATAAATTCAATCGGTTAGTATGTATGTCATCCCCTAGAGCCAACATATAGTCTCGAAACCCCTGGTACAGGTCTTGCATGCCAGTATCGGCCTGATTAAGATAAGTTTCGAACGTCTTGTAGCCAGATGGCTTGGCGTCCGAAGGCATCTTCTCGTCTGGTACTGCAACAGATTTGGAATCATTAGGAACGTTTACAAGCTCCAAGAGTAAGAGTTCGTCCCCATACCGTTTATATCGAAACAATTCAATGTGGCGATTGATCTGTTGCACAGCATGTTGATCAAACTTGGTGTAGTCGCCTGCTATGCATATCAGTCTGGGCGAACTCCAGTCGATCTCTTCCGCAACCGTAGTTCCCAGAGCTTTCTGTACGAGGAGCTGGAAATCCGCCCGGTGATCTAGTAACCAATCTAGGTAATAGAGCCCTTGGTTAATGACATTTTCATTCGTAGCCCGCTTATACTCCAAGATAACTGGGCAGTTATTCTCATCAATACCCAATGTATCAATGCGACCACCATGAACTGCTCCGGTCGTGTGCTCAGAGGCGAGAAAGCGTACACCAAGAAGGGATTCCAGGTTCTGTTCAAAGAGTGTCTGAAGTGATTTCTCTAGTGCTACAGAAGTACCGGAAAGCTCTTCAACTGAACCATTGGTACGAAACAGCTTAATGTCGCTCATGAAGTGGCCTCCTCTGTCTCGGCATCGACATAATTGCGGACATCGATTTGACCTGTGACGGCAGCGGAGATGATGGCTTGGCGGTATTCCAGAA
This sequence comes from Alicyclobacillus sp. SO9, assembly GCF_016406125.1. Taxonomy (NCBI): domain Bacteria; kingdom Bacillati; phylum Bacillota; class Bacilli; order Caryophanales; family Alicyclobacillaceae; genus Alicyclobacillus; species Alicyclobacillus sp. SO9. The sequence continues at coordinate 1,866,582 of NZ_CP066339.1, read as the reverse complement.
ATAATGTTATTTGTTTAGTGATTTTTCCAACAGCAGCATCTATTGTCTTACAAAGCCCTTCTAAATGTGAAGAAATAGCATCTTGTTCGTACCGTGGAGGTACAGTCACGGAAAAGTTATAAAGTGATTCCATATCTAAACTATCCACTGTAGCCCCAACCTTACGACAATCGAAAAGGAGACTAGCTGCGGAGCCTTTGAGTAACCAAAATAAGAACTGAGGTGACACTGATTTTGCTGGTACTAGTCCTTTCATATCCTGATTCAAAGTTACATCTACGCTGTTGATCGCAACAGGAAATGAATGCTGCAAAATCCCAGAACGAACAACTATAAGTATACTGTCCTTCCGAATTAGAGAAGTAGCACTTGAAACTATTGCTTCATTTGTTATGTGATCTTCGGTATCTACAATGACATCATTTTTCATATCCTTAGGCGACACCCAGGGTATCTCTCCGTTCCAAAACGAAAGTTCGTCTTTTGATGGGGTGCCACCACCACGAAATGTTGCTAAGAATTTAAGCTTTCTAATCTCCCAATGCGCCGGCACTTCCCCTAACCATTCAATCCCCGACTCTTTCATGGGAACATTCGGGTCAAGGCCTTTGGTAACGGCTTGGGTGATGAGGGCTTGGCGTTTCTCTTGTAGGAGTTCGATGAGCCGTTGCTTCTTTTCGATAAGTTCATCAAGTTTTGCTGTGTAGAAATTGAGAAATGAACCAATCCTCTTCTGTTCATCCAAAGGAGGGAGTAAAACCTTAATCACTGACATCTCATTGTTCATTAGTTTAGGATTAATATCCAGACGGACATGCCTCTTTGTCTCCAAAGATAGTGCGTATCGAAAATAGGACAAATCCATAATAATTCTTGGCGCCAGAGTGCCACAAACGTTAGTACAATTGAATTTCCCTGAGCGTCTAAACACAGTCCCAGCGTTCGCTCCGTCTGTAGTCCAAGTAAGAAAATCACCATCAAAATCATACGTGGATAATCTCCCGAACTCGCCGTCGTTCTCCGTCTGTGATGAGTATACCGGATATGGGCCTGGCCGTTCAGCAAGTTCTTCTTTACTTATAACTCTTCCTCTTCCGAGGTAAAAGAGTTGAGATATGCGTCGACTCTCCCAATGAGATGGGATCTGTCCCCACCAGGGTTGGTCACCAGTTTTTAGGTTCTGATAGGACGGTAACTCACTGAAAACCATCATGCATTCGCCCACCCAAAAGTTTGATTAATTACTTTGGCAATCCCTAATTCCAACTCTTGTATTTCAGACTCAATTTCTGCCAAAGGGCGCATTTGAATGTACTCGTAGAAATGTCTCGTAAAAGGAATCTCGTACCCGATCTTCATCTTATCTTCATCAATCCACGCATCCGGTACAAAAGGCTTTACTTCACGTTCAAAATACTCGTGAATGTCTTCCTTTAATGGTACATTTTCATAATCCCGAAGATCCGCATCTGGCTCGGGATTCCCTTTGCTATCCACGCAAATATCCGCTGTTTCGTCCCTCTCAGATAACGCTGATAGGATTGTCTTTTGCAAAGTGGCTGCTATCTTGAGCCCACTGTCTTTGAACTGTTTTTTCAGTTCTTTCACAAACTCTTCCCGATTTTTATAGAGTTTTTCAGAACGCATTCCCTCAAGTACAGCCAAGATGGATTTTTGTTGTTGTTTGCCTGCTTCAATTTCAGCTTCTCCCGCAGCACCCTTTTTCTTGGTCGCAGCCAGGTTTTGAAATGCTTTCTCCTGCTTCAAACAATCTATCCGTTCATCAGAGACCAAAAAGTTCAACCGTAGCGGTTGTTCTACTGTGATACGACGAAATCCGAAGTCTTCATTATCAAAGATTTTGCTGCGCTTCGTCTCTTGAAACTCCCCATGCATTCTCGTAATTTCTTTAATATCATCAGCAGATAATTCGTTGCGCTTATTACCAAGAGACTTACGCATTTTTCGATACAGATGCGTAGCGTTAATGAGTTGTATCTTACCCTTCCGTTCATCCGCCTTGCGGTTTGTTAACACCCAAATATAGGTTGAAATACCTGTGTTATAAAAAAGCTGATCTGGTAGCCCGATGATAGCTTCAAGCCAGTCGTTTTCTATAATCCATCTCCGAATGTTTGATTCCCCAGATTCTGCTCCGCCGGAAAAAAGCGGAGAACCATTGAACACAATGGCAAGTCGACTTCCATTCAACGACACAGGCTTCATTTTAGAGAGCATATGTTGCAGGAACAGGAGTGACCCATCGCTAATTCTTGGCAGACCAGCTCCAAAGCGGCCATTGTAACCAAGTCGTTCCGCCTCATCCCGTATTTCCTTTTGTACTTTCTTCCACTCCACACCAAAGGGGGGATTTGAAAGCATGTAGTCGAAATGCGTATCGGATAACTGGTCCTGTGAGAAGCTGTTGCCGAACTTAATCTGAGAAGGTTGGTGACCTTTGAGCAACATATCAGACTTACAAATGGCGTATGATTCCGGGTTAATCTCCTGGCCAAAAACTCGGATCTTGGCATCAGGATTCAACTCTGCGATATACTCTTCAGATACAGAAAGCATTCCGCCTGTCCCACAGGCCGGATCATAAATCGTACGCACAATACCCTCCTTCGTGAGATCACGAGTTTGGTCTTCGTTAAAAACGAGATTCGTCATCAAGCGAATAACTTCCCGAGGCGTAAAGTGCTCCCCAGCCGTTTCATTAGACTGTTCCGCAAACTTCCGAATGAGTTCTTCAAAAATGTAGCCCATCTCTACATTCGTGATGTAATCAGGATGGAGATTAACTGTGGCAAACTTTTGCATCACTTGGTATAGCAGATTCGACTTATCAAGTTGTTCAATCTGCGTAGCAAAATTAAAGTAATCCATGATATCTTTGGCGTTTGTCGAAAAGGCGTTAATATACGACACGAGATTGGCTGCTAAATTGTCTTGGTCCGCAAGTAGCGATTCAAAATCAAATTTACTTGTATTGTGAAACTCGTATCCAGTGACTCGATTGAGAACTGGCTCGAGATTTTCTACGTTCATCTTCTTGAGCTTTTCCACTTGTTCCAAGACTTGCTGTTTCGTTGGCTTCAAAACGGAATCAAGCCGGCGTAATACTGTAAACGGCAGGATGACCTTCCCGTAGTCGGCTTGCTTATAATCACCACGAAGAAGATCAGCGACCGACCAGATAAAATTCGCCATTTCATGAGAATTAGACATAAATATATGAGTCCCCCTTAACCTCTTCCACAAATATAGTTCCGACCATGTCATTACATAAAAATAAGTGTTCTAACCTAGTCACATTGACCCTTTGACGGAAAGATCTATGGCACCTTTCCAGTCTTTGAGACGGCTGTTTCTCTTATGCAGAATTCGAGATAAGTTCCGGAAAACCGTCATGCGACTCATACCGAGTCTAGTACAAAAGGCAACTGGTACTGTTATAGGCGTTCCTGCTCCTGACAACTCTAGGACATGTACTATCCCCATTATAACGGAACTTTTTACAGATCGGTCCAGCGTGTCTCTAGTTACTTCTCGTATTCCCTTCTTCTTTCGTACAAGAGACAGACTCTCGGTAAGACCAACCACCACGAAAGGTAGTCCCGGAACCAGTTCCTCGAGGTGCGCTGAAAGATCCGGATGATGGTTTACCACATGTTCAACGGCACTGCGTAGTTGGTCATCCGAGATTCCACTATTGGTAATGTGGTGCATTAAAGCATCCGAAATATGATCCCCGTTGTTAAATACATCACTTGTTGCAACGATATGGAAATCCGGGTAACGTTCAAGTGCCGCCTTGATATAGGACAATGAATCAGTGGCCTTCATCTGTAAAAACTGAGCGACAGAACCATCCGGATTCAGTATTTGCAAATCCCATCCAGCCTGCGTAGGATTACCTGCTAAAACCGCACTTTGTCCCGGAATAAGATGAATGTTACCTACCCACTCTCCAGAATTCAGATTATCTCTGACTGCGACTTCAAAAAGCTTACCCGTCCATCCATTAACATAACCCTGGAGTTGCTCAGGAGTTAGATGAGCCAGGTGATCCAGACTGACCGTCGGGTATTGAAGGTGAAAGGCTTCCTTCATTTGAGGTGTTAACTCGGATATGTGGACGCTATCCCCATGCGCAAAATCTGCTACTGAACAGGCAACGCTCATGGCATCTACAGCATTCATGATACGGTCTCGATATTTAGTGTGCATATCCTTGAGGTATTCCTCTGAGTCGACGTGCGTTTTCGCCAGCCAATTCCGATACTTCTTGCGTACAGCCTCTAATTCAAAATCCATGTGATATACCTACTATCATTGAACTTATGGATACTAGAAGACTTATTATGACCAGGATCTTCATTGTTCTTAACGAGTTCTGCTGTTGCTTTATAATCAATTTCTGATTCTCAGCTTGTTGTCGCAAAAATTCAATGTCTTCACCGTGAGTTCGGATGTGTTGCTCATGGAATTCAACGTGGTCACCGAGGCCCACAACAATATCACGGTACATCGTCGTGAATTCATCAAGCTTTTGAGCCAATCCATGTCCGGTTACTTTACCCAATACCTAGCCGGTTTGAGTTTTGAATTTCCTAAAGCCTTGTTTTGTACCACTGAGAGACTTGGAAGAAGTGGAGTTGCTAATTGTCTTCGGTTGCTTCAAATTCTGTCACGACCTTCGATGTATGATAAGTACGAGGTTAGAATTCGACCAATTTTGTCCACTTCCTACATCAAAATGCAAGAGCTCATTCAAAGCCGCCGTTCTTCAAACTACTTACTCTGGCATGCGAACAATAAATATGCCCGTATTGTTCTGATATACTAACCGAAGATGAACTAAAAAGCAGAGTCAATATGAATGCCATTTCTCACTGGGATGGTGAATTAGATGCTGAAGTGGTTGCTAGAGCGGAGAAGTGCAACCTTAAGAACGAAATACGAGCAGTTAAACGAGAGACTGTATATGGAAGGCCGGAATGAACGGTGGATAGAGGTGGCCGACGGAGAATGGTACTGTATCGGCTCTATAAGGTTGTCTAAACCGATTCCACCACTCTAAAGGAGATACGGGATATTCGGAAACATTTGCATCCAAGTTATGCACAGAACTCCCTTTATGTCGGAATGTTATCACGCAGTGATCCTGTCGAAAGATCGTTGGATGTAAGTTACGTTTTAAGTCACCGCTTTCTGAGACTGCGTGCCCATGCTTTCTTACCTTGACCACCTTTCATATAAACGGTTCCATCTTCAGCTATAGAAGATATCTGATATTGTCTATTATCCCAAATGTTCACGACAGTATCCCCGGATTTGAGTCGTTGATTGTCAATTGATTCTTTGTTGAGTTGGTCCATTATGTCGTCAATAATTGCTGTACCAACCCTTTCGGTAGAATGTGATATATCATATCCAAATTTCGATGCAAGATTACACTGGTTCTCCGTTGGTGTTCCAAGGTCCGTGGCACCATAATATTCTTTGTCAATCAAGTCGTTAAGCATTGCCTCGGCTACCCTACTGGTATGTGCTTCAAGTTGTAATCCGATTTTCTTCCCAAATTCTATCTGCTCGGTTGTAACTCTTGGAACCTTGTCTAGGACCTTTGGTTTAACAGCCATTGATACTCCTCCAAATTATCTATTATTTTCTTGTACCCACTACATACCAATCTTACCATATATATATAAGTTTTCGCCTGCTACGTAGGCAGTGTGTAAACGCAAGAACATTATGCCAGAGCGAGTCCAAGTATGGCTGGACATCTTTGATTCACTCCAACAGCAGTAATTCCAGTTGTCCTAAGCAATGCTTTGATACCGCCACAATAAGGCATCACACCCCTCGTGCCTCATTACAGACGACTCGTTCCCCACGAAACATATAAAATCAGCTCGTCGAGCAGGAACCGTTTTACAGAGAGTGGAATTACCTTACTTAAGAAATACGTGGGGTGATTAATTGTGGCGGTTGTCTTCTTTTTACTTTCATTTGCTTCTGTGGTTGCTCTGGTTCTTGGTCTCATTAAGCCAAGACTTGTCATCCACTGGGGACATCGGAGAACCCGAAAAATGGCGGCTTTAATCTACAGTGTTGCGGCTATCGTTTTCTTGTTTGCAATTGGAGCAACCGGGGCCTCTACTGAAAATACGAATCCCCCACCTTCGAACAAAGTTTCAAAGAATAATACAACGGTTTCATCAAACTCGACTGCGAACGAGATTGCCACTACAACTAACGTAGTTTCCAACACCTCTGCGGGAAACAGCGTTTCAAATAATGCGACTACAAACACGGACTCAAATCAGGCGAGCGTTAATAATACCGCCGGTCCTGTACCTACCAACAACACCTCCAGTTCTAGTGGAAGTACGTCGTCGACAAGCAAGAATTCGACAAAGAAGACAACGAACACTTCAAGTAACACTTCCAATACTTCGAACGTCTGCCGCTCGAATTGGTCTGCCGGCGTTTACCACACTTATCGATTCAATTTAATCAATCCCTGCAAAACCGTCTCGGGAACGGTTGAAATTGTACGTCACGAGGCAGACCACGATTACCATCTTGATATCAAGCTCGATTCTCAATATAAGAACCTACTTGCCAGCGGCAATTACAAATATCAACACGGATACTTAGTCGTGGAAATCATCCCTATGGATCAGCCATACGTTACCATTCCCCATGTCGGTCAGCACGCAACATTTACCGGTGCTGTTGTAGATGATAAAGACCATGGCTGGAACGAAGTCCATCCTGCTTGGCTGGTAAATGGTAAGGGCAAGCTAAGTTATACAAAAGCAGCAGCGAGAAAGTCTGTTGTCACAGGTATTTGCGGTAATGGTGATAGTGACTGCCCTACTTCCAGCTCTTCAAGCAGTTCGGGGTCATCGAATACGACATCAAAAAGTAATACCACTTCATCATCAACGGGCAACTTAACCATTGTTTCGTCATCCTTAACGAGAAATCCAGGTCAATATGCATCCATCAAGGTGAAGACAAAGCCGAATGTACAGGGAACCATAGAAGTGGATTATTCCTCAGGGCCAAGCCATTCCTCGAGCCTGAATCCGAAAACGGCCGACCCGAATGGCTATATCACTTGGACTTGGAAAGTCGGTTCGAGGACGACACCTGGAAATTGGCCGGTTACAATTACTGCGGATAGGCAGACGGTGAAGACCACTCTGCACCTAAAATAAGTACGGCTGATTGGAGTTTCGAGGAACGAACGGAGTTCGGTTACTACACTTTCACCCAATAACGGCACTGTCCATCAAAGATAGACTCCAGCAGTCCCTTGTTTGCTTCAATGACCTTTCCCGGATAGTATGTTGGGGAGTTAACGCTATAGACCTCTCTCCCCCGAATTAAGTCTACAAAAGGCGTAGGCTGGAACACCATATGTTCTGCATTGTTAAGCTGCGCAAACCGCTGAGTATAGGTCATGTATAGATATCGAAAATCGTTTTTCATACCTCAGGCCTGCCTTGTTCGCCACCAGCGCCCCGAACCGAACTACGTCCAACTAGCCCCGGCCAGAACGTTTTATCGCCGATGAGACATGATTTTCTTCCCTCACTCTCCCGTTTTCACCCATGGAGCGCTGTTTTTCCCCACATTACTCCGATATGTCCCTATAGGGTATCCCGTTTTTCAAAACGATTCACCGGCATGAAAATCGTGTTTCGAACTCCCCCAACTCCACATGGACCCCGTCCCTGAACCAACAAAATTCACATCTAAAATTGGCATGATTCATCGGCTTGCACTCTCCTATTCCTACCAGTTCGCAGGCACTCCTTCAACTGTACAGGAGTATCCGAACTTGCAATATCGAACTAACTCATTTTAGTGTCAAATCAGTCCGGCACATCCGGACAAGTACGCTAAAGAGGAGTGATAGCCATGCCAGACAATATGCAAGAACTCACTAGCACAGATGCACACCTGCACTCTAACGAAACTCAGCAAGAACCCGCTAGTAGCGATGTCATCGATACGACGATGTTTCATTGTAACGAAGGTGACCACGATGTACCGATCAGCCAGGCACTCTATCCCTCTGCCATCAATCCTTCCATCTGCAGAGATTGTGCAGCGCAGCGTAGGGCACAGAAGTCAACAAAGCGAAAATGGTCGGCCGAACAAATCCCGGAAAAGGGAGACCGTGGTGACACGAAACGCATCACCGTCACACTGAGTAAGTACGCTGCCACGGCGGCCGAGGTGCTGTCTGTAGGGTCAACGGTGTCCAATGTAGTCGAGGAAGCCCTAATCAAGTATCTTGCTGAGCAAGATTCGGAAGTGATTTCATTCGTGAGTCGTATCTTTGCTAAAAACGTTCGCTGACTCCCTGCTACAGGCGGGGTACATACCTTTCGCTTCAAAGTAAATTTTAGATTTTACATTTTAGATTTTAGATTTTACATTTCATGGTCTACATCTATTAGAGGGCCTATTCTCAATTCATGGTGTTGGCGTCTATAAGAAGAAGTAGTGGACTTAATCTACTATAGGGATTAGTCAGCTTTATATGTACTGCGAAGACTTGATGGATGTCACAAATAAGTTAAAACAGATTTAGCCCGCAATGATTGGCCTATTATATATAGATGTTACACTGTGTCACACCTCTGTATCTTTATCTCTTGCCTTTGTGACATGCAACTTGACAGCCAGTTGCTAGGACACTTCCCTATTAGGCAAGGGCTGGAGGAGACGAGCAACATTGGTATATCTCACCACAGCGCCCTAAGACCAAGGTAAGGCTTGTGAGATAACGCTCCTCTCTTCCGTTCGCAATTCCTAGTTCCTATTTTGTGGGGCCTTATGTCTCCAGACTCAGCATGACTCAGGATATGAAACTTAGGATGATATCCATGGCTGGCATGGGCTATGTAGTCCTCAAAGTGCAGATGCGGGTCCGGTTTCGGCATGTGAACTTGAATGACGGTGACAATCTGGGACCCAAGCCCGATATGGACTTCCGTCTGTATCAGCTTCAACTCCTCACTGGCTTGGCTACCAGCGTCTTGAGCGCTTTATCTGTGATCGCATCGTGAAAACAATGGCAAAGCTCTTCAGAATTAAAACTCTTACTGAGGTAATAGAAACAGCAGTATACAGAAAAAGTGAAAAGCGCTTCCCGCTATAACAAACAGGTGCCATACAGAATGATGATACTTAAATCCTCTCCACACATAGAATATCGCCCCTACGGTATAACAAATCCCACCGGCCACCAAAAGCTCGATACCATGAATATGTAGATTTTGAACGATCCGATGCCACCCCACAACTATCATCCAGCCCATGACGACGTAGAGAATGGTCGAGGTGAAAAGATATCTCTTAACATAAAACGCCTTGAATACTGTCCCAGCCAGGGCCAGGCCCCATACAATTCCGAAGATGGTCCAACCCAAGACGCCCTGAATCACAAAGAAAGTAAATGGGGTGTACGAACCTGCGATGAAAAAGTAGATTGAAGTGTGATCAAAAACTTCAAATAGGTCTTTTCCTCTTCCCGCTGGCAGGGCGTGGACTAAGGTGGAAGATGTGTAGAGAATCAGCATAGTGGAGCCAAAAACCGTAAAACTTACTACATACCATGCAGTACCGTAGTGTGACGAAAAGACAATTAATACGACTAATGCTGCAATACTGAGCAGTGCCCCAATGCCATGCGTCACCGCATTTGCTATTTCCTCACCTTTAGAAAACGTATGTGTCTCTGCCATGAAAGTATCAATCCCCGGTTGAATGGCGTGTTGTTTACTGCTCTTTCTCTTAGAATAGACGATAGGGATTTCACAACACAACAGCGAGCTCACAGGCGACGGGTGGGGCATCCCTTGGTACGCCCACCTGTCATACGTGAGTTTCACGATTGAAGCTGCTCCACGCAGATCACCCTGAAAGCACATAGTGTAATACCGGAAGGCCACGCTCCGAACAAGGTAAGGGTATGTCAACTGTTTGGATTCGACTTGCCCTTCAGCGATGTCCAGCCGCACTTTCAAGCATGGGAACAATACACCCCGTCGCCGAATCGCAAAGTCAAAAACCACGTCACAGAACCTGATACCACCTGGCATAATGGGATTGAGGATAGGCTCTCTTATAGATCATCCCACTTGAGGTTGGCTGACTTGGTGTAATTGGTCACCTTCTGTTCAAAGAAATCTGTCTTCATGGAGTTCATCGCTGCGAATTGTTCTACCCAAGGCATCGGGTGCTCGGTGACCTGCGGAAATGGTGCAGCCATGTCTAGCGACTTGAGCCGAAGATTCGCTAGATATTGAATATACTTGGCAATGAGTTCATTGGTCAGTCCAGAAATCTGCCCGTCCGTTACGTACTGCCCCCACGCAACTTCATGCTCCACAGCCTGACGCATCATCTCCCGTAGCTCCTCAAGAAGTTTAGACGTCATTAACTGTGGGTTTTCTTTTGCTATCTCGTGGAAGATTTGCCGAAACAGGGCCAGATGGGTTAATTCATCTCTTTGGATGTATTTGATCTCGGATACCGTTCCTAGCATTTTTCCCTGGCGTCCAAGCGCAAAGAAGAAACTGAAACCAGAGTAGAAGTACACGCCTTCCAAGATGAAATTCGCCATCACAGTTTTGACAAGGTTTTCGTCACTCGGATCGTTAATAAATTCCTCATACCGATCTGTGATGAATTGATTCCGTTTAAGTAGATGTTCATCCGTGCGCCATTCGTTGTAAATCGCATCTCTTACGTCTGCGCTGACAACTGAGTCCAGAATGTAGCCGTATGATTGAGAGTGAACGGCTTCTTGAAAGGCATGAACCGTCAGGCACAAGTTCACCTCAGGCGCCGTAATGTATTCGTTGACGTTCGGCAAGTTGTGGGTCTGAATACTGTCCAAGAAGATCAGAAACGAGAGAATCTTGTTAAAGCTGCGGCGCTCATGCTCTGAGAGTGTTGCGTACTGTCGTGCATCGTCTGCGAGCGGGATTTCTTCCGGAATCCAAAAGTTGCTCATCATCGCACGATACATGCGATAAGCCCAGTCGTATTTCACGTTGTTAAGTTCGAGCAGGTTTGTTGTATTGCCGCCGATGATCCGCCTGCTTCCCCAATCTCGGTCACCGGATTCGTTAAATAACTTTGTTCTCTGCAGTTCCACTTAAATCCACCCTTTCTCCATATCCCTTCAATTTTTGCTTGCCAATCACGAAGAACAGGCAACACATTCCTCGACCTCAAGCGACTTATTTCGTACGTAGTAGACGGTTTTCAGCCCCGACTTCCACGCCTCCATGTATAGGTTCAAAAAGTCCCGTACTGGAATGTCTGGCGTAATGTACAGATTGAACGATTGTGATTGGTCAATGTGTCGCTGTCTGATAGCCGCAGCTCGGATACTCCATGATTGGTTGATGGTATGCGCCTCTTTGTAGTACCAAAATGTGTCCGAGTTCAGATTCGGTGCCGTCTGCGGCACGACCCCGTTCTTTTTCTCCTCCATGAAGAATCGAGCAAATACAGGATCGATGCCTGCCGTACTTCCTGCAATCAAACTTGTACTACTTGTCGGAGCAATGGCAAACAGGTATGCATTCCGTATGCCGTGTCTCTGTACCTCATGTCGAAGCCAGTCCCAATCTGGTCCATCTGGTCGACTGCGGTAACCACGAAGATCAAAGTACGCTCCAGTGTGCCAATCGGACCCTTCAAACAGTGAATAAGCGCCCTTCTCTATCGCCAGTTCCATGGAGGCCTTGATAGCGAAGAAGTTGATCCATTCAAACAGTTCGTCGACGTGACTTAGATGGTCCTCAGACTCCCAAAGAAACTTGTTTTGGGCGAGGTGCTGATGATACCCACTGATACCCAGTCCAATCGCTCGGTATTTCTGATTGCTCATTTCTGCTTGTTTTACTGGGTAGTAGTTCAAGTCAATCACGTTGTCCATGCCTCGAATTTGCGTTTCCACAATACGTTCCATATCCTCTCGAGACTTGCACCGACCAAGGTTGAGCGAGGAGAGGTTACAAACGACAAACTCACCTGGTTTGTACCGAACCACAATGTTGCCATCCTCATCTGTTTCTTCCGTCAACTGCATTGGCTTCATGTTCTGCATGATCTCTGTACAAAGATTGCTACAGTAGATCATGCCTGCATGTTTGTTGGGATTCATCCGGTTTGCCGTATCACGAAAAAACACAAACGGAGTTCCCGTCTCAAAGGTGGACTGGAGGATCCTTTTCATGATGTCGATAGCTGGTATTTCAATTCGGTCAAGCTCAGGGTTGTCAATGCACGCTTGATAACGACGTTCGAACTCTTCACCCCATGCATCTTCCAAACGGAATCCCATAGCTTTCTCTACCTCATAAGGACAGAAGAGATGCCAACTGCCTCGTGACTCAACACGCCGCATAAACTCATCAGGAATACACACGCCAGGGAAGATATCGTGTGCTTTGAGTCGCTCATCCCCGTTGTTCGTCTTGAGTTGCAGGAAATCTTGAATGTCCTTGTGCCAAACATCGAGATAGACAGCGACCGCACCACTGCGCACCCCCAGTTGGTTGCAGCTCACCGCTGTGTTGTTGTAATTCCGAACCCATGGAATGACTCCACCACTGGCTCCCTTGTGATTTCTGATAGCTGAACCTCGTGCTCGAATCTTCCCAACGTAGATCCCCATCCCTCCGCCGAATTTCGATACACGGGCAAAGGCCTTATCCGTTTCGTAGATACTAATGAGATCGTCCTCCGGCATATCGATAAAGCAGGAACTCAACTGATGGAATGGTTTGCGAGCATTGCTCAGTGTTGGTGTTGCAACTGTTGCTTCAAGCTTTGATAGGACATCGTAAAACTGCTTGGCACGCTCTACCCTGCCCGCTTCATTCATCGCCAGATGCATAGCGACACCCATGAACAACTCTTGAGGCAACTCCAGAACCTCTGCGCTCTCCCCCCGAATCACGTACCGATCCATAAGTTGCTTTAACCCGACATAGTTGAACAGCAAGTCACGTTCCGGCCTTATGTACTGCTCAAGCTCGTTGATTTCTTCCTTGGTGTATTTCTTCCGAATGTAAGTTCCATACCGACCAATGTCCTCAAGTCTCTTAATGAGCGCATGAAAGTCGGTATACGGAGAAGCCTCCAATCCTCGGTTATCGGCAGCTTCTTGATAGATACTCGACAGCAGTAGCCGAGCCGCAACGTACTGCCAGTTGGGCTCTTCAATCGAGGTCTTTTCGACCGCTAATTGAATGACCAACCTCACAATGGCCTGTTGAGACATGCCCTCCCTAGACTGCGTTCGTATAACGTTCAGCAGTGCCTCTGGATGGCAACCATCAAGACCGTGGCAGACCGAGTGAATGACCTCTTTCATGTCGGTGAAGCTGAACAGATTCGACCAATCCACCTGAATTGACGATGGCTTGTCCAATACGGCTTGTTCTTCCTGGATACTCACATTGAGCGCCTCCTTGGGTTTGCGCAATAAAAAACACCCCGCCCATCGAGGACGGAGTGCTATTGAAGTCACGATTGAACAGATTCCCACATGAAATCCGAAGTGGATCGCTTCCAAAGCCCTACCCATCTCCTCGTGGGCATACTTTCAATTGCAAACATGGCAGGTCTCCGGACTTGGACTCATTTGCAAAGACTCACCTTCCCCGATTAACTCGAGTGGCTGGCGATTGAACACCAGAGTCTTGCATCGTACCTTACCGTGGCGAGGACCGCTCCAGACTTTCACTGGATTCCCTTTTCACCCAACAAAGTTGGGCACCAAGTTCGCATATGAAGTTGTGTTTGCAATTCTAGCACTATATATGGTGTCTATCAACACATTTATGTCACTTCACACGCTACATTCAGCAATTCGATGTTCCTTCACATATAGACACGTATGAATGCACGGTCTTGTTCCACCATAAGAAACAGAGAGACAACAGGGGGATTTATAATTGCATTCATTTGCGATATTGGAGCAAGCTCGTCGACATCTTAGCTTAACCTCATATGACTACTGGCTTGAGCACTCGCTCTTCTCTTGGCAGTGGTGGTTTCTCCTTACCCTTTCCGTTGTCCCCTGGGTCATTTGGTGGATATTAACTGATCGAAATCGCATATATGAGATTGCCAGTTACGGCATGCTCATTGGGTGTATTTCGTCCCTTCTCGACTTATGGGGAACAAACTCACTGTTCTGGGCTTATCCGCATCAGTTGCTATGGTTTCTCATTCCAGCTCTCATTCCCGTCGACTTATCAGTCTTACCGGTCGAGCACATGTTGATCTACCAATACTTTCGGACATGGAAGTCGTTCATTGTAGCATTGTTGGTCGCAGCACTTATTGTCGCATTTGTGGTGGAACCGCTGTTTGTTAGGTTTCACCTGTATGTCCTGTACTCGTGGAAGTTTATATACTCTGTACCGTTATACATGCTCAAAGCGATCTTTGCACGATGGGTTATTGAACGCTTAAAGGCTTCCTCCCGATGATATACTTTGCCGATATAGCGGACATTTTTATTGCAGAAATATCGACAAACGCCCTGCTCCGCAAGGAGAAACTCGCCTTTCAAACGAGTCTGCGACTACGACAGCTGCGTTGTTGGTCGGATCAATATTTCATTCACAGATGCTCTTTCTGGTTGGTTGATTGCATAGAATATCGCTTCGGCAATGTCTTCAGATTGAAGCGCCTGTGCCGTTGCCCGAGATTTCAACGCATTCAGGGCATCCTCATCCGTTATCGTGGTAAGTAACTCTGTCTCAACCATGCCAGGAGAGATAATCGTCGCCCGAATATTCGAGGTCGGTGATAATTCCATACGAAGTCCCTCCGTAATTGCACGTACCGCAAACTTGGTTCCACTGTAAACAGCTCCAGCCATGCCGACACGATGTCCTGCAACCGAAGAGACGTTGATGATATGCCCACTCTTTTGTTCTTCCATGATGGGTACGGCAGCCGCAATACCGTAGAGAACCCCTTTGATATTCACGTCGATCATTCGATCCCACTCATCAACTTTACGTTTGTTGAGGAAAGAAAGTGGCATGAGCCCTGCATTGTTTACCCAAACATCAATTGTGCCGTATGTTTGGACTGCAAAGTCTGCTAAAGCCTGAACGTCTTCCATTGAAGCCACATCTGCGCTGAAATAGCTCGCCTTCCCACCCGCTGCCGTAATTTGATCGACAGTCTCTGTCAGCCTCTCCTCCCGCCGTGCGGACAAAACAACCTTTGCTCCATTTTGTGCTAAACGAATGGCCGTAGCTTGTCCGATACCACTACTGGCCCCCGTGATGACAACTACCTTGTTTTCAACCAATTCCAGTAACCCCTTTATGCAAATGTTCCTTCTGGTCTTATCAAGAATGAACCGTTGCCTCGAAAAGGCAACGGTTCATTGATGTTGTTAGGCGTGTACCATTTCGGCTGTCATTTTCCTTGCTACTTCGGCTACAGACCGACCATACTCTCGTGCGATTTTTAATTCTGCCTCGGAAGGGCGATTCATTGGTGCATCCTTTGCTGATTCAACCGGAATCACGGCTGTGGCCCCATACGGGTTTCCGTATACTGCTCTATCTTCATTGAACTGACCTGTATTCGAAACGATAATCATCCCATGGTGTTGCATCGGAGTTTGTAGCGCTCTGCAGATATTCTCTACACCCCCGTGATGTGTGGATGTTGTTGCATAGACACCGCCAACCTTGCCTTGAAGATTACCGAAGAACCACAACTGTCCTAATTTGGACAGGAAATTCGACATTTTTGGATTCGGCTCACCAAAGACGCCTGAAGAACCCCAGATAATGGCGTCTGCAGACTTCAATTCATCAGGTTCCGTTTCGTCAACAGACTTAAAAATGACTTCTGCTCCAGAAACCTCTTTGGCTCCTTCTGCAATGGCTTCACCAAGTGTGATGGTATGTCCATACATGCTGGCATGTAAAACGTATACTTTCATCGTAAGTGCTCCTCTCGTCAGTGCCTAATTTTAATGGGTATTTTGTCCCTTGTCTTATCCTGTACTCTATGACTCGTTGGTAAATCCACTCATGGTCGCCACATAGTGAGCATCCCAACTAGGCAGGCTGTTTCAACAGATGCTTGTCAGGCTTTTGCTTTTGACGTCGCTGTATGGCGAATATAGAAACGCCTGCGATGACAATCAGCGTGCCAACAATCTGCGACATGTGTATGGTCTCGCCCATCAGCACGTAAGCCAGAATTGCCGTGAAGATTGGGTTAAAGTTCAAGAATATACCAGACTTTGTACCGCCTACTCGCTGTATGCCAATGTTCCAGAGGATCATTGCTACTACCGTGCCGCCAATAGCCGCATAGAAGATTGAACTCCAAAACGGCACCGTCAACTGTTGAAACGCAAGCGTGGGCAGATCAAACGGAAGCATGAAGAGTACGCCAATCACACCAGCCCAAAGGGTTGCTCCATATGCAGAAACATGTTTCATTGCAAACCGTCCTGCAACAGCATAAAGTCCCCAGCTCCCGACAGCCACGAGCATCAACCAGACCCCAGTATTCACATGGAAGTGAGCTAGGCCTGCCAAGTGCCCTTTCGTCACAACAACAAGCACTCCAAAAAAGGATAGAACCATACCTGCAATTTGACGAATACTTAGCCGTTCTCGCAGGAAGATAAATGATGCGATAGCAATTGCTATCGGATTCAAGGCGGAAATCAGTCCTACATTGTCCGGCGTCGTATGTTGCAAAGCAAGGTACGTAAAGAAGTTAAACGAAATCACACCCGTCAGTGCCATCATTGCCAAGGGAACGAGCGCTCTAATCGGCGGTAAGAGTTTTCTATCAGCTACCCATACCACCGGTAACAACAAAACATCTGCAATCGCCCAACGTAAATCTGTAATGGTAAGTGCAGACGTGTGTCCGATTAAATACTTACCCGTGACAAAATTGCCAGCCCACATGAGGCTGGTCAGGACTAACAAAAGATAGTATTTCATGTTCTCCTCCGCTTTGTGCGTCACTCAAAAAACTGAATGAGCAGTTCACTGATATTCGGACGAAAATACTCTTTGGAAAACCTGACGTGGTTCTCATGCACCATATACTCGTCGTGAGCTTGCATCGATTCAAAATCTACAGTAATCAAATACCGGTACTGTATTTCACCCTGCTCGATAGCCTGTTGAAAAGTGACATTTTTTGCTCCAGGTACACTTGGTAATAATTCCATCGTCTTGTCACGTATCACTGGTTCTTTGGACTGGTCGTTCAGATTGAATAGCAATAACTTATGAATCACGAATCCCACCTCCGACCCAGGCACCCATGATATGGTGACTGAGCTGTTAACTTATCGGGTTTGCAATGCTTTTACAAGCTCTTCCCCCATAAGTTCAGAGGAAAAGGGATCACGGCTCGTGACAATCTGAGAATCTCCCCAAACTGCGAAAGCCTTCTTATCGAGTTCAGGAATGTATTCTGCAATCTTTCGCATTTCCTGTTCCAGACTGTATGGTAAATATGGGACAACGTCTTCCGGTTCCAGAGCGTCTGGATAACCGGTGACTTTCAACCCAGCGATAATGCTCTTTCCATTAGGTCTTGTCGTATAAACCAACACCGATGGCCCATGACATTCCGCAGCAATAATGCCACCACGGTCGTATACACTGTTGATGATGCGATGCAGGTCATCATTCTTCGCTAAGTCAAACATCGCTCCGTGGCCGCCGACAATAAGAACTACTTCGTAATTCTCTGGGTTTATCTCACTGATTTTCTGCGTATCATCCGCTCGCCCGGATTCATACAATGCCTTATATGTCCCATTCGGGTCATATTCCGGAAGGATGCTTCTTTCATCCAATTCTGGTTTTCCACCCAAAGGTGAGGCTAAATCAACAACGTGACCTTCCTTTTCTAATGCACCGAGAGGAGCAAACAACTCTTCTCCCCACCAACCTGTGTGATAGTCTCTATCCTTATAACCGCTTGATACCACAGCTAGAACGTTGGCCACGAAAACTCCTCCTTTTGTACTGTCATTCCTACGATTTACAGCTCGCTATCCTTTACGACCGCAGTCGGTTGCAAGACAGTCCCATCAAATGTATCCAGTGTTTCATTCTGAGCGATCCTGATGGGCCAATTTTGATTTGCCAAGGCCGCTTTCCCAAGAGCTATCAAATCAGCTTGTTTATTCGCAATCATGTTCTCTGCATCCGTTGGGTCATCTAAATTCCCGTTTGCGATCACGGTGACCTTTCCGTATTTTTTGGCAAGTTCGGCCAATGCTGGACCTTCTTCTCCGAAAGGCGGTTGGTTTGCGTTGTATTCGGTCGTGTGAATATAATCCAAACCTGCTTCTCCCAAGCTTTTGAAAATAATTTCTCCGTCTTTTTCTCCCTCTGCCCACTTGTGAGTAAAATCGTTGACTTTAGCCTGCGAGATACGAATTCCGACAACAAAATCTTGACCCACTGCTTGGCGTACAGCTTGACTTACTTCCACCAATAATCGAGCCCGCTTGGCCGTGGATCCACCGTATTCATCTGTTCGCTGATTCACATAATCAGTTAAAAATTGGTCCAAGATGTACCCATTGGCACCGTGAATCTCAACCCCATCAAAGCCTGCCTGACGAGCACGGCGTGCAGCATCAGCAAACCCCTGAATCACCTGTTGAATCTCTTCTTTCGTTGCTTCTCTAGGAACAGAAAAGGTTCCGCTGCCGCCGTACATCTCAAGTTTGGCTTCTTTAGGCATTACCGCCGATGGCCCGATAGATACATCCTTATAACGATTCCCTTGGGAAATGGCTCCCGCATGCATTAACTGTGCAAAGATTCGAGCCCGATTCTCATGAACTGCTGCTGTGACCTTAGACCACGCCAAGACTTGTTTGTCATTCGCAAGGCCTGGCTGTCCAAAATACCCTTGACTATAAAGTTCGTCGGGATAGATGCCTTCAGTGATAAGGAGGCCAAATCCACCCTTCGCAAATTTGGAATAGTATTTAATCATTCTATCCGTAGCCAGGCCATCTTCAGTCGCACTCGTACGAGTCATGGGTGAAAGCACAACTCGGTTGGAAAGCTCTAAATTTCCAATGCGAATAGATTTGAATAGCTCGGGATACTGCTTGTCTGCTGTCGTGGTCACTGTGTCACTCCTAACAATTCTCTCAGTTCAAACCCAAGTGTGTAGAACCACCATCCCTGGTTAAGTCGAGCCTGCTTGCTACACTCAAACGAACTCCCTAATGAGGTTACTCTGTATTTTCCGTCCAGGTGTTTGCTTAATTGACGAACACAGGCTTCTTTATATCTTTATTGTCCTGCCACAGAGCTTATGGTGGTAATGGGCTTCAGTAGTGCTTTCATCAAGCTCTGTTCCCATTTACACGTATCCACGTCACGAAATTATTGCGAAACAACCTCAGCAAGTTGTGCAACTAGATCTGCTTTCGGACGAAAGCCCACAATTTGTTTCAGGACCTTTCCGTTTTGGAACAAAATCATTGTGGGAATACTCATGATCCCAAACTCTTGCGCTGTAGCGGGATTTTCATCCACATCAAGCTTCCCCACGCTGAGTTTTCCCTCGTATACATCGGAAACATCCTCGAGGACAGGCGCCATCATTTTGCATGGTCCACACCACGTTGCCCAAAAATCAACGAGGACCGGCTTATCGCTTTGGATAAATTGCGCAAGTGTTTTATCAGTCACTTTTTGAGTTGCCATTACAACTTCCCCTCTCTTCGTGTGGTTTATGAAACAAACTGTACTTGCGCTGTGATATATATTGGCCAACTCTCCAAGCTTGCCGTTCATGCTTTACGCAAGTACATATATGCCTGGGCCAATGAGCGCCACACCGATAACCGTCGCAATTAAAACCAGTTGATATTCAAATCCATTCGGACTCCAGAACCCACTCTTTGCATGTACCGTAATGATCGCCATCAGCATCGTGATCACGATGAGGGCAGCGCCAACTGGCGTCAAAAAACCGACCGTAAACAAAAGACCACCGATAAATTCAGCTAAACCGGCAAGCACAGCCATCAAAACCCCAGGCTTTAATCCAATGGACGTCATCCATCCGCCTGTTCCCTTCGGTCCGTAACCACCGAACCATCCGAATAACTTTTGGGAACCATGTCCCATAAAGATGAGACCAACAACAAAGCGAATCAACAAAAGACCAATATTCATCTATTTTCAGCTTCCTTTCTTCAATGTTATTACAAAAAGTAAGTTAGAAGCGACGGAACACAGAATACAACCACACACTTACTTTTGTCAAGCTTAGGTGTTAAAATAAGTTCGAGGTGAGAAAGTATGAATCTCAATTATGATGAGATGTGTCCTAAGTTCAAGCAGGCATTCGACTTGCTAGGGAAGCGTTGGTCGGGTCTTATCCTTCGCACCCTGTGTGGTGGTCCAAGGCGCTTCTCAGAAATTGCAGCCATTATCCCAGACATGAGCGAGCGCATGCTGTCGGAACGTTTCCGAGAACTTGAACATGCGGACATCGTAAAGCGAACAGTGTATCCAGACACACCTATCCGTATTGAATATGAGCTTACAGAGAAAGGAAAAGCACTTCAGCCAGTTGTGGAAGCCGTTCAAACGTGGGCAGACGATTGGGTAAAGTAGCGAAGAATTGGATGTTGTGCTCTTTCATCACACGGGCTAATATCGTGTTAATAATCAGACAGTATAAACCATTCTCGGGCATTCGATAGCGCATTTCAGACCCCGATTTCAACCGTGTTGTGATGAATGGGGTTAACACCACGCTACTAGCGCTTCATACCTCGACTGATATTTCGTGCGTTCATCTTAGGAAGTGGTAAGATCGCCCTAGTAACAGCCAGGGGTCGTGCTGAGCAAACTTGAGCCGAGCCTACAATCACAATGTCTGGATGTTCTATGTAGTCGAGGTTCAAGGCCCATTTGGGGGTGACGATGAAATCACCGTCACCGTGGCATGCTCAGACCATTGAGTCCAATATCCTTCAACTGTTGCTAACAACGTTCTTGAACCAAAGTACCACATCAACCGGCACAGCACGAGAGCTTGGATACGTCCTTGTCAAACGTCAAGGCTGCCAGCTTTATTCCCTCCGCCATCGTCAGATACGGGGCAAGCGTTGATCGTAGATCCTCGATGGTAAGCCCAAACTTCACAGCGAGCACACCGGAATAGATGACATCACCTGCGTTTTCCGCTACCACATGGACACCAAGGATCTTACGTGTGTTCGCATCCGCCACGATTTTGAATACTCCGGTCGTCTCTCGATTCACCAGCGCCCGAGGAACTGCGTCGAGTGGAAGTACGGAAGTCAAAACCTCGTATCCCCTGGATATTGCCTGCTCCTCTGTAAGACCGACCGTTGCAATTGCAGGACTCGTAAATGTCACGCCTGGAACAACCGTTAAATCGACCTTTTCTTCGCTGCCAGCCAGCGCATTCTTGGCTACAATCGCACCTTCATACGCTGCGACATATACAAACTGCGGTCCCATGGTCACATCCCCTGCGGCATAGATGCTTTGGTTGCTCGTACGGAGAAATTCATTCACCAGAACTTCGCCACGGCCCCCCATGTTCACCTGAGCGGCACTCAGATTTAACGCCGCAGTATTCGGCTTACGACCTGTTGCAACTAACAAGGCTTCCGCTTCGACGACTTGCTCCTGTCCATTGATCATGAGATAAACTCGTTTGATGTCTCCGTCCTGCTCGACTCGATGGAATGTTGCACCGGTAATGATGTTGATTCCCTGGTCTGTCAACGCCGTTGTGACTGCCTCTGAAATTTCAGGGTCGTACGACTTCAACACACGAGCACTCCGTTGCATCAAGGTAACCTCTGAACCAAGATTATGGAACATCTGTCCAAGCTCCATGGCGATATATCCAGAACCAATGACAGCCAACCGCTTTGGAAGTTCCTTCAGTTCAAGTGCAGTGGTGCTGACCAAGTAATCCACATCGTTCAATCCGGGGATATTGGGCACAGCAGGAGATGCCCCGGTTGAAATCAGGAAGTTTCGAGCCTTGATCTCTCGTCCATTCACTTCAACGGTCGCCTCATCTACAAAACGGGCTTCGCCCTGAATTAGTTCGAAACCATATTCGTCAATCAGGTTGACATACTTATGTTGACGAAGTTCGCCAACCAACTCATCCTTGCGTTCGATAAGCTTCTTCAAATCTACTGGCCCGGCAGATGTATTGAGCCCCTGGAACGAATTCCGTGTTGCCAGACGATTGATTTCACCTGCTCGAAGCATGTTCTTTGAGGGTACACAGCCAATGTTGACGCATGTTCCACCGACGGTTCCCCGCTCTACCATGGCTACTTTTGCACCATACGAGACCGCTTGAATCGCTGCTGAGAATGCTGAACCGCCCGATCCTATGATAAGCAGGTCGTAGTCGAAGTTGCCACCCGTCTCGGGTAGAACGCTGGGCTGTGGATCACTCAAGATGGTAGCATCGCCAGGCTTGTACCCTGTATCTACAATCGCTTGTTTGGCAGCGTCAAGCTGATTAAGGTCTCCGAGTTCAAATGTGGCCTCGTTACGACGAAAACTGGCCGATATATATTGTGCTCCAACGCTTTTTAGCGCATGGGATACGTGTCTTTCACAGTCATCACAGGTCATACCGTTTACGACCAGCCGAATTTGTTTTTTGCTGTTTGGTTCAGCCATCTAAAACACCTCATCTCGCAGTTTATTGTTCATTGTCATTTTACTTCAGACAACGCAGTGTACTTCCTTTGAAGCTTGGACCCGAAGATGCGCCAGTCTGGTTACACATCCCGCAACTCCTTGCGGACCTTCAGTTTCGGCTCCGGCCAATTGACCAGAAAGATCCCGACAAATATAAGAAGACCACCGATCATGACCGGCCACCTGACCACTTCTCCAAGAATGAGCCATCCGGACAACACCCCGAAAAACGGTGCTAGAAACAAAAAGGCACTGGTTTTCCCCGGATCGCCATGATGCAGGAGATAAAACCAGATGGCAAACTGTACGATAGATGCCATGATGGCAAGCCAGACGATAACGAAAACGGAAGTTCCATTCAACACGATATGTGCCCGCTCAACCGTGAAACTACCGATGAGCAACAACAGTCCGCCGAACAGCATCTGGTACGCAGTCAGTACCCAGGTGTCCAGTCCTACTCCCCAACGTTTTATGAGCAGTGTAGCGAGGGCCCACGAAACCGCTCCCAAGATGCCGAGCCAAGTACCGAATCGAAGATGTACATGAAACCCAAGTGTAATGAAGACACCAAAAAATCCTGTTAAGACTCCAATCCATTGCACAAAGCGATATCTTACCTTCATGAATAAGGTCCCGAAGATGATCACCAGCAGCGGATTTGTAAACGTCAAAATGGAGGATTCACTGGCCGTAATAGTTCGAAGACTGATGAAAATACATCCCATGACACCGGCCGTCTGAAAGAGTCCGATGAGTGCCACCTTGGACCAATCCCGTAGATTTGTCGGATTTTTCCGCCTAGTTACAAACATTGCCATGAGAACTCCTGCAAGTGTAAAACGGAGCCCTACAAGTAACAACGGAGAAACGTAAGCCAGCCCCACCTTGCCTATGGCAAACGACGATCCCATGAGACTTGTTGTAATCAATACCAGTACCATAAACAACCATCGATTCACCGAGTTCCCACCTCCTCAATCATTGTACCCCAAGGATATTTCGTCTATTATCGAATTGTGGATTACATTATATCGGAGGGATGATTGTGCCTTCAACGCCTGATATCTCACACGTAGCGGGACTGCTCGCCGATCCATCTCGTGCGTCCATAATCATCAGCCTGTTGGACGGCAGACCCCAAACAGCCACTGAACTTGCGAACCATGCCAAAGTGACGCCGCAGACTGCGAGCGCACATCTATCCAAACTTGTTTCGGGCAACCTCATCACAAAAGAAGTCCATGGCAGGTATCGCTATTTTCGGTTGACAGACCCGAATGTCGCTCGAGCTATCGAGTCACTTATAGCGATTTCAGGACCATCTGAAATTCAGTCTCTACGTGATTCTGAAGAAGATCGGGCGTTACGAGAAGCTCGCACCTGCTACGATCACTTGGCCGGAAAACTGGGAACAAATCTGGCACGTTCTCTTGAATCCCACGGTTTTGTTACAAGGTCTGGTGACGACTTTATCCTTACAGACAGTGGCCGACAGTTCCTCACGCAGTTCGGAATCAACATTACCAAGGCTGAACGCCGCCGACGTAAATTCATCTACCCATGCATGGACTGGAGTGAACGCACACCACACATTGGTGGGGCACTGGGGGCAGCGTTGCTCGACCGAATTTCCGAACTCGGATGGATCGAGAGGGGAATGTCAAACCGGACGATACGTGTTACGGAGGCAGGCCAGCAGGGATTTTACGAACGCTTTGGTATCCCGAGCGCCTGAGGCAATCGCCCATTTATAGCGGTTTGTCGTAAAGTTCATTTACAGAGGTGAGACGCCATGGATAAAACCTTTGACCACTTAGGCATCGCCGTTCGCAGCATTGATGATACGCTACCCTTTTATTTGGATGTCCTTGGTGGAAAACTAATAGATCGGTATACAAGTGAGGCCAAGGGCGTGGAAGTTCATGTGGCGGCGATCACCGTCGGAGAGATGCATCTTGAACTCCTCGAACCAATCAATCGAGAATCCCCAATCGCTCGGTTCATACGTCAAAAGGGCCAAGGTGTTCACCATGTGGCATATCGGGTCGATAACCTTGACTTCGCTATTGAGGAGGCAAGGACGGCCGGTATTCGCTTCTATGAAGAAACGCTTCGTACCAATGCTCGAGGACGTCGACTGATCTACATGCATCTGGCCTCGACTTCCGGGACCATTGTTGAGTTGTGCGAGTATCCGAACACCAAACAGGCATACTGGGATAGCCCTTTGTAAACAGTGACCGTATTGAAACAAGCCGTGTAAGACTCTGGATACGACGCTAACAGTTCAGGAACGTCGATAAGCTCATTCCCCGTCTTCTTGCTGAAGCGAGGCGTGGAATTTCGTTTTGTACCATCTTTACCATAAGAAAGTGACCTATGGGAACTCTATAGCTTGAGGTGATTACCATGACTCTAAGTTGGCTACAGATTCTTGCGTATATATGGTTGGGTTTATCTGCTATTTCATTCCTTATCGCCGTCACAGACGTACCCCGAAAACAGGTTGCCATGCCCATCATGAAGTTGGTTTGGCCCCTCACAACTCTCTACATGGGCCCCATTGGTCTTTTTGCTTACTGGAAACTTGGGCGCAATGCTCCAATTATGATGCACCATGGCCATCACACCACGGCGCATTCTGGACATAGTGCCAAGCACAACCCAGGTGCTCATGAGGATCAGCAGGAAACACACGAGGTGAACGGGCTCGACAATCCTTACACAAAGGATATGGGCAACCAGATGCAAGACGATGGACACGAACAGGGTCATGAACATGGAGATCATGAGATGCATCATGGCATGCACCACGGTAATAAGCCCTTATGGCAGAGCGTGTTTGTGTCTTCTACGCATTGCGGCGGAGGCTGTTCGCTCGGTGATGCAATCGGCGGACCACTTGTCTTTGGACTCGGGCTGATGGTCGCTGGCTCGTCCCTCTTTGCAGATTACATCGTCGAATTTGTACTCGCCTATCTATTTGGTATCGCCTTTCAGTATTTTGGAATGGGATTTACGAACCTGGAATCTCTTGGTCGTGGCTTGAAAAATGCGATTAAGGCAGACACATGGTCACTTATTGCGTATGAAATCGGCATGTTTGGATGGATGGCGCTGGTTCATGTATTTTTCGTACATGTGCCGGAACCAACTAACCTTCTGTACTGGTTCATGATGCAAATCGCCATGATGCTAGGGTTTGCCACCAGCTACCCCGCCAACTGGATACTGGTGAAATCGGGTATCAAGCACGCTATGTGAACGGTGAATTCATCGAGGGAACAAGCAGGGGCGACGTAGCTGCCCCATAAAACCGTCTCCTTCCGTAAGCGTCAAACCAGAGGCACATTACACTAGCAGATGCCCTTGCGACTAATCGAGTAGGAGGGGGTGACTAACCCCCGTCCTCTCACACCACCGCTCATGCGGTTGCGCAAGCGGCGGTTCGGTTTCAGTAAATCTGGTATTCACCTTGCATAGTCTATCCACCGTCACTAAGCGTTCTTATCGTTTATTCTCGGTTTCCAACCTACTTTCAGATAAGTAACCCCTTTCGGGCAACTGCTATCCTTGTTACGTTAGTAAACTACGTCTAACTTACTGCCACCGTCGAGTCCTTTTCTCCATTAGCTTTCACTAACTTCTACGATACTACGACTCGAACTGACTTCTGTGTGTTCCGTTTTACCTTTCAGTAAAGGTTACTCAGTAGCAAATGTTTATCGCTATGCTGAGCGTACCACACAGACCTCCCCCGTTAAGGTGCATAGTCTTTCACTCCATCCATCTGCCACATTTACACAGCATACCTTCGGATAGTTATTGGGCTTCAGTTTGTTTAGCAACCTTACCCGATATGCCATGCCTTATATGTGATTTCTGCCCGTCAGACCAGAGATTTGCCGTCCGACTTCCTCCGGATTCCACCTCCCGATGGACACCCTTGTCATTGGCTATACACTTCCCACTATCAAGGTGTGTTAGGGACTTTCACCCATTAAGACTATGCCCATGCAGGGCGAACTAAAAGAACCCACACTGGCTACCCAGTGGGGCTGTTGTGTAAGTTGTTTATCGGCGGTGTCGGACCCGCTCTGGTAAATCATCAGAACAAGGTAACAAGGCCAGCGGATCTTCATCTGTCTCGTCGAGATTAGGTTCCCTACATCAGGCCGAAGCGATTTCACCGCTTTCTCGAAACCTTGACAAGTGTTTATAGACACTTTCCAACCTTTCCGCACATTTCCTGCCAAATAAAGCAGGTTCACCTACGTCAGTTTGGGATGAACGATAGGAAGAGAAAATAAGAACTGAGGAGTGGTCGCATGCCAGTACGTCACATGGACCTAACGGATGTGGAGCAAGTTGCGGTACTCTGTGACCAATTTGGCTATCCCGCCAGCAGAGAGGAAGTCGAAGAACGATTTCATTACTTACAGAGAATGATTGAGGAGCAGGTTTTCGTCGTCGAGGACAATATGGTTATTTTGGGGTGGATACACGTACAGGGCATTCATTCACTCAGTCTCCACCCTATGCCGAGATTCGAGGTATTGTCGTAGACCGTCAATATCGGCAGCACGGTGTTGGCAGGTTGCTGATAGCGAGAGCGGAACAGTGGGCCTTAGAGAACGGGTATCGAACCATACGGCTGAGGTATGGGACGGAGCGCCCTGAGTCGCATCACTTCTAGCCGAAACTGGGATACGAGCGAACGAAGACTCAGCATCATTATCAAAAGGTGCTGGCGGAGTCGTAATGGCCTATCAAAGTATCCTAAGGCACCGAGAGTAAACAGTCCGAGAACAGGCTATTTCGAAAATTAATACCTAGTCCAACTGGCCGAACACTGAACTTTGTAACACTGTGTCACACCTCTGTATCTTTATTTCTTTGCCTTTGTGACATGCGACTTAACAGCCAATTGCTAGGATACTTCCCTCTATCATGGGCTGGAGGGAGACGGGCAACATTGGGTCTTTCACCAATGCGCCTTAAATGTGAGGATCGTGATGCAACGCCACCATGGCACTTCTATGGCAAGTCAAAGAAATATGACTGTCTATGCGTGGTTCCTAATGTTTGTACAGGACGAGAAAGGTTGTTCTCTATCGGATAAGCCCCCGTTTGTTCAGGAGGACCAACTACTTAAAATGGTCTTCAATTACAACACAGTCCAATTATTACGAGTTCTTTGCTTCAATGTTCGCCTGATAGTATTGTCCAGTGGATGTTTCGAAAACAACTGAATTGGATGGAGGTTTCCCAGAGGATTCAAAGACGGTAAATGAGCCAGATACCTTGCCATGATACGTCACCGTTCCGAGTTTTTTCCCTACATTTTTCGGAGCGACTGACTTCACAATTTTATAAAGATGGCTGTGCCAACCCAAAACCGTACCTAATGGTAAGGCGTTTTGAAGCTGAGAATGAGCCGCACATCCCAACAGACCCAACATCAAAATGAACAAACCCATTAACTTTTTCACGGCTCTACCCCCTTCTCCAATGCAGACGTTCGGAAAGTGGTTTGAGTAACAACGTTCTGTCGCTCCACTGCCCCAAAATGCGATACAATCCAAAATATCCCTTCCTGAATAATTATGTACCGGCTGCGGTAAATCCTTCTCGACATCTGCCCCGTGTGTTCAAGAAATCATGGTTGGGATTCTTTGCATCATTCGTTCCTTTGACATTGGATCGTGACTTGGAAGGTAAACTGTAGGTTCTACACTGATAAATCGATGAATTCGATCAATCGTTTGACCTGCAAGATTTGTATTGGGAGAAACCCCGTCGACACTTCTATCAATCATAAGCTGCTCATTATATGAGGTATCACCTGCAAAGAGATACGTGATATTCCCGTCACGAAGAATAACGGACTGATGCCCAGGGGTATGTCCTGGCGTCGGAACAACTAACACATCTTCAGCTTTTGTAAGTGTATATCCCATTCTAAACGCACCATACTCCCCGACGGTGTAGCCCACAATTCTTGGTTCAAACCATTTGGGGAAATAGTTCGGTAAGTAGCCTCTTATTTTTCCCTTCAAGCCCAGAGACAGCGCATATTCCTGCCGTGATATAAGAAATTCCGACTCTGGAAAATGAGAGAGCCCTCCAGCGTGATCTGTATGAAGGTGAGTCATAATGACCCATCTCACGTCATTGAGAGACAGCCCTAGTTTTTTGATTTGTGGCCCCACTTCTTGTTCTGGTTCCACCTGCATTTGGACACCCAAACGGAAATACGGATGCCATTTGGGAAAATGAGACGGATTTGACGTTCTTGCGGTTTCCCCTGTGTCAATAACAATGATTCCTTCTGGGTGTTCGATTACCCAGCAGTATATAGGCAACCATTCTGTCCATGTCTTATCCAGTAACGTATTAATACGCCTTCCGACTGACCCTACTCCTTTCCTCTGTCTGGATTTTACTGAAACAAGTCCAGTTTCAATTGCGTGGATTTTCATTCTCAATCCCCCCTGTTATTTAGTTAGCGTACGCTAACTAAAAGACGCAAAGTTATTTAGCTTAAACCGACCAATCCTCGTATCCGTTCTTGGATCTCACTTTTCATGTCAATGAGAGTCGAAGGAAGTCCTCCCATATCACTAAACACGGCTAAGCGTGTGAACGCTCCTATGACCAGCGCCGCTGTTAAGCGTGCCGATTGCTTAGGAATTACGTCTTCCTCTATGCCTAACTGAATAAAGTCAGTCATAGCAATAATTGGAAAACGATGCGTGGTTCCCAAACGAGCAAATATCTCATGTCTTTGCCCCAGTAAGAGCAGACCAAAGCGATCTCTATCATGTTGTTCCAATATATCTACAATCATTTGATTCAGTCGATCTTCAAAAGGGCTTTCCAATTGGCGATAATAATCGACTAACCTTGAGTATCGATCAGAATATCTGGAAAACACAGAAAGAGCCACGTTATCCTTCGACTCAAAATGTT
This sequence comes from Alicyclobacillus sp. SO9, assembly GCF_016406125.1. Classification (NCBI taxonomy): domain Bacteria; kingdom Bacillati; phylum Bacillota; class Bacilli; order Caryophanales; family Alicyclobacillaceae; genus Alicyclobacillus; species Alicyclobacillus sp. SO9. The sequence goes on along the minus strand of NZ_CP066339.1, from coordinate 1,836,796 downwards.
TGTATATAGCAGCATCCGTAACACCAGCTTCCCGTCCAATTTCTCGAACACTCGTCCCCTCGATGCCTCTACGGGAGAACAATCGGATTGCTGCGTTAACAATTTCATTCTCTTTACTGTCAGCGTGTGATTTCTTCATGACCATATGGTAAGCGTTCGCTAACCATATGTCAAAGTAAAATCCGAAGATTCAAGCTTTACTTGCCTGTTCTAACGACTGCACCACAACAATTTATTTTGAGGTCTTTTGGATAATGATGTTCCCGTCAAGCGGAGCGATATCAGGATGTATGTTCCAGCAGGGTGTATTCGGTTCCAGCGGATCTGCTATATCTCCATTATGGTCAACTAGTAGCGATGTCCCCTATACTCAAACATACCCCTGGGGCGAACGCTGCTCCTATGCGAAGGAGCCTGTGGGAAATCCTGTCGCTTTCGTGGAACGACATACAGTCTTCAGTGGAGGTCGATATTTCAACTGATGGTGAGGCGATGTGCGCAATGACTCTAACACCCGTTCAGAGCTTTCCCTTCATGCGAAAAGCTGTGCGGCCTGGCCTATGATGGAGAATATCTGTGGCATTCGGACGGAACAACAAAACACATATCAACGCTGGAGTTGACCAAACGAGTGTTTCAGAAGGAACGAAGCCTCTTTCTATGGCAAAACTGAGGGCTTCGTCAATGTTTTCGGTAGCATCTATATTCCTCACGAGGGTTAAAGAGCGGAAAGGGTATCATCGGGATCATTTTGAATATTTAGTTCAGGAATAAAGTATTAGTGTATCTCAGTGAAAGCATACTTTCCTCTTCCACAAGATTGTAAAAATCTAAAAAGACTGATATCATGCATTTAACCTAACGAATATTAGTAAGGATGAAAATGGGAGACTTTTATGAGCACCAGAGATAAAGTCATTCAGGCGGCAACTAAGCTCTATGCAGAAAATGGATACAAAGGTATGACTATGAAAGCAATTGCTAACGAAGTAGGGGTCAAGGCTCCGTCGTTGTATGCATTTTATGAAAGTAAAGAAGATATTCTGCTACATATTTACAATGACATCTTAACGAAACATCTGAATTTAGCAACAGAAAATATTGAAATAACTGGGGAATCAGTTCAGTATCAGTTGAAGCAGTTTCTTGATCAAGTGATTGCGTTTCAGTTAAGAGACTACACACAACTCAAAGTTTTTATTCGTTTGTTGCTATTCCCTCCTGACTTCTTTGAGATCAATCTAAAAGAAGAATTAAAGAAAGTCGTTGAACAGGAACACAAACTGCTCTGCAATCTCTTTAAGGTAGGAATGGAAAGAGGGGAATTAAAGAAAGCGGATTGTGATGCTCTTTCGTCCCAATTGCTTTGCATGATGGACGGTTGGTTTTGGGAAATGCAACGTTACAGCGAAGAGGTATTCCGAGAACGATATGAAATGGTTTGGGCTCAGTTTTGGAATAGTATTGAAGCGTAATAGAATGACTCGGTTACGTTGTCGAGGAAAAGGTAAACCGTTCCGAAAGGGCGGGACACAAAGCCACGGGGCTACAGCGCTTGCTATGCCGGCCGAGCTGCCGTTACAAGAGATAAATATGACGGCACATTCGGATGGGGGGATGTGTCTTTTAATTTGGGGGATAGAGGGTTGAATAATCTAAAACAACTCATCAAAGAATCGAGAGACTGGGCTACGGCCGACCGTGGCAGTACACTCTTTTCAAAAGTATCAAACGTGTTAAAGAATACATTTGGCTTGGATGCGGGAATGTTTATTTACCGGAGACAATTTGTTTTACAGAATGCTGATGCAAAGGATAAAGTCTATGAACCGTGGGGGCTTGATCACTCCGCAGCAGAACTAACAAAGATGCTGAATAAGTCGTGGATCACCGGAAAATCTTATGTTATTCCTGATCGGTGGTTGTCTGTAAACGAGATCTCTCCTGTTTGGCAAAAATTATGGACAGAACAAGGAATACGGTATATCGGAGCCTGGAAACTTATCATACAAAGCAAATGCGTCGGAGCCATTGTTGTTGGAAGAAAAACGGTGCCAGATGAGACGAATGATGAACTGATGTCACTTCTTGCGACACATGTCTCTCTCATTGGAGAAATGCTTGTGCTAAGGCGTATTGCAGAACATGAAAGTCGTCATGACGAACTCACGCAGATTTACAATCGTAGAGGTTTTATAAGTGAAATCAGGAAACTATCAAGAAGAATTGATGAAAACTTTATTATCGGTATATTAGATATCAACGATTTTAAGGGGATAAATGATGCTTATGGGCATGCAACTGGAGATTCTGTATTGATTGAAGTAGCAGAGACCTTAATCCAAAATATTGGTTCAAAAGGGTTATATGGACGTGGTGGAGGAGACGAATTTATGTTTGTTCTGCAAAGTGGCCAGATTGAAGCTGATCATGCAGCTTCATATGCCACCGATTGGTTTAAGAACAAACGATTTACTGTTAGCGTCGGATGTGAACTGTGGCAACCCAATAAGACAGACTGGGAAGTTTCCCTACAAATTGCGGATCACAGGCTCTATACTCGGAAGCAGAGAGAAAGATGAATCAGAGGTCATTTCATTTTCAATGGCATACGGATGATAAGCCTAGATGGAGACTGAAATATTGCTTGTGGTGCGTTGATTACATTTCCATATGAGACTTGTACTGAAAGAATATAGTATAAATATTCGGAACATCAATAGAATGATAAATATGGCGGCCAGAATGGATAGGAGCCACAAAAGCAGCCAGGTCTCATCAGAGTCTGGTTGCTTTTGTTGTTATGGTAAGCTTCTATTTCTAATAGTTCATCGGGGCATGCATTTGTTCTGTATAGTTAAATCCAGTATATCAGGA